>NZ_CP077097.1:750000-1060000 GCF_014269225.2 Pseudomonas anuradhapurensis
TCCACCGACGGCGCTCGACCAGCTCCTGGTGCATCATCGAAATCTGCCCGGCGGGCCCGCCAAAGCTGATGAAGCCCAGCTTGAGCCAGAACAGGAAGGCCTCGAACAAGCTGACCGGCCGCAGCGCAGCTTGCGGCTCTGGCTGTTCGCTCACGGCGGAGGGGGTATCAACCATTTTCGATTTCCTCACTTGCGAAAGCCGTCAGCAGCCCATCGAAGATGCTCCCGGCAACGGTTGTCAGTTGGTCGTCATCGCCGATGCTTGCGCGCAAGCCGGCGAGGACACGCTCGATACCGGGTGCTTCGGAGGGTTGGTAGCCTCCCACATCCAGGTAGTGAATCACACGCGCCAGGCGTGCCAGGCCTGGCTGCTGAACCTCAAAACTGTCGATAAGCGTTTCGAACGACACCCGCTGCCCGACATGGCTGAACCTGGCGCCATCGAAGTCGAAGCCCAGCGCATCGTCTGGGCAATCGCCGGGGCTGTCGAGCCAGATGAACCGGGCGTTAGCATCAATGAAGCGGCGGATAAGCCAGGCACAGGCCAGGCGATCGACCCACGGGCGCTTGCGGGTCGCCCAGCGGCGGCCCTGATAGTCGCCACGCGCCAGGCGGGTGATGGCCTGGTCGTGGGCGCGCGGCTCATCGGCAGACAAGGCGCGGCTGATGTCGGTCTCGAGCGCCTGCAAAGCCGAGTCGGTCTGGGCTTTCAGTGCGCCCGGGAAGAAATCGATGGCTGCCAGCTGAGTGAACATCTTCCTCAGCTTGCGCGCCTGCCGGGCTGTCTGCAGGGCATTGTCCGGCGACAGGTCCGCCCGGCAGCCGGCAATTTCAGCGAGCAGCTTGGCGTATTCGTCACTGCGGTCGAACAGCCCGCTGAAGCGCTCTTCACGTTCCGCCAGCGTCAGCAGAAATGCCGTGCCGTTGATGGCCAGCACGTCTCGTTCCACGGCTTCGAACGTTTTACGCCCCGCACTGTGTTCCGGCAGCAGGTATACGCCATCCCGAAGTACTGCGGCACCGCAGGCTTTAAGGGTTCTCCAGGCGCGCATACGCTCGGTGGCGTTGGCTGTCGGCAGCCCGAGGATCAGTAGCGCCCAGTCAATCATGTAGGAAGCTCAACATAAAATGTATCTATCCCTACATTAAGCCAGGTTGGCGCAAAAGTAACGGTATTTGACGAGGTGTCGTGGACAGCAGGGCGCCGCGTTGCGATATCCCCCCTGGGGGGATAGGCTATTGGCATGATGATTCAGTCCAGGCGATAGCAATCGCCTTCAGCCTTGCCCCGAGGTGCCATGCTCTCCGTCCTGCAAAACCGCACTTACAGGCACCTGTTCATCGCCCAGGTGATCGCCTTGATCGGCACCGGCCTGGCGACCGTGGCGCTCGGCCTGCTGGCCTACGATCTGGCCGGCGCGCAGGCCGGTGCCGTGCTGGGTACGGCGTTGGCGATCAAGATGCTGGCCTACATCGGCGTGGCGCCGATTGCCGGGGCGTTGGCGGAACATTTGCCGAGGAAGGCCATGCTGGTCACGCTCGACCTGGTCAGGGCCGCGGTGGCGCTGTTGCTGCCCTTCGTCACGCAGATCTGGCAGGTGTATGTCCTGATCTTCGTGCTGCAGTCGGCTTCCGCCGCTTTCACCCCGACGTTCCAGGCCACTATCCCAGACATCCTTCCCGATGAGCGTGAGTACACCAAGGCGCTGTCGCTTTCACGCCTGGCTTACGACCTGGAGAGCGTCATCAGCCCGATGCTGGCGGCGGCGCTGTTGACTGTGCTCAGCTTCCATAGCCTGTTTGGCGGCACCGTCGTCGGTTTTGTGGTTTCGGCGGCCATGGTGGTTTCGGCGGTACTGCCGGTTGCCGTGCGTGGGCCCAGGCGCAGCATCTACGAACGCACTACCAAAGGCCTGCGGATTTTCCTGCATACCCCACGCCTGCGCGGCTTGCTGGCGCTGAACCTGGCGATTGCTGCGGCCAGTGCGATGGTGATCGTGAACACGGTGGTGTTCGTGCAGGCGCAGCTGGGGCTCGACCAGCGTGCCATGGCCATGGCCTTGATGGCCTTCGGCGGCGGGTCGATGGTGGTGGCGTTGGTATTGCCGCGGCTTCTGGAGCGCCTGGACGAGCGCAAGGCCATGCTGGCCGGTGGCGCGATTCTGGTGGTCGGCTTGCTGCTCGGCGCTTTCGTCTCGAGCTATTCGGCCTTGATCGCGCTTTGGGTGGTGTTGGGTGCGGGCTACTCGCTGGCACAAACGCCGTCGGGGCGGATTTTGCGTCGATCGTCCTCGGCGCAGGACCGGCCAGCCCTGTTCGCGGCGCAATTCGCGTTGTCCCATGCCTGCTGGCTGGTCACCTATCCGTTGGCCGGGTGGCTGGGTGCCAGCGTCAATCTCGGCGCAGCGTTCATCGGCCTGGGCCTGCTCGCCGGGTTCGCCTGGGTAGTGAGCAAACGGATCTGGCACCCTGACAGTGAATCAGCCGCAAAGCTGCACGTTTGACCCAACCCCGAGGGGGGGATAGCATCGCCAGCGTAAATAACCCCTGACAGAGGCCCTGGATATGTCCGATCATTCCCATGATCACCCACATGATGCCGAGCCGGGGCATACCCATGTACACCAGAGCCATGAGGCGATCATCAAGCGCCTGAAGCGTGCTGACGGGCACCTGCGCAGCATCATCGTGATGATCGAGGACGGGCGTGAATGCGTGGACATTGCCCAGCAACTGCATGCGGTTGAAAAGGCGGTCTGCCAGGCCAAGCGCACGCTGATCCAGGACCATATCGATCACTGCCTGGAAGATTCGGTCACGGCCTTGAGCAAGGGCGATCGCTCGGCCCTCGACGAATTCAAGCAAATCACCAAGTACCTGTAGCGCCGTGTTCGCACTCAGCAGCTACCTCGGGCTGTTCCTGGCCGCGTTTGCAGCGGCAACCTTGTTGCCCATGCAATCGGAAGCGGCGCTGGTCGCGATGCTCCTGTCCGGGCACTACCTGCCAGTAACGCTGGTCGCGGTGGCCACCGCCGGCAACGTGCTTGGCTCAGTGGCGAACTGGGTGCTTGGCCGGGGCATCGAACATTTCCGCCACAAGCGCTGGTTCCCGGTCAGCGAGGCCAAGCTGGAAAAAGCGCAGGTCATGTACCGGCGCTACGGATACTGGTCACTGCTGCTGAGCTGGGTGCCGCTGATCGGCGATCCGATCACCCTGGTGGCCGGGGTCATGCGCGAACCGTTCTGGCGCTTCCTGTTGCTGGTCATCCTGGCCAAGGGTGGGCGTTACCTGGTGCTGACGCTGGTGGTGCTCGGGAGCATGGCATGACGCCGGCCCCCGTCTGCCCGCTGGCAGCGCGGCACACCGGCCAGGACCTGATCAAGTGGATCGCCCTGATCAGCATGGTGCTCGACCACATGCGGTTGGCCTGGCCAGCGAGCGCTGACCTGTTCGTACTCGGCCGGCTGTCCTTTCCCTTGTTCTGCCTGGCAGTGGCGATCAATGTCTCGCGAAACCCGCGAGGCGAGTTGTTCACCTGCAGCAACGCTCGCTACCTCGCACTTCTGCTGCTGTTCGCTGCGCTTTCCGAAGTGCCTTACCGGCTGCTCGGCACTTCGGCAACCTTCAACGTGCTGGTCACCCTGGCGCTGGGCCTCATGGTCGCTTGGGGCGTGCAACACCGGACCCTCGCAAGCCTGATAGTGGCTGGCGCTGCACTGGTGGCGGGCTATTTGTTGAGCGAACCGTTGATGTACGGTTTTTACGGGGTGTTGCTCCCCGCTGCGCTGCTGCTTGCACTCAAGCGGCCCGAGCGGTTCTTGCTGGTCCCGGTCGCCTTGTGCGTTGCCAGCAACACGCGAAGCGACCTGTTCGAACGGGCCGCACAGCTTGAGCCATTCGCGATCCTGGCGCTTTCGACCGCAGCCCTGGCGCCGCTGCTCGGGTTGGCCCTGTTCTGGGCACGCCTGCCGTTCAAGGTCTTGCCCGTCACGCAGTGGGGCTACTGGTTCTACCCTGGGCATCTGCTGGCGTTGTTGGGTATTCGCCAGCTGTTGTAACGCTCATGAGTTGATTCCCTACTTGGCATCCTCAGGCTCAAGGACGCCAAGGTTCAGGGTTGATCACTCCCTCAGTGGCAGTGATAGCCACCCGTCTTGTGATTGGTATGGCAACCCTTGGAATCGGTACCGCCGCTATGTGCGAAAGCGGCTACCGAGTAGAACGAAAGGACTGCAGCGATCATGAGAGAAGCAACTTTCATCAGGCTACTCCTTGCTTGGTTTGAGTGATGGCTTATTGCCATATATAGCGTAGGACAAAGTGCTGCCGCACAACAACCAAGATGACGGTGAAGCTGATAAAAGGATTGGTCGGTAAGGACGGTGCAGGCTTTGGGCGGGCTGAAATCCGCGCCAGCCTGCTTCCCTGTTCGCACCTGTCTACCCTCGATGGCTGATTCAGACGGACGTTGAATACAGGCTGAGGGGCATCGGAAAGGCTTCGATATTTCTGGCAGCAATTAATAGCCTTCAGTATTTTTGCGCAAATAATCACCAATAAAACTATCTTTCATGCAATCCTGCATTAATTGATTCACGCTTGCGGAAAAAAACGCAATCGCGGGCAACATCATTCGGCATAAATTGGATCCAATGTTGAAATCTGGTCGTCGTCTCGTCGCCGGCCATTCATGATCCGTCGCAGGCAAAGGAGACCGCCGCCATGATGTTGAAAGACCCTTCCACCAAGTACCGCCATTTCGCCACCGTCGATCTGCCAGACCGCACCTGGCCGGGCAGGGTACAGAAAGCGGCGCCCACCTGGTGCAGTGTCGATATGCGAGACGGCAATCAGGCGCTGATAGAGCCAATGAATGCCGAGCGCAAACGTCGCTTCTTCGATTTGTTGGTCAAGGTGGGCTTCAAGCAGATCGAAGTCGGCTTCCCGGCGGCCTCGCAGACCGACTTCGATTACCTGCGCGAGTTGATCGAAAGCGGTGCAATCCCTGACGACGTCACGATCCAGGTCATGACCCAGGCCCGTACCCACCTGATCGAACGTACCTTCGAAGCGCTCAAGGGCGTGCCGCGGGCGATCGTGCATGTCTACAATGCCACCGCTCCGGTATTCCGCGAGGTCGTGTTCGGTGTCGATCGCGCCGGGTGCGTCGGTATCGCCACCCAGGCCACCCGCGAGATCAAGGCACTGATGCAGGCCAACCCGCAAACTCAGTGGACCTATCAGTATTCGCCGGAAACCTTCTGTTTCACCGAGCTGGATTTCGGCCTGGAAATCTGTGAAGCGGTCATCGACGAGTTTCAGCCAACTCCGTGCAACAAGATGATCCTCAACCTGCCCACTACCGTCGAGGTCGCCACCGCCAATGTGTTCGCCGATCAGATCGAGTGGTTCTGCCGCCAGGTAAAGAAACGCGACAGCGTGATCATCAGCGTTCACCCGCATAATGACCGTGGCACCGGGGTCGCTACTGCCGAACAGGCCTGCCTGGCGGGTGCCGAACGGGTCGAAGGGACGTTGTTCGGTAATGGTGAGCGCACCGGTAACGTCGATATCCTGACCTTGGCCATGAACCTGTACACCAGCGGTATCAGCCCCGGGCTGGACTTCTCGGACATCATCCATGTTCAGCGCGAAGTCGAGTATTGCAACCAGCTGCCCACCCATCCGCGTCATCCTTATGCCGGTGAACTGGTCTTCACCGCTTTCTCCGGTTCCCATCAGGACGCCATCAAGAAGGGCTTTGCCCGCCGCCGCGACAACCCTGGCGGCTATTGGGAAATTCCCTACCTGCCGATCGATCCGGCCGACATGGGACGCAACTACGAGGCCGTGATCCGCGTCAACAGCCAGTCGGGTAAAGGCGGGGTCGCCTACTTGCTGGAGCAGCAGGGCATCGTCTTGCCGCGTCGCCTGCAGATGGAATTCAGCGGCCTGGTTCAGCGCGTCGCCGACGCCAAGGGCCAGGAAGTGACCAGCGAGATGATCCTGTCCAGCTTTACCGATCACTATCTGGAGCGGGGCAAGCCCTACACCCTGACCCAGCCTGTAATCACCAGTGACGATGCTGGCACCTACATCAATGCACAGCTGGCATTCGAGGGCGGGCGGGTGACGCTGGCTGGTAAAGGCAACGGGCCGCTGGCCGGGTTGGTCAATGCGTTCGCCGCACAAGGGCTGAGTTTCGACATCGCCGACTACCACGAGCATGCGGTGCGTGATGGTGCCCAGGCCGAAGCCATTGCCTACGTGGAAATTCGCGTCAACGGCCAGTTGCTGTTTGGCGTCGGCAGGGACCACAGCAGTTTGCAGGCCTCGTTGCAGGCGGTGGTCAGCGCC
This sequence comes from Pseudomonas anuradhapurensis, assembly GCF_014269225.2. Lineage (NCBI taxonomy): Bacteria > Pseudomonadati > Pseudomonadota > Gammaproteobacteria > Pseudomonadales > Pseudomonadaceae > Pseudomonas > Pseudomonas anuradhapurensis. The sequence goes on from NZ_CP077097.1 coordinate 756,359, forward strand.
GTATGCAGGGCGACTCGCCAGGGGCTGCTGGAGCCGATAGGGGACGTGGTTGCGGCCCTCAGCTGAGAGCGCAACGGGCCAGATGATCGTCGGTCAATGTGGCCTTTTGGTCCCAACCGGCGATACTCCTTCTATACGCAGGCGTGTTCCTGGTGGCGCGCGCCGCTGGGAGGTGTCAGATGAACAAACTGTCAATCGTAGGCGCCGGCATCGTCGGCGAGGCGGCGGCGCAGATCATTGCCCGGGACGAGCTGTGCCGTGAACTGGTGCTGATGGACGTGCAAGGTGAAATGGCCAAGGGCAAGGCGCTGGACGTGTGGCAAGCTGCAGTCGAATCAGGTTCCGATACCCGCGTGCATGGCGGCGGCGACGCCGAGTTGCTGCAGGGCTCCGAGCTGGTGGTGATCACCGCAGGCGTGCCGCGCAAGCCGGGCCAGTCGCGTCAGGATGTACTCGCTACCAACCTGCCCATCCTCGACGGCATCATGGCGGACATCAAGCAGCATGCGCCGACGGCCACCGTGCTGGTAGTGTCCAACCCGGTCGATGTGCTCACCTACCGCGCCTGGAGCCTCAGCGGGCAGGGGCGCAGCAAGGTGTTCGGCCAGGCAGGGGTGCTGGATACCGCGCGAATGAAATGTTTCATCGCCGAACAGACCGGTTTCTCCGCCCGCGATATCACCGCGCTGGTGCTCGGCGGGCATGGCGACAGCATGGTGCCGCTGATGCGCTACTGCCAGATCGGCTCGGTGCCGTTGTCGCACTTCCTGTCCAGTGAGCAGATCGAGCAGATCGTCGAGCGCACGCGCAAAGGTGGCGGCGAGATCCTTGGCTTGAAGAAGCTGGGCAGCGCCTGCGATGCGCCGGGCGTGGCCATTGCGCAGATGGTGGATGCGATCGCCAACGGGCGCAACCGCATCTTGCCGGCGGTAGCGATTCTGGAGGGCGAGTATGGGCGCAAGGATATTGCCATGGGCGTGCCTTGCGTACTGGCAGAGAAGGGGCTGGCGCGGGTGATCGAGCTGCCGCTGGATGCGCAGGAACAGGCAATGTTCGACCAGTCGGCCGATCAGGTGGCGCGGGATATTGCCGAAATGAAAGCGCTGTGACTGTGTGGGAGCGGGCACGCCCGCTCCCACAGAGCCCCTGCCTACCGAGCCTGGCCCTTAGCGCTGATACGCCCGGCCAAAATGCCGCTCCAGCCGCGCCTGCAACAGTTCCAGCAATATCGACAGCACCCAGTAGATCACCGCTGCCGTGGTCAGCATCTCCAGGTAGCGATAGCTCGAGCGCCCGTACGACTGCGCCAGGAACATCACCTCCCACACGCCCATTACCGAAATCAGCGACGAATCCTTGAGCATCGAGATGAACTGGTTGGCCGTCGGTGGAATGATCACGCGCATGGCCTGGGGCAGGACGATGTGCCAGAAGATCTGCGGCGTGCGCATGCCCAGCGCCAGCGCCGCTTCACGCTGCCCGCGGGCGACGCCGAGGATGCCGGCGCGGAAGATCTCGCTCAGGTAGGCCCCGTAGTTCAGCGACAGGGCGATGATGCCGGCACTGATGGCGCCCGGTACCAGGCCCAGCTGTGGCAGCCCCAGGTAGATCAGCAGGATCTGGATCAGCAGCGGCGTGCCGCGGAAGAACGAGGTGTAGAAGCTGGCGATGCCCACCAGCACCGCACTGTTCGACAAGCGCGCCAACGCGGCGGCAAAGCCGAACAGCACCGACACCACCATCGAACACAGGCACAGGAACAGGGTCAGCGCCGCGCCCTGCAGAAAACCGTTGGGCCCGAGCTTGAAGCCGGCGAGGTTCGGGAACTTCTCCAGGATGATCGAAAACTTCAGGTCGAAGCTGAGGAAAAACGCGACGAACAGGCCGAACAGCGCCAGCCAGGTCAGCAGTAACCGGGTGCGAAAGCCGAACAGGCCGGCACCCGTGGCTTTTGCCACGGGCTTGAGGGACGGGGGGAAGGTGCTCATTTGCTGATATCGGCGCCGATCCATTTCTGCGACAGCTTGGCCAGGGTGCCGTCAGCCTTCAGCTCGGCAAACACCTGGCGCACCTTGGCATCCCACTCGGGGTCGCCTTTCTCGATGGCCACCGAGTTCGGTTCCTCGTACAGCGGGGCGCCGGCCAGCTTGAAGCGCTTGTCCTGTTCCAGGCGCGGCTGCGCGGTCACCAGGTTGGTGAGGATGGCATCCAGGCGCACGCCAGCGCCCAGGCCCAGGTCCTGGAAGGCGACGTTGTCGGTGTCGTACGGCGCGATCTGCACGAAGTCGAAGGGGTAGTCGATCTTCTGCTCTTCCTTGCCTTCGATCACCAGGTTCTTGTTCAGGTAGCTCTCGTAGCTCGAGGCACTGGTCAGACCGACCTTGCGGCCGTCCAGGTCTTTCGCCCCATGGATGCGCTCATCCTTGGCGTTGACCACGATCACCGCAGGCGAGGCGTAGTACTCCACCGGGAAGTCGAACACCTCGGCGCGGGCCTTGCTCGGGGTCATCGAGCAGATGCAGATGTCATAGCGGCCACTCCAGCGGCCGGCGGCGATCACATCCCAAGATGGGGTTTCCAGACGCAGCTTGACGCCCAGCTTGTCTGCCACGGCCTTGGCCACATCCACGTCGAAACCGGCCAGTTGGTTCTGCTCGTTGACGAAGGAAAACGGCGGGTAGCTTTCCATCAGCACGTTGACCAGTTCCTTGCGCGATTCAACCCGCTCCAGCGTGGCGCCCGCAAAGGCCTGGGAAGCAGTCGCGAGCAGCACGAGGCCCGCACCGAGCACAGTAGAAAATCGCATGCACATACCTGAAATGTTGGCCAATTGGGAGAAAGCGTATTTAATAGTTATAAATGAAACTCACATAATGAATTTAATTCATAAGAACCTGCAGAGTAGTTATATGAAACAGCGAGCGATGGTGATTCTCGACGGTGGCATGGGCCGTGAACTGCAGCGCAGTGGGGCGCCGTTTCGCCAGCCCGAATGGTCGGCCCTGGCGCTGAGCGAGGCGCCCGAAGCGGTGGTCGGCGTACACGCCGCATTTATCGCCGCCGGTGCCCAAGTCATCACCAGCAACAGTTATGCGGTGGTGCCTTTCCATATTGGCGAGGAGCGTTTTGCCAAGGAAGGGCGCCAGCTGGCCAATATCGCAGGGCAGCTGGCGCGGCACGCCGCCGATGTCGCTGCGCACCCGGTCAAGGTCGCGGGCTCGCTGCCGCCGCTGTTCGGCTCCTACCGCCCGGACCTGTTCCAGCCCGAGCGCGTCGAGGAAGTGCTGTCGCCGCTGTTGCAGGGCCTGGCTCCGCACGTCGACCTGTGGCTGGCAGAAACCCAGAGCTCGGTGGCCGAAGTACGGGCCATCCATGCCCACCTGCCGGAAGACGGCAGGCCGTTCTGGGTGTCGTTCACCCTGCAGGACGAAGAAGTGGACGACACCCCGCGCCTGCGTTCCGGCGAGCCGGTAGCCGATGCCATCGAAGCCGTGGTCGGCCTGGGTGTGGCGGCCGTGCTGTTCAACTGCAGCCAGCCCGAGGTCATCGGTGCTGCGGTGGATGTGGCGCGCTCGGTGATCGAGCGACACAACGCTGACGTTGCCATCGGTGCCTATGCCAACGCCTTCCCGCCGCAGCCGAAGGAAGCCACCGCCAATGATGGCCTGGATGAGCTGCGCGAAGACCTCGATCCGCCGGGTTACCTGGCATGGGCCGCTGACTGGCGCAAGCGGGGTGCCAGCATGATCGGTGGCTGCTGTGGCATCGGCCCGGAGCACATTGCCGAGCTGAAGCGTAATCTGGCGTGAAGCCATGAGGGGGCCGGGCGGCTGCCACACTCGACCGGCCCCCAGCCATTAAAAAAAACGCCACTCAGACCCGGATTCCATCGTTTTTCAGTCCCCCGCCATGTCCCTATAGTCCGCTGAAAGCCGATGCTCGATCGGCATACACAACTCAGCCGTGCGGGAACCGGATATGAACAACAACGAAAAATTCGAGGGCAATGCAGCGGCCGGTGTCGGTACGCGCGTGGTGTGGGGCGGCGAGCAGGTGCAGCACCCGTACAACGCCACCCAGACCCCGATCGTGGTCAGCGCCGCCTACGGCTACAACGATATCGACGCCTGGTATGACGTGGCCCAGGGCAAACTGCCGGGCTACATCTACAGCCGCATGAGCAACCCGACGGTCGCCACCCTGGAAGCCAAGCTGTGCGAGCTGGAGCAGGCCGAGTCGGCCGTGGCTTTCAGCAGTGGCATGGCGGCCATCAGCGCGGTGCTGCATACCTTCCTGTGCACCGGCAAGCGCGTGGTATCGACCCGCGACAGCTACGGTGGCACCAACAAGATCTTCGAAGAGTTCCTGCCGCGCATGGGCGTGCAGGTGTGTCTGTGCGACACCCTCGACACCGAGGCGCTGGAGCGCGAAATCGCCGCCGGCTGCGACCTGCTGTATCTGGAAACCCCGACCAACCCGACCTTGAAGGTACTGGATATCCAGCGCCTGTGTGCGGCTGCCCGGCGGGTGGGTGCCGTGGTGGTGGCCGACAACACCTTCGCCACCCCGCTGAATCAGAACCCGCTGGCCCTGGGCGTGGACGTGGTGGTGCACAGCGCCACCAAGTTCCTGTCCGGGCATGGTGACGTGCTGGGCGGTGTGGTCTGCGGTGCCGAGCCGCTGATGGCGCAGGTGCGTCACTACCGTGAAATCAACGGTGCGGCGCTGGACCCGTTTTCCGCCTACCTGATCATCCGCGGGATCAAGACCCTGGCTTTGCGCCTGCGTCAGCAACAGGCCAGCGCCCAGGCCCTGGCCCAGTACCTGAGCAGCGAACCGCTGGTCGAAGCGGTCAACTACCCAGGGTTGCCCGAGCACCCGGGCCATGCGATCGCCAAGGCGCAGATGCGCGGCTTCGGTGCCATTGTCAGCTTCGTGCTCAAGGGCGGCATGCCCACCGTGGCACAGCTGCTGCCGCGCCTGAAATACGCCCACCGGGCAGGCAACCTGGGCGCGGTGGAAACCATCTATGGGCCGGCGCGGACCACCAGCCATGTGGAAAACACCCTCGAAGAACGCCTGGCCCTGGGTATTTCCGAAGGGCTGGTGCGCATCTCGGTGGGTATCGAAGACACCGAGGACCTGCTGGCAGACCTGGCACAGGCGTGTGCAGCGGTCCGCCAGGAGTTGGCCGCAGCAAAGGACTTGCACGGTGACGCGTACGCCGGCCTGGCCGCAGTACAGGCCTGAGGCAGGCGCGTGGCACCCGTTCCTTGCGGTGGGTGCCAGTTCATGAAGTCGAACAAAAACAATATGCAAGGCAATTCGCTTCGCTCTGCCAAGACGAGGTCGTTGCAACGTCCTTGCCCGCCAACTTTCATGAGAAAACCACAATGTCCCTGCAGACAACTACAACGACAAATGCTTCTGCGCATGGCTTCAAGCAGGATATGCAAACCCGCCATATCGTCATGCTGGCGCTGGGCGGTGTCATCGGTACCGGCCTGTTCCTGACATCGGGCTACACGGTCAACCAGGCCGGGCCCCTGGGTGCGGTCATCGCCTATATCCTCGGCGCGATCATGGTCTACCTGGTGATGATGTGCCTGGGCGAACTGGCCGTGCACATGCCCGAGGTCGGCTCGTTCAGCAGTTACGCCACGCGCTACATCGGGCCGGGTACCGGCTACATGGTGGCGTGGATGTACTGGCTGACCTGGACCGTGGCCATCGGCTCGGAATTCACCGCCGCCGGCATCCTCATGGTGCGCTGGTTCCCCGATACGCCGGTGTGGCTATGGAGTGCCCTGTTCGGCCTGGCAGTGTTCATCAGCAATATCATTTCGGTGCGGTCGTTTGCCGAGACCGAGTTCTGGCTGTCACTGATCAAGGTGCTGGCGGTGGTGGCCTTCCTGGTAGTGGGCGGTGGCGCGATCCTCGGCGTGTTCGAGATTACCCAGGCGCACAGTGTCGGGCTGGGCAACTTCACCCGTGAAGGGCTGTTCCCCACCGGCTTCTGGTCGATTGCCATGACCCTGCTGGCGGTGGCCTTCGCCTTCTCCGGCACCGAGCTGATCGGCATTGCCGCCGGCGAAACCCGCGACCCGGAAAAGAACGTGCCCAAGGCCATCCGCACCACGGTGCTGCGCCTGGCGCTGTTCTTCGTCGGCACCATTTTTGTCCTCGCCACCTTGTTGCCGCGCGAACAGGCCGGCGTGGTGGAAAGCCCGTTCGTGATGGCCTTTGAAATGATCGGCATCCCCTACGCGGCAGACATCATGAACTTCGTCATCATCACTGCGCTGCTGTCCGCCGCCAACTCCGGGCTCTATGCCGCCGCGCGCATGCTCTGGACCCTCAGCGACCAAGGCAACATGCCACGCCGCTATGCCGCGCTGTCCCGCCGTGGCACGCCGTTCAATGCCATCGTCCTGAGCATGGCCGGCGGCATGGCGTCGCTGCTCAGCAGCGTGTTCGCGCCGGACACCATCTACCTGGCGCTGGTGTCGATTTCCGGGCTGGCAGTGGTGGTGGTGTGGATCAGCATCGCGGTCAGCCAGATGGCCTTCCGTCGTCATTACCTGGCCCATGGCGGCAAGCTGGAAGACATGAAGTTCCGCGTGCGCGGCTACCCGTTCGTGCCGCTGGCGGCGATCTTCTGCTGCGTGCTGGCCTGCGTGGGCATCGCCTTCGACCCGGCCCAGCGCGTGGCCCTGTACTTCGGCCTGCCGTTCATCGCCTGGTGCTATCTGGCGTACTGGCTGACTTGCAAGTACCGCGCGCAGCGTCCGTTGCCGCTGCAAACCGTGACGTCAGGTTCCGAGCCCGCCTGAGCAGAGTGATACTAGGCCACCGGAACGTTGCCACGAGAAACCGCCGATGACCCAGAAAACCCTGCCCCCCTTGAACTGGCTGAGAGCCTTCGAAGTGTCGGCGCGTTACCTGAACTTCACCCATGCCGCGGAAGAGCTGCACCTCACCCAGGGGGCCGTGAGCCAGCAGATTCGCCACCTGGAGAGCCAGTTGGGGGTGGCGCTGTTCAAGCGCCTGCCCCGGGGGCTGGGCTTGACCGAAGAAGGGCAGTCCTACCTGCCGGTGGTGCAGGACGCGATCAGCCGCCTGGCAGTGGGCACCAACGAGATCTTCGGGCAGCGCCAGCGGCGGCCGCTGAAGGTGCGCGGCAGCCTGTCGTTCCTGCACTTCTGGCTGGCCCCCCGGCTGGCCGATTTCCGCCGTGCCCACCCACAGGTGGATATCCGCTACATCAGCAACCTGTGGGTCAAGGAACTGGATGCCGAGGACGACCTGGAAATCCGCTGGGGCAGCGGCCAGTGGCCGGGGGTGGAGGCGCAGCGGCTGACCCGCGACCTGCTGGTGCCGGTCTGCTCGCCTGCGCTGATCGCAGGCTCGCCGTTACGCGAGCCGCGCGACCTGGCCGGTGTGCCGTTGCTGCATGTGCTGGGTTACGAGGAGGGCTGGGGCTACTGGCTGGAGCGGGTTGGCGCCGATCAGGTCGATTCCTCCAGCGGCCTGCAGTTCGACACCCTGGTGTCGACCTTGCGCATGGCGGAGTTGGGGCTTGGGGTGGCGCTGGCGCGTTCGTCGCTGGTCGAGGACTTGCTGCAGGAAGGGCGGCTGGTCGCGCCTTTTACCCAACGCATCGAGGCCAGCGAATCGTTCTACCTGGTACGCGGCCTGGGTGAGGCGTTGTCCAGCGATGCCCAGGCCTTCAGCCACTGGTTGGTGGCGATGGCTCACCGTTAATCAATACATACCTGGAGCACCGATGCAGTACACATCCACGCGTGGCAACGAGATACGGGTCGATTTCCGCACGGCGCTGCTTTCCGGCCTGGCCGACGATGGCGGGCTGTACGTGCCGACTGCGGTGCCAACCTTCAGCCAGCAGGAAATCGCCAGCTGGTCCTGGCTGCCGTTCGATGAACTGGCCTGGCGGGTGATGGCGCCGTTTGTCGGCGATACCCTCGACGAGCCGACCCTCAGGGCGCTGGTCAGCGACAGCTACCGTGGCTTCAGGCACCGTGGCATCGCGCCGTTGCAGCAGATTGGCCATAACGAATGGATCCTGCAGCTGTTTCACGGGCCGACCCGCTCCTCCAAGGACTTTGCCGCGCAGTTGCAGGCGCGGCTAATCCGCCATTTCCTCGGCGCCGATTGCGAGCGGGTGATGCTGGTCGGTGCCAGCAACGGCGACACCGCGGTGGCGGCCATCGACGCCTTGCGCCATTGCCCGACGGCACGCCTGCTGGCGCTGTACCCCAACGCCGGGACGCCACCCGACCGGGCCGCAGTGATGCGCAGTGCCGCGGGCGAAAGCGTCAGCTGCGTGGCCGTGGCTGGCAGCTTCGATGACTGCCAGTCGCTGGTGTCGGCGCTGCTGCGCGCATGGCCGTGCCCGGAGCTGATTCCGGTCAGCTTCAATTCGACCAACTGGGTCGGCGTGCTGGCGCAGATCGTGTTCTATTTTCATGCGGCGCTGCAGCTGGGCGGGGGTATCCGGCCGGTCGGTTTCAGCATTCCCACGGCCAGTTTTGCCGAGATCTACGCAGGCTTCATCGCCCAGAAGATGGGCCTGCCGATCAACCAGATCATTGTCTCCACCAACCGTAACGATGCCTTGCACCGGTTCATCCACTGCAACCGCTACAGCCGTGGCTCAACCAGCCAGACCTTGTCACCGGTCATGGACTTCTCGCTGTTCTCCAACCTGGAGCGCTTCGTCTGGGAGCTGTATGAGCGCGACGGCGCGGCGACCAGGGCGTTGATGGAGCACTTCGAGGATTGCGGTGAACTGAGCATCGGTAACCGCCAGTGGCTGCATGCGCGCATGCTGTTCGACTCGTATGCCGTGGACGACGCGCTGATCCGCGAGGAAATCGTCACGCTGTTCCAGGAGACCGGCACGGCAGTAGACCCGCATGCGGCAACCGGGGCGTTCGCCGGGCGCCTGCACCGGCGCAATATCGGCGCGCCGATCGTCACGCTGGGGCAGTTCGCCCCGGAAAAGTCCGCCGCGCTGCTGGCGGAACTGGGGGCCTGGCACGGCGAGGTGCCAGCCAACGTCGCTGGCACCGCAGACAGTGGGCCGCTGCTGGCACCCGAGGACCTGGCGGGGGTTCATGAACTGTTGGCGCAGTTGCAGGCACGGCGATGAAGCGCATCCTCGACCCCCTGGACGAGCGCATTCTCGCCGAGCTCACCGCCAATGCGCGCATTGCCCATGCCGAGTTGGGGCTGAAAGTGAACCTGTCGCGCAATGCGGTTCGCCAGCGCATCGAACGCCTGGAGCGGGACGGCGCCATCCAGGGCTACACCTTGCGCATTGGCGAGGGGCGACGGCCGACCTCGTTGATCAACGCGGTGATCTTCGTCTACCGCTACGACCGCATGCGCGGTGAAGCGGTGCTCGATGCCCTGCGCCAGATCCCCGAGGTGATCCAGTGCGAGGTACTCAGCGGCGAATTCGACCTGCTGCTACGTGTCGAAGCCTCCAGCCCGGAGCGGGTGCATCATGTGTGGAAGGAAATTGCCGCCATGCCCGGGGTCGAGAACACGGTGACGTCGTTCGTCCTGGCCGCGGTGATCTGAACCGCCCCGTTGCCCCCCAACCCTCGATACCACAACGCCGCCCGGGCTCGCGCCCTGGCGGCGTTGTGCATTCCTGGGCCGCCCAGCTGTGGTTAGGGCACTGGCCAGATTGGCCAATAAATACAGCGGATTGCCATATTCAACTGGCATTGCCCGGCTCATAGGCTTGTCCTCATCGACCCATCGCCTGGAAAGGACAGCAAACCATGACCGAATACAAGATCGCACTCGTTGGCTTTGGCGGCGTGAACCGTGCCCTGGCCCAACTGATCGCCAAACGCAACGCGCGCTGGCAGCAAGAACTGGGCTTTGCCCTGAAGATCGTCGGCGTCACCGACCTGTTCCTCGGCTCGGTGATCGACCGCGATGGCCTGGATGCAGCCAGGCTGGCCGCCTTGCCCGCTGAGAAGGGCGCCCTGGCGCAGTTCCCTCAGGGTTCGGCCGAGGCATTCAACGAGGCGGTGATCAAGCAGTCCGGCGCCGACATCATCGCCGAAGCCACCTTTACCAACCCCAAGGATGGTGAGCCGGCAGCTACCTTCTGCCGCTGGGCACTGGAAGCGGGCAAGCACGTGGTCACCACCAACAAGGGGCCGATCGCCTTGCATGCCCAGGCGCTGAAAACCCTGGCCAAGGCCAACGGCGTGTCGTTCGAATACGAAGGCGCAGTGATGAGCGGTACACCCGTACTGCGCATGGCCCGGCAGACCTTGGCCGGCGCAGGCCTGGTCGGCTTCGAGGGCATCCTCAACGGTACTTCGAACTACGTACTGACGCGCATGGAGCAAGGGCTTGGCTTTGCCGATGCAGTGGCGCAGGCACAAGCGCTTGGCTACGCCGAGGCCGACCCGACGGCCGATGTGGAAGGGCATGACGTGCGCCTGAAAGTGGTCATCCTTGCCAACGAGCTGCTCGGTGCCTGCCTGCAGGTGAGCGATGTCACCTGCAGCGGTATCAGTGGCATCGACAGCGCGGCGATCCAGCAGGCGCAGGCAGCGGGCGAGCGTTGGAAGCTGATCGGCAGCGCCAGCCGGCAGGCCGATGGTTCGGTGCGCGCCCGTGTCGAAGCGCGCCTGTTGCCGGGTAACCACCCCCTGGCCGGTATCACCGGCGCAACCAACGCGGTGGCGTTCGACACCGAGTTGCTGGGCGCGGTGACCGTGTCCGGCCCGGGTGCGGGGCGTGTCGAAACGGCCTTTGCCCTGCTGTCGGATATCGTCGCCATCCACACCGCTGGCCGTTCGGCCTGAGGAGCTACTTTCATGAGCCTGACTTCCGTGTCCCGGGTAGCCTTCCAGCAACCCGCCCTGATCGATGTGTACAGCCCCTACGACGGCAGCCTGGTCGGCAGCGTCGCCAACCTCACAGCCGATGCGGTGCCGGGCCTGCTGGCGCGTGCTCGCCAAGGGGTACGCGAAAGTGCCGCGCTGCCCCGTCACCGTCGCGCCAGCATTCTTGAACAGGCCGCCCGCCTCATCGAACGCGATGCTGCCGATTTTGCCGGGCTGATTGTCGATGAAGCGGGCAAGACCCTGCGCCAGGCCGAAAAGGAGGTAAAACGCTGCATCAACACGCTCAAGCTGTCTGCCGAGGAAGCGCGGCGCAACGCCGGTGAAGTGGTGCCGTTCGATGCCTATGAAGGCTCCGAGTCGCGCCAGGGCTGGTTCACCCGCGAGCCGCTGGGGCTGATCCTGGCCATCACCCCGTACAACGACCCGCTCAATCTGGTGGCACACAAGCTGGGCCCGGCCATTGCTGGCGGCAATGCGGTCGTTCTCAAACCCTCGGAGCTGGCCCCGTTATCGGCGCTCAAGCTGGTGCAGTACCTCACCGATGCCGGGCTGCCTGAAACCGTTGTCAGCGTTGCCACCGGCGGCGCCGAGCTGGGCAAGGCGCTGGTGGCCGTGCGTGATGTGCGCATGGTTTCGTTTACCGGCGGCTTCGCCACGGGCGAGCAGATTGCCCAGGGCGCAGGCCTGAAAAAGCTCGCCATGGACCTGGGCGGCAACGCCCCGGTGCTGGTGCTCAAGGACTGCGACCTCGAAGCCACTGTCGAATCGTGCGTGTCCGGCGCGTTCTGGGCCGCTGGACAGAACTGCATCGGCACCCAGCGTATCCTGGTCGACGCCTCGATCTACGAAGCATTTCGCCAGCGCTTCGTCGCCCTGACCCAGGCCATGGTGCTGGGAGACCCGGGCCTGCGCGAAACCGACATGGGGCCGATGATCAGCGAAGCCGCTGCACGGCACATCGAAGAGCGTGTCCAGCAGGCCCTGCAGGGCGGCGCCCGGCTGCTCTGTGGCCACAAGCGCCAGGGCGCCAACTACGCGCCGACGGTGCTGGAAGGTGTCGACCACAGCAGCCGGCTGTGGCGTGAAGAGGTGTTCGCCCCGGTGGTGATGCTGGCGCCTTTCGAGGACATCGAGCAGGCCGTCGCCTTGGCCAATGCCCCTGAGTACAGTTTGCATGCCGGGGTGTTTACCCGCGACTTGTCCTTGGCGCTGAGCCTGGCGAAGCGCATCGAGGCAGGCGGCGTGATGATCAACGACTCGTCCGACTACCGCTTCGACGCCATGCCATTCGGTGGTTCCAAGTATGGAAGCCTGGGCCGCGAGGGGGTGCGGTTCGCCTACGAGGACATGACCCAGCCCAAGGTCGTGTGCATCAACCAGATGGGCTGAGAGGGAAGCTTATGATCGAGCGATACGGGGTTGGCCAGCGGATGTCGTTGGCGGTCAGCTACAGGGGCCTGTTCGAAACCGCTGGCGTGGTCGCCGACGACCTGCAGCTGGACGTGCAGGGGCAGTTGCGCCAGGCGCTGAATACGATCGACGGGCTCATGGCTGAGGCCAGGGTGACCAAGGAGCAGTTGACCCGGGTCCAGCTGTGGATCGCCGACTACCGCCACTTCGACCTGGTGAACGAGGTATATGACGCCTGGTTGCAGGGCTGTGCCAAACCGGCACGGGCCTGCGTCGGTGCCGACCTGGGGGAAGGCTACCTGGTCGAGGTGCAGGTGTTTGCCGTGTGTAGCGAGCGCCCATGACCGGCGGTGGCATATGCCCGCGGGTCAGCGCACCAGCCGTGGTACCACCCGTACGTAGACGAGCTCGCTCACCAGCTCGACCAATGTCTGGGTAATCACGGCTGCTGCCGCCAACCCGCGCACCTCGTCCGGCAGCGCCAGCGCCAGCGGCAGCACTACCAGCGAGTTGCGCGTGGCGGCGCTGAAGGTCACCGCGCGTGCTTCGCTGGCCGGCAGGCGCAACAGGCGCGCCGCGAGCCTGCCGAGCAGCGGTGCCGCAAGCATGAAGCCCAGGTATACCGGGATCACCGGCAGTAACTGCTCGAAGTCACCCTGCACCTTGGTGATCTGCGAGGCGATCACCACCAGCAGTACCAAAGCCATCGCCGGTACCGGCAGCCATGCCCAGGCGCTGTTCCACGTTGCGACCCTGCGTGAGCGACGGGCGCCGGCGCTGGTGAGTACAGCCAGGGCCAGCGGCAGCACGATCAGCAGCACGAAGGCTTCCACGAACGGGGTGAGCGCGAGCGGCACGTTGTTACCCAGCATCAGCGCCAGGTACAGCGGCAACAGCGCCAGTTGCGCCAGCAGCAGCACAGGTGTGGCGGCCAGGGTCAGGCGCGCATCGCCTTTGCCGATATGGGTGAACACCACCACGTAGTCGATGCACGGGGTCAGCAGCACCAGCAGCGCACCGACGAGGAGTGCCGGCTGGTCGCCCAGCCCGCGGGTGATGGCCCAGACCAGCAATGGCACAAGAATGAAGTTGGCCAGCAGCAAGGCCGCCATGAAACGGCGGTTACCCAGGCCTTGGCGCAGGTCGAGGAAGGGAATCTGCAGGAACATCGCGTACATCAGCACGGCGATGGCGGGCGTGATCAGGGCTTGCAACAGGCGTGCGGTATCGCTGGCCAGCAGGCCGAAGGCGACGGCGGCGAATACGGCGGCGAAATAGATCGGGATCTGCCGGGTTTCGAGTTGCTCTCTGGTCAAGGTGCGGCCTGTGTCTGCTGGCTGAAAGGCACACAGGGTAATACGCACTATCAGCAGCGTGTCGCGCTTTTTTGTAGGAGCGGCCTTGTGTCGCGAAAGGACCGCAAAGCGGTCCCGGCTAGCCCGGCGGCGAAGCTAGGGTCGTGGGGCCGCTGCGCGCTCCTTTCGCGACACAAGGCCGCTCCTACAGGTTGGCGACAGGGCCGAAAACGAAAAAGCCCGGCACTAGGCCGGGCTTTTTCCTGTCAGGCAATCGCCAATCAGTTGCCGTAGACCGGCAGCTTCTTGCAGATAGCCTTGACCTTCTCACGTACGGCGTCGATGACCGCTTCGTTGTTCAGGTCAGCCAGGATGTCGCAGATCCAGCCAGCCAGCTCGCGGCACTCGGCTTCCTTGAAACCACGGGTGGTCACGGCCGGGGTGCCGAAACGCAGGCCCGAGGTGACGAACGGGGAACGTGGGTCGTTCGGTACCGAGTTCTTGTTGACGGTGATGAAGGCTTTGCCCAGTGCGGCGTCAGCATCCTTACCGGAGATTTCCTGCTTGATCAGCGACAGCAGGAACAGGTGGTTCTGGGTGCCACCGGAAACCACGTCGAAACCACGCTCGATGAACACGGCGGCCATGGCCTGGGCGTTCTTCACCACCTGCTGCTGGTAAGCCTTGAACTCAGGCTGCAGGGCTTCCTTGAAGCAGATGGCCTTGGCGGCGATGACGTGCTCCAGCGGGCCGCCCTGGGCGCCGGGGAACACGGCGGAGTTCAGCTTCTTCTCGATCTCTTCGTTCTTGCGAGCGAGGATCAGGCCACCGCGCGGGCCGCGCAGGGTCTTGTGGGTGGTGGTGGTGACCACGTCGGCGAACGGCACCGGGTTCGGGTACACGCCAGCGGCAACCAGGCCGGCAACGTGGGCCATGTCGACGAACAGGTAGGCACCGACCTTGTCGGCGATGGCGCGGAAGCGGGCGAAGTCCAGAACCTGCGAGTAGGCCGAGAAGCCGGCAACGATCATCTTCGGCTTGTGCTCGACAGCCAGGCGCTCGACTTCGTCGTAGTCGATCAGGCCGTTGGCATCGATGCCGTACTGGATGGCGTTGTACAGCTTGCCCGAGGAGCTTACCGAAGCACCGTGGGTCAGGTGGCCACCGTGGGCCAGGCTCATGCCCAGGATGGTGTCACCGGCCGACAGCAGGGCCAGGTAGACAGCGGCGTTGGCCTGGGAGCCGGCGTGCGGCTGAACGTTGGCGTAGTCGGCGCCGAACAGCTGCTTGGCACGGTCGATGGCCAGTTGCTCGACGACGTCGACATACTCGCAACCACCGTAGTAGCGCTTGCCCGGGTAGCCTTCGGCGTACTTGTTGGTCAGGACCGAGCCCTGGGCTTCCATGACTGCCGGGCTGGTGTAGTTTTCCGAAGCGATCAGCTCGATATGCTCTTCCTGGCGCAGAGCTTCTTGCTGCATGGCTTCGAAGAGCTCGGCGTCGTACTTGGCAATGGTCAAATCACGGCTGAACATGGCGGTCCTCAAGGATCGGGGTGAATTGGGGGGGCATTCTAACCGATTGATTCGCCGCTGGCATATGAAGTGGCATCAAGTCGCGGACCAATGGGCTTCATGTTGCATCCCGCGCCGTGTCTGGGCTGGGCGCGGATCGGAGTTGACTCTCAGGTCCGTTTTTCAGGCGTGGGGCGCGGGCCCTGCATGGGCTTCTGCAGGAGCGGCTTCAGCCGCGATCGCCGGCAAGGCCGGTGCCAGCCAGCGCGTCGCCTGCATCGCGGATAAATCCGCTCCTGCAAGCGCCCGCGTATGCCAGGAGAGGGCCGGCTCAATTGAACATGAACAACGTCTCGTTGGCGAACTGCGCCTCGAACTGATGCGCCGGCATCGGCCGCCCGAACAGGTAGCCCTGCACTTCGTCACAGCCATGCTCGCGAAGGAATTCCAGTTGCTCGTGGGTTTCCACGCCTTCGGCGATCACCGCCAGGTTGAGGCTGTGGGCCATGGCGATGATCGCCCGGGCAATCTGCGCATCCTGCTCGCCTTCTGGCAGGCCGTCGACGAAGGTGCGGTCGATCTTCAGCACGTCGATAGGGAACTGCTTGAGGTAGTTCAGCGACGAATAACCGGTGCCGAAGTCGTCTACCGCGATGCTCAGGCCAAGGTTTTTCAGGCCGGCGAGAATCTGCAACGCTTCGTTCACCTCGCGCATCAGGATACTTTCGGTCAGCTCCAGTTCCAGGCACGCCGGCGGCAGGCCGCTCTCTTGCAGGACCCTGGCGATGCGCGTGCCCAGCTGGCCATCGGAGAACTGCCGCGCAGAAATGTTCACCGATACCTTCGGTACACGCACCTTGGCCTTGTGCCAGGCCTTGAGCTGGCGGCTGGCTTCGCGCAGCACCCAGTCGCCCACGTCCACCACCAGGCCCAGCTCCTCGATCACCGGGATGAAATCGCCCGGTGGCACCAGGCCGCGGGTCGGGTGCCGCCAGCGCAGCAGGGCTTCGGCACCGGTCAGGCGTTTGCCATCGCCGCTGAACTGCGGCTGGTAGTAGAGGATGAACTCGTTCTGCTCCATGGCATGGCGCAGGTCGCTCTCCAGCTCCAGGCGCTCCAGGGCGCTGGCGTTCATCTCGGCCTGGTAGAACTGGAAGTTGTTCTTGCCGCGTTCCTTGGCGTGGTACATGGCGGTGTCGGCGTTCTTCATCAGCTGGCTCAGTTCGCTGCCGTCCTGCGGGCTGAGGGCGATGCCGATACTGGCGGTGACGAAGAACTCGCGGTTTTCCAGCACGAACGGCCGCACCAGGCTGGCGAGGATGTTCTCGGCCACGTGAATCGCGCGGTTGAGGGCGATCTCGCGGGTAGCGCGTGGTTGCAGCAGCAGGGTGAACTCGTCGCCACCCATGCGCGCCACGGTATCGTCGTCGTCCACGCAGGCCAGCAAACGCTGGGCCATGTCCTTGAGCATGCGGTCGCCGGCGGCGTGGCCGAGGGAGTCGTTGATCGGCTTGAAACGGTCCAGGTCGAGGAACATCAGCACCACCCAGGCCTTCTGCCGCTCGGCCTGTTGCAGGGCGTTGTACAGGCGGTCCTGGAACAGCGTGCGGTTGGGCAGGTGGGTGAGGGCGTCGTAGTACGCCAGGCGGTGGATGCGCTGTTCGCTGGCCTTGCGCTCGCTGATGTCGGTGAAGAAGCACACGTAGCTGGCCAGGTCGCCCTCGTCGTCCAGCACCGCGGTAATGCCGACCCAGGCTGGGTAGTGGTCACCGTCACGGCGCTTGAGCCACACTTCACCTTCCCAGCTGCCGCGCTGGTGCAGCTGCTTGACCACATAGCGCAGGTGGCCTTCCTGCTGTTCGTCGACGGTGAGCATGCCCGGCAACTGGTCGAGCACCTCGCTGACGGCGTAGCCACTGACGCGGCTGAACGCCTCGTTGGCCTGCACGATATAGCCGGCCGGGTCGGTGATGAGAATCGCCGATGTCGAGTGCTCGAATACCGTCGCAGCCATGCGCAGGTCTTTTTCGGCACGGCGTTGCTGGCTGATGTCGCGGCCCACCCCGAGCACGCCTTCGAAGTGCTGGTCATCGTCCCACACCAGCACCAGGCGCAGTTCGATGGGTATCTTGCGGCCATCGGCGCGCAGGCAGTCGAACAGGAACAGCTGGGTTGGCAACTGGCTGCGCAGCTGGGCCAGCAGCGCGGGGTCGCCCATGGCCTTGCTGACGCGCTCCATCAAACTGTAGATGCCGGTCAGCTGCGCCGGGTTGGCGATGATCGACTGCCAGCCATTGGTGAAGATCCAGTCGGCCTGGTAGCCCAGCACGCTCTGCACCGAGGGGCTGACGTAGTTGAGCTGGAGCCGGCTGTCGGTGGAGAAGATCACGTCGCTGATGCTCTCGGCGAGCATGCGGTAACGCTGCTCGCTGTCGCGTAGTGACTGGCTGGCTTCGATCTGCACTGTCACGTCCTTGCCCACGCCGATGATGCGTGTGACCAGGCCATCGGCGTCACGGGTCAGCACCTGTTCGCGGATGTCGTAGCAGCGCCAGCCGCCATCGCGATGACGGAAGCGCAGTTGGCAGTGCAGCGGCTGGTCATGGCCGCTGTCGCGCTGCTGGCGGCGCAGTGCCTGGTAGTGCGTGGCGTCTTCGGGGTGCAGCAGCAGCTCCCAGAAGCGGTCGCCCATCTGCGCCAGTTCGGTACGGTCGTAGCCCAGAGTCTGGCCGAGATGGCGGTTGCTGAAGATCATCCGCTGGCTGAGCACGTCCTGCACGTACAACTGGTCAGGCACGGTGCGCACGACGTCCGACCAGAAGCTTTCGCGCTCCAGCAACGACAGTTCAACCTGCTTGCGGCTGGTGATATCGCTGATGCTGAGGATCACTGCCTGGTAATCACGGCGCTGTTGCGGCAAGCGAGCCATCAGCCACAAGTGCAGTTCGCCGCCCAGGGGGGCCGGCAGGCGCACTTCCAGCTCCAGCAACTCGCGTTGCTCGATCAATGCATCGATCAATTGCATGCCCACACTGTCGCGACCATCGCCGGTGCCGTCGATCAGGCGCTGCCAGGCACCTTGGTGGCACTCGATGTTCAACAACTGGCGTGCCACCTGGTTGATCTCGGTGATCTTCAGCTCCAGCAGCAGCGAGCGGCGCAGGTTCGGGTCGAGGGCCAGGCTGTGTTTGAGCGCGGCGCGGTTGCGCAGGTGGTAGCGGTCGAGCTCGCCGGGCAGGCTGGACAGATCGAGCACGCACAAGGCCACGCCGGTGCCCTCGAAAATTTCCTGGTAGCGCCGACGGTCTTCCTGCAGCGCCCGTTGCCGACGGCGCATGTTGATCAGCGCCACAACCGGCAGCATGGCGCAGAACAGCACCAGCAGGCATTTGCCCAGCAGCGCGGGCAGCAGGGTCTGGCGCGCCAGCTTGGCGTCGAACAGGCCGCGCAGCTGCCAGGTGCTGTTATCGATGAAGGCCAGCATCACGCTCTGCAGCGGCGCGTTGCTGCCAGGGGTTGGCGCATGGCGCTGCAGCACTTCGCCGCTGCGGCTGTTTTCCAGCAGCCACAGCGGACGGCCGGGGCCATCCAGGTAGGTGATCAGCGGGCGGTAGTACGCTGGCGCCAGGCGCAACAGCCAATAACCGCTGTGCTCATCGGAGCCTTGACGCAGTAACAGGTAGACGGAGCTGTTGTTGGCCGAATTGGTGAAGAAATACGGGCTGCCCTGGCTCAGCTTGAGCAATTCGTCAATCGACTGGCGGTCGGGGCTGCCGGCAAGGCTGTCGGCCTGCAGCTTCCCGGCTGCATCCAGCCAGGCCAGGCTCTGCAGGTCCGGCAGGTGTTCGCGCAAACCGGCCAGCACGGCGGGCAGGGCCGTGGGCGTCGGTACATTGGCGTAGGGCTGCACCACATTCGTGGCCTGTTGGGCCTTGAACGCCAGGTTCAGGCTGAGGTGGTCGGCCAGCTCGGCGGTGCCTTCCAGGGTTTTCTTGCGCAGGTCGGCCTGGGTATGGCTGAACTGGGCGAACAACTGCCACAGCAGCAAACCCAGCAGGATCAGGGCCAGCAGCGCCAACGCACCCTTGATCGACCCGCGCAGGGAGGCAGCGGGCGCCTGGGGCGCGGAACGCAATGACGGCGGATGAGTGAGATTGGTCAAGCGTTGATCCTGCGATTGGGCTGGCGATGGCAGGGGTTGATGATGCACGGTACGTGCCGGTATCTGGTTGCCAGACTGCGGTGGCGCACTATAAGGCCGGACACCCGAAACGGGCTAGCATGCCTAGGATTATGGCAAAGTGCCAGCCAATGTGACCGGTGGTGCCTGCCGTGTGGTTCGGCAAGCCCCTGCGACCTGTGCGAGAATAGCGCCCGCTTCACATGACAACGCATCGGAGATGTTCGGTTTTGGTTACTCACTTTTCCTCCAATGGCCTCGATTCCGCCTGCGGGCGCAGCAGTCAGACCCTTGTCAGCACTGCCGTGACCGAGGACGTATCCTGCAAGTCTTGCCAGCGTTCGCTGAGCAAACCCGAGGCGGCCACTGCCGCCAAGAGCAAGAGCCCGTCGCTGGCGGAACTGCGCAAGACCGCCAAGGCGGCAGCAGAGCCGGCAGTTGCCGTAGCCGCGGCCAGCAAACCGGCCGCCAGGGTGGTCAGCGTGCCTGCTGCGCAGCCGGCCAAGGCGGCGCAACAACAACCGGCCCGTGCCGCTGGCTTCAGTGTCAAGGCAGCCTGGGCTGCGCGCCTGGCCGAGCAGGGCGACCGTTGCCGCTTGCCCCGCGGCAAGGCCAAGCAGCGTCACGTCTGAGCCCGCTTCGGCTGTTGTGCCGGCCCTTTCATGGGCGAGCCCGCGAAGAGGCCGGTACTGGCAACCATTTTCCCCTGGGGATCACCCCACCATCGGCCCCTCCTGTGCAACGCTGCGCGTTGGCGTAGAATGGTCGACTTTGTTCAATGACACCCCGTAAGCACATCCCCCTGGCCAGCGTGCCGGGGCGATCGTCGATGTCTTTACCTATCTGATTAGAGGGCTTGGTTTTGGCTCAATACGTCTACACCATGCATCGGCTGAGCAAAGTCGTGCCGCCGAAGCGGGAAATTCTCAAGAATATTTCCCTGTCGTTCTTCCCGGGCGCCAAGATTGGCGTGCTCGGCCTGAACGGCGCCGGTAAATCGACCCTGCTGCGGATCATGGCGGGCGTCGACAAGGAATTCGACGGCGAAGCCCGTCCGATGCCCGACATCAACGTTGGCTACCTGCCGCAGGAACCGCAACTGGACCCGAACAAGTCGGTGCGTGAAGTGGTCGAGGAAGCGGTCAGCGTGATCAAGGACGCCCAGGCACGCCTGGACGAGGTCTACGCCGCCTATGCCGAACCCGATGCCGACTTCGACAAGCTGGCTGCCGAGCAGGCCAAGCTCGAGGCCATCCTGCAGGCCGCCGACGGCCACAACCTGGAGCGCCAGCTGGACGTTGCCGCCGACGCCCTGCGCCTGCCGGCCTGGGATGCGCGCATCGAGCACCTGTCCGGTGGTGAAAAGCGCCGTGTGGCCCTGTGCCGCCTGCTGCTGTCGGCCCCCGACATGCTGCTGCTGGACGAACCGACCAACCACCTGGATGCCGACTCGGTGGCCTGGCTGGAGCGTTTCCTGCACGACTTCCCGGGCACCGTGGTAGCGATTACCCACGACCGTTACTTCCTCGACAACGTCGCCGGCTGGATCCTGGAACTGGACCGCGGCGCCGGCATCCCGTACGAAGGCAACTACTCGGGCTGGCTGGAAGCCAAGTCCGAGCGCCTGGCGCAGGAATCGAAGCAGCAGAGCGCCCATGAAAAGGCCATGAAAGAGGAACTGGAATGGGTGCGCAAAGGCGCCAAGGCCCGCCAGTCCAAGTCCAAGGCCCGTCTGCAGCGCTTCGAGGAAATGCAATCGCAGGAATTCCAGAAGCGCAGCGAAACCAACGAGATCTACATCCCGGCCGGTCCGCGCCTGGGTGACAAGGTGATCGAGTTCAAGAACGTCACCAAGGGCTACGGCGACCGCGTGCTGATCGACAACCTGTCGTTCGCCATGCCGAAAGGCGCCATCGTCGGCGTGATCGGTGGTAACGGTGCCGGTAAGTCGACCCTGTTCCGCATGCTGATGGGCAAGGAGCAGCCGGACTCGGGCAGCATCGAGATCGGTGAAACCGTGCAGCTGGCCTGCGTCGACCAGAGCCGTGAAGACCTGGACGGCAGCAAGACCGTGTTCCAGCAGATCTCCGACGGTTCCGACGTGATCCGCATCGGCAACTACGAGATCCCGTCGCGTACCTATGTGGGCCGCTTCAACTTCAAGGGTGGCGACCAGCAGAAGTTCGTCAAGGACCTGTCCGGTGGTGAGCGTGGCCGCCTGCACCTGGCCCTGACCCTGAAGGAGGGCGGTAACGTCCTGCTGCTCGACGAACCGTCCAACGACCTCGACGTCGAAACCCTGCGTTCGCTGGAAGAAGCCCTGCTGGACTTCCCGGGCGCCGCGATCGTGATTTCCCACGACCGTTGGTTCCTGGACCGTGTGGCCACCCACATCCTGGCGTACGAAGACGACTCGAACGTGGTGTTCTTCGAAGGCAACTACACCGAGTACGAAGCCGACCGCAAGAAGCGCCTGGGTGATGCCGCTGCCCAGCCGCACCGTGTACGGCACAAGAAGCTGGCCCAGTAAGCCGGTATTCAGATGCACAATAATGGGGCCTTGTCAGGCCCCATTTTTGTGCCTGGCTGGAAACTGGAGTTGGCTTCATTCGCGGGCATGCCCGCTCCCACAGCAGCCCTTGGAACCTCAGGTCTGTAATGGGCCTGTGGGAGCGGGCGAGCCCGCGAAGAAGCCGCCGCCGACATTTGGTTTTGTATACACTTATAGAAAACGCACCAAATAATTTCAAAAAAACGACATTTCGCCCTGTTCCGGTGCGATGGCTTCTTGGTACATTCGGGAAAAAACCAATAAGTCCAATCCTCTTGGTGAGATGTCTACCATGATCGAATCCGTCGACAATTTCCTCGCGCGCCTGAAGCAACGCGACCCGGCCCAGCCCGAATTCCACCAGGCGGTGGAAGAAGTGCTGCGCAGCCTGTGGCCGTTCCTCGAAGCCAACCCACATTACCTGCAGGCCGGCATTCTGGAACGCATGGTCGAGCCGGAGCGCGCCGTGCTGTTCCGCGTGTCCTGGGTCGATGACCAAGGCAAGGTGCAGGTCAACCGCGGCTACCGCATCCAGATGAGCAGCGCCATCGGCCCGTACAAGGGCGGCCTGCGCTTCCACCCGTCGGTCAACCTCGGCGTACTCAAGTTCCTGGCTTTCGAACAGGTGTTCAAGAACTCCCTCACCTCGCTGCCCATGGGCGGCGGCAAAGGTGGCTCGGACTTCGACCCGAAAGGCAAGAGCGACGCCGAAGTGATGCGCTTCTGCCAGGCGTTCATGAGCGAGCTGTACCGCCACATCGGCGCCGACCTGGACGTGCCGGCCGGTGACATTGGCGTAGGAGCCCGCGAAATCGGCTTCATGTTCGGCCAGTACAAGCGCCTGGCCAACCAGTTCACCTCGGTGCTGACCGGCAAGGGCATGACCTATGGCGGCAGCCTGATCCGCCCGGAAGCCACTGGCTACGGTTGCGTGTACTTCGCCGAGGAAATGCTCAAGCGCCAGGACAAGCGCATCGATGGTTGCCGCGTGGCGATTTCCGGCTCGGGCAACGTGGCCCAGTATGCGGCGCGCAAGGTCATGGACCTGGGCGGCAAGGTCATCTCGCTGTCCGACTCCGAAGGCACCCTGTACGCCGAGGCCGGCCTGACCGACGCCCAGTGGGAAGCGGTCATGCAGCTGAAGAACGTCAAGCGTGGCCGCATCAGCGAACTGGCCGCCCAGTTCGGCCTGGAGTTCCGCCAGGGCCAGACCCCATGGAACCTGCCGTGCGACATCGCCTTGCCGTGCGCCACGCAGAACGAGCTGGACGTCGAAGACGCCCGCACCCTGCTGCGTAATGGCTGCATCTGCGTGGCAGAAGGCGCCAACATGCCGACCACCCTCGCGGCTGTGGATATCTTCCTGGACGCCGGCATTCTTTACGCGCCTGGCAAGGCCTCCAACGCCGGCGGCGTGGCTGTGTCGGGGCTGGAGATGTCGCAGAATGCCATGCGCTTGCTGTGGAGCGCCGGTGAGGTGGACAGCAAGCTGCACAACATCATGCAGTCGATTCACCATGCGTGCGTGCACTACGGTGAAGAGGCCGATGGCCGGATCAACTATGTGAAGGGTGCGAACATCGCCGGCTTCGTGAAAGTGGCGGATGCGATGCTGGCGCAAGGCGTGGTCTGATTCGAGCGTGCCGGGGCCGCTTTGCGGCCCTTTCGCGACGCAAGTCCGCTCCTACAAGCGCCGCGGTCACCCAGGTTGTCGGGGTTTGCTGTAGAAGCGGCCTTGCGTCGCGATGGGCTGCAAAGCAGCCCCCTGGCTCCTACAAGCGCCGCGGTCATCCAGGTTGTCGCGGTCTGCTGCAGGAGCGGCCTTGCGTCGCGATGGGCTGCAAAGCAGCCCCCTGGCTCCTACAAGCGCCGCGGTCATTCAGGTTGTCGGGGTTTGCTGTAGGAGCGGCCTTGCGTCGCGATGGGCTGCAAAGCAGCCCCCTGGCTCCTACAAGCGCCGCGGTCACCCAGGTTGTCGGGGTTTGCTGTAGGAGCGGCCTTGCGTCGCGATGGGCTGCAAAGCAGCCCCCTGGCCTTCAATCCTCGCCCTCGATATCGACTACCTCGATCATCTGCTCTCCCGCCGGCCGTCGCCACAGCACTTCATCTCCAGGCCCGGCCCCGAGCAATGCCCGCCCCAGCGGCGAACCCCAGTTGATCAACCCGCGCCCCGCATCCGCCTCGTCCTCGCCCACCAGCCGCACCACATGCTCCTGGTCCTGGGCATCGACAAAGCGCACCCGGCTACCGATCTGCACCTTGCTCCGCGACGTCGCCGCCGCGACCACCTGGGCGCTCTGCAGCCGCGCGTTGAAATAGCGCAGGTCCCGCTCGGTATCGGCCAGGCGCTGCTTGTCGCCGCGCTCGCCTTGTGCCTGCAGCTCGTTGCGCAGGGCATTCAGCTCGGCCACGCGGTCTTGCAGCTGGCGCAGGCCACTGGCGGTCACGTAGTTGGGTTGTTCGCTGACCCGCCGCTCGACCGGCTGGTCGGCCTGGGCGGCGGCCTGGTCTTCGTTGACGAATGCTCGGCTCATGGATACCTCCTTGTGCAGGAGACCATCATGGCTGGCTGCCGGTTTCAAGGAATGTCCGATTGCGACTCAGTCGTGCCGATAAGCCTTGGCAGCGCCGCGATCCTTTTCCTGTTGCCATTCGCGTTCACGCTCGTCCCAGAAACGCTCGTGGTACTGGCGCTGTTCTTCACTGTTCTGCATGGCCTGGCACTGGCGGAAGCCGTCGTCCCAGCCCGATTCGTACTGCCGGTCGTGCAGGTAGCGCGGTACATCCTTGCGGAAGTCGCCGACCATCAGCCCGGCCGCCTGGCGGCCACTGCTGCAGCCATCTTCATAGCCGTCGGCGAATGCGGGGGGATAACCCCGGTCGACCAGCTGTTCGTGGGTCGTTTCGCAACCCGCCAGCAACAAGGCAATGCACAAGCCCGACCAATACCGCGACATGACCACCTGGACCTTCGGAGAGATACCGGAAAGTCTAGGTGGCGATTTGTCGGGGAGCTGTCAAAACAGTGTCAAAGAGTCGGTTGGTTCACACTCAGTAGTGGTACCACTTCAGTTCCAGCATCACCTCGTTCTGCGCCGTTGCCAGGTGGCTGAACTCGCGCGAGGCGCTCAGGCGCAGCCCCAGGTTCTGGCTGATTTCCCACTGCTGGTTCAGGCTCACGCTGCGTCGCACTTCGCCATTGGTGAAGTAATCCCCCTTGGCCTCGAGCGTCATGTTGCCCAGCCCGTTGCGCCACAGCAGCCCGCTGTTGAACCCCGCCGCCGGGGCGATGAACTGGGCAAAGTCGTTGTGGTGCTCGACTCGCAGCGTGCCCAGGGCAAAGCCCAGCAGCCCGTCCGCCAGCTGCCAGGTGCCACCGGCTCCACCATTCACATGGCTCACCAGCACTTCGTCATCATGCTTGCCCGGTACCCGTTCCAGCCCGCCGGCCACCTGCCACGACCACGGCTGCAGCAACTCGTTGCGCGGGGTCAGCGAGCGGATGGTGGCCAGGTCCAGGCGCTGTACCTGCCAGTCGTTGCCTTCGTACTGGCGCACCTTCAATTGCAGGATCTCGATCTGCGCCCCCAGCGGAAAGCCATAAGCGTTGTCATTCAGGTCGTGGTAGGCCATGCGCAGGCCGTATTCGGCATAGGCGCGGTCTTCGCGCGTGCCCACGCCCAGCTGCCAGGTGCGCGAGTCGTGGCCGTCCTCGGGCAGGCCCGGGCGCTCGATCTGCAGGGGCGGTGGCGGGTTGCTGTTGATCGCCCGCAGCAGTTCGAAACTGCGCTTGGCCTGCCCAGGGTCGCGCTCCTGGCCATTGGCGCGGTAACGCTCCAGGCGGTACGCGGCATCCTGCACCAGCGCCTGGCGCTGGGGGGGCAGGGCCTTGAATTCGCGGCTCTGTAGTTGCGCGGTGTCGGCGCTTACCGCCAGCACCTGGCGTTTTTCGTCGTGATCGAGTGGCTCGGCCCGGGCCAGCAGTTCACGTTCGCGAGAGGGGCGGTACGTCTCGCTGGCGACCAGGCCGGACTGTTTCACGGCCTTCACCGTGTCGGTGGGGATGGCGGTCAGCGGGAACTGTGAGGTCAGGTCCAGGCTCGGCCGGGCTACCTGCAGCAACTCCAGCAGGCGATACGAGCAGTTTTCGTCGAAGAAGAAGTAGTCGAACTGGATCTGCTTCAGCTCCCACACATGCTCGACCATGCGCCCGGTCTCTGCTGGCGTCAGGTCCAGCTGGTATTCCCACAGGTCGCGGTTTTCCAGGCTGCGGTACTCGGAGAGTTTTTCCTGGTAGGGCATCAGCGCGAACAGCCCCGGGTAGCCGCCCATCAGGCCTTTCCAGGCATACAGGATGCTGTTGTCGCTGCCTTCGATATAGGCGCCGAAGTTGATCGCGTAGCTCAGCAGCGTGGTGTCGTCGCTGCGGGTTTTCGACTGGTCGATGCGCAGCAAGGTATGGCCGAACATCGAAGACGGGCTGTTCAGGTACGCCGCCGGAAAGATCAGCGCCGCGCTGTGCGGGTCGATCGACTGGTACCAGGTGGTGAATTCCTGGCAGGCCGGCTGTGGCAAGCCTTGCAGGTCGAGCTGTTCGCGCAGCCAGCGGGTACGCGCCGGGAACCGGCACTGGGCGTGCTGGTCGCCGAGGCTGGCCGGGGCGTACAGCGCTTCGACGGTGGCTTGCAGCTCCTGGTCGGGGTGGTGCGCGCCGTCCTCGGCGAGGAAGAATGCGTCATCGTCCACATAGCTGCGCCAGCCACCGAGCTTGGCGGTTTCGTAGTGGCCCAGGGCAGTCCAGTAGGGGGTGTTGGCCAGTTGCTGGAGACGGCCTTGGTCCAGCAACGGTGCGGCATGTACAGGGGCGCAGGCACACAGCGCCAGGGAAACGAGGCGTTTGAGCATGTCGGGCAACTACTTCTCAACGATGCCGAAAAAAGGCGAAACCCGCCCCGTAGCCGGGGCGGGGGCAGCTGCGCTTAGGCCTCGGTAGCGTATTTGGCCAGGCGTGGATCGTTCTTCAGAACGGCCAGGGTGTTGCTGTGGACCGTTTCGGCAGTGACGTCGGCACTGCTGAAGATCTGGTTGAAGTGCTGGTGGGTGACTGCTGCGAAGTAGCCGCGGTCTTCCGGCGCTACGCCGAGTACCACGGCATAGGTGGTCAGTGCTTCGCCCTGGCCCAGGGCCATGTCTTCGGACAGCTCGTTCATCATGCCGTTCATGGCGAACCAGGACTTGCCGCCGTAGGTCAGCGAAGCCTTGGTCGAGCAACCGTTGGTGCCGGACGTCATGCCGAAGGTAGCGTTACCGGAGGTGCCGTTGGTGGTAGAAGCCAGGAAGTGTGCCGGAGTGCCGCGCTGGCCTTCGAACAGCATGTTGCCCCAGCCGCAGTTCGGGCCACCTGGCGCTTCGGCCATGGCGTTGAGAGAAACTACGGTGAACAGAGTACCCAGAAGAATCCGTTTCATAGCATTTGTTCTCTATTTGACTTAACCAAGGGTCAGGGTTTCTGGCAACTCGGTTGCCAGGTCGGGAAAGCTTTTCACCCACCCGCGCAGCTTGGAGTTTAGGCACGATCTAAAGGTTGCGTTGCTGATTGCGAAAAATTTGCTCTCAGATGACCCGCTGCGGCTGGAGATAAAGTCCCGCGGAGCCTTGCAAGGCGCGCGCGGGCAGCGCCAGAATGCTGCGTATCTGCCCCGCCGAAGTAAGGAAACCCAATGCCCGATCCTGTCGCTGCGCGCCTGCGTCTCGCGCCTGAAGCCCTGACCCGGCGTTTCTCCCCCGAGCAGTTTGCCTTTACCAACACCGACGATCTGGAGCCGTTTCGCGGAGTCCTGGGCCAGGAACGTGCTGTCGAGGCCCTGCAGTTCGGCGTGGCCATGCCGCGCCCCGGTTACAACGTGTATGTGATGGGCGAGCCCGGCACCGGCCGTTTCTCGTTCGTCAAGCGCTACCTCAAGGCCGAGGGCAAGCGCCAGCAGACCCCGGCCGACTGGGTCTACGTCAATCACTTCGATGACACCCGCGAACCGCGCGCGCTGGAATTGCCCTCCGGCAGCGCCGGGGCGTTCATTGCCGACATGAACGGGTTGATCGACAACCTGTTGGCGACCTTCCCGGCGGTGTTCGAGCACCCGTCCTACCAGCAGAAGAAAGGCGCCATCGACCGTGCCTTCAACCAGCGCTACGACCGCGCCCTGGATGTGATCGAGCGTGCCTCGCTGGAAAAGGACGTGGCCCTGTACCGCGATGCCAGCAATGTCGCCTTCACCCCGATGGCCGACGGCAAGGCCCTGGATGAAGCCGAATTCGCCCAGCTGCCGGAAGAAGTACGCGAGCAGTTTCACGAAGATATCGCCCTGCTCGAGGAGCGCCTGAACGAAGAACTGGCCAGCCTGCCGCAATGGAAGCGCGAGTCGAACAACCAGCTGCGCCAGCTCAACGAAGAAACCATCACCCTGGCCCTGCAGCCGTTGCTGGCGCCGTTGTCGGAAAAATACGCGGAAAACGCGGCGGTCTGTGCCTACCTGCAGTCGGTGCAGTTGAACCTGCTGCGGACCGTGGTCGAGCAACTGGTCGACGACAGCAAGAGTGACGCCGCCGCGCGCAAGCTGCTCGAAGAGCAGTATGCTCCCAGCCTGGTGGTCGGCCACCACGCCGACGGCGGTGCGCCGGTGGTGTTCGAGCCCCACCCGACCTACGACAACCTGTTCGGCCGCATCGAGTACAGCACCGACCAGGGCGCCCTGTATACCTCGTACCGCCAGCTGCGCCCGGGCGCACTGCATCGCGCCAACGGGGGGTTCCTGATCCTCGAAGCCGAGAAGATGCTCGGCGAGCCGTTCGTCTGGGACGCACTCAAGCGTGCCCTGCAGTCGCGCAAGCTGAAGATGGAGTCGCCGTTGGGCGAGCTGGGCCGCGTGGCCACCGTCAGCCTGACGCCGCAGGTGATCCCGCTGAACGTCAAGCTGATCATCATCGGTTCGCGCCAGCTGTACTACGCGCTGCAAGACCACGACCCGGACTTCCAGGAGATGTTCCGCGTGCTGGTCGACTTCGACGAAGACATGCCCATGGTCGACGAGAACCTGGAGCAGTTCGCCCAGTTGCTGCGCACCCGCACCAACGAAGAGGGCATGGCGCCGCTGACCAGTGATGCGGTGGCGCGCCTGGCCACCTACAGCGCCCGCCTGGCAGAGAACCAGTCGCGCTTGTCGGCGCGTATCGGCGACCTGTTCCAGCTGGTCAGCGAAGCCGATTTCATTCGCCAGCTGGCCAGTGACGAAATGACCGACGCCGGCCATATCGAACGCGCGCTCAAGGCCAAGGCCACCCGTACCGGGCGTGTTTCGCAGCGGGTGCTGGACGACATGCTGGCCGGCATCATCCTGATCGACACCGA
Source organism: Pseudomonas anuradhapurensis (assembly GCF_014269225.2). Lineage (NCBI taxonomy): Bacteria > Pseudomonadati > Pseudomonadota > Gammaproteobacteria > Pseudomonadales > Pseudomonadaceae > Pseudomonas > Pseudomonas anuradhapurensis. The sequence goes on from NZ_CP077097.1 coordinate 785,615, forward strand.
AGGCGCGGCCATCGGCAAGTGCAACGGCCTGACCGTGCTGGAAGTGGGCGACTCGGCGTTCGGCATGCCGGCGCGTATCTCCGCCACCGTGTACCCGGGCGGCAGCGGCATCGTCGACATCGAGCGCGAGGTCAACCTCGGCCAGCCAATCCACTCCAAGGGCGTGATGATCCTTACCGGTTACCTGGGCAGCCGTTATGCCCAGGAATTCCCGCTGGCGATCTCGGCGAGCATTGCCCTGGAACAATCCTACGGCTACGTCGACGGTGACAGCGCCTCGCTGGGCGAGGCCTGCACGCTGATCTCGGCCTTGTCGCGCACGCCGCTCAAGCAGTGCTTCGCCATCACTGGCTCGATCAACCAGTTTGGTGAAGTGCAGGCGGTGGGTGGGGTCAACGAGAAGATCGAAGGTTTCTTCCGTTTGTGCGAGGCACGTGGCCTGACCGGCGAACAGGGGGTGATCATCCCGCGGGCCAACGTCGCCACGCTGATGCTCGACGAGCGCGTGCTGCAGGCGGTGGAGAACGGCATGTTCCACGTCTATGCGGTCAGCCAGGCCGACGAGGCGCTGAGCCTGCTGGTGGGCGAGGAGGCCGGCGTGCTGGATGACAAGGGCCAGTTCACCGAAGGCAGCGTCAATGCTCGCGTAGTAGAGCGCCTGCGCGAGATCGCCGAGATGATCGGCGAGGAAGAAATCGAGAAGGCGGAGAAAGAGCGTCTGGAAGAGGTGATTGCCCAGGCCAAGCCGGCCTGAGTCAATAAATCGGCGCTGGCGGCGATATGCTACCGTTCAGCGCCGGTTTTCCATCTTTTCGTGCTGTTCTTCTATGCTGGAACTTAAGGACGTTATCAGCGTTCAGGATGGAAACAGCCTGACTCCAGGCTGAACAAGGCTCTTTGGAGGGGACGCGGCCATGCGCAACCTCAGCCTCACGCGCCAGTGCCTAGGCCTGGTGACCCGTATCGAATGTTGCATCCGACCGCTGGCCGGGGACAACGGTATGTGGACGCTGCTGTTCGCTGCTGGAATGGCCGGTGAACAGCCTTCCGCGATCAAGGCCCAGGGGCCGTTTCATGGGCCGCTGGTGGCCGAGTCGGTAATGAATGCCATTGTCGACAGCCTGACCTTGCATGGCTACCAGGTGGCCGAAGATCCGCAGATCTGGTGTTTGCACCTGCAGGCGCAGTTGCGGCGAATCAATGGCGATCGTTGTCGCAACCTTGGGGATTTCCAGTTCCATCCTGAAACCTGAACCATTGCTGGGGCTGCAGCACAGCCCCTTTTCAGCGGGCTTTTGCTGCAACAGGTGGCTGGCTATACTCGCCGTCGCTTTTTTAGTCACCTGATGAGTCCCAACCCTCCATGGAACGTATCCTCGAAAACGCGATGTATGCCTCGCGCTGGCTGCTCGCACCGATCTACTTCGGTCTGTCCCTTGGCCTGCTGGCCCTGGCGCTGAAATTCTTCCAGGAAGTGATCCACGTCCTGCCCAATGTCTTCGCCCTGAGTGAAGCCGACCTGATCCTGGTGATCCTGTCGTTGATCGACATGTCGCTGGTCGGTGGGCTGCTGGTGATGGTGATGATCTCTGGCTATGAGAACTTCGTCTCGCAACTGGATATCGACGAAAGCAAGGAAAAGCTCAACTGGCTGGGCAAGATGGATTCTTCGTCGCTGAAGATGAAAGTCGCGGCGTCGATCGTGGCCATTTCGTCCATTCACCTGCTGCGAGTGTTCATGGATGCGCAGAACATCTCCACCGACTACCTGATGTGGTACGTGATCATCCACATGACCTTCGTGGTCTCGGCGTTCTGCATGGGCTACCTGGACAAGCTCACCAAGCACTGAACCCTCGCCTGACGCGGCCCGTGTAGGAGCGGCCTTGTGTCGCGATGGGGCGCGCAGCGGCCCTGACGATTGCAGCTTCGCCGCGAATTTGCAGCTTTGCACGACTATGGCCGGGACCGCTGCGCGCCCCATCGCGACGCAAGGCCGCTCCTACAGCAATTGCGCTGCTTGGCGCTGGCAACTGACGAGCGGCGTCAGTCGTGCCTTGTGTATTCTGCGTTTCTGTACAAAAAATGAGCTTTCATGCGTGGTTCCCGTCCCGAGGTGCTCTCATGAACCTGCATCAGCTCAACACCGAGGCCAGGTCTGGCCATGTCGACGAACTGAACCTGATCGCCATCGAAGGCGGTGACTACCTGCTCGAGGCCCGGGTCAAGGGCCACGCCCATCCGCTGTCCGACGCCCGTGGGCAACGCCTGCGCGTGCACTCGGTAGAGGATGCGCGCAAGCTGCTGCAAACCATCCCCATGGTTTCGATGAACCTGGTGCACTGGTCGGTGCAGGATGAAATGTGTGGCATGGGCACGCACCCGGAAGAAGACTTGAAGGTGCCGATTTCCCAGCGCTCGGCCTGGTAGCTGCTCGCGGCGCCCCAGTGTGCTAGGCTGCTCGCCCTTTTCATCAAGGGCGCGGCTTCACTGCGCCCTGCAGTGGAGCACGACAATGTCCGAACTCAACCTGTCCACCGACGAAACTCGCGTCAGCTACGGCATCGGCCGTCAGCTGGGCGGCCAGCTGCGTGACAACCCGCCACCAGGCGTGAGCCTGGAAGCCATCCTCGCCGGCCTGACCGACGCCTTCAACGGTGCCGACAGCCGCGTCAGCGAAGCCGACCTGTCGGCCAGCTTCAAGGTCATCCGCGAAGTGATGCAAGCCGAAGCGGCCGCCAAGGCTGAAGCTGCTGCTGCCGCTGGCAAGGAATTCCTGGCTGAAAACGCCAAGCGCGAAGGCATCACCACCCTGGCCTCGGGCCTGCAGTTCGAAGTGCTGACCGCAGGTGAAGGCGCCAAGCCGACCCGCGAAAGCAACGTTCGCACCCACTACCACGGCACCCTGATCGACGGCACTGTGTTCGACAGCTCCTACGATCGTGGCCAGCCGGCCGAATTCCCGGTGGGTGGCGTGATCGCTGGCTGGACCGAAGCCCTGCAACTGATGAACGCCGGCAGCAAATGGCGCCTGTACGTACCGAGCGAGCTGGCTTACGGCGCCCAGGGCGTTGGCAGCATCCCGCCGCACAGCGTGCTGGTGTTCGACGTCGAGCTGCTCGACGTTCTGTAATACCGCTGGGGCCGCTTTGCGGCCCATTCGCGACACAAGGCTGCTGCTACAGGGTGAACTGCGCCCCTGATGTTGGACAAAAAATCCAACCTCAGGGGCGTAGTTCAGGGATATGCGTTCTCCTGTAGGAGCGGCCTTGCGTCGCGATCGAGGGCGAAGCCCTCGCCAGGCTAGTCAGTTCCAGTCTGTTCCCCCAGGGCGCAATGCCCGTGCATAGCAGAACAGAAACAGGTTGCGCACCAGCTCCTTGAGCACCCCCGGTTCACTCGAGTTGAGCCCGCTCATGTCCAGGTCGCCCTGGTCACGCAGTTCGTCGAGCGCTTCTTGTTCAAGCACCGCGCACACTTCGCCGGTTTCCCGATGAAGGATGCGCAGGTAGGGGTGAGGGCGGTCCAGCCAGGCGTCGATCAGATAAGTCATGGCTATTCTCCTTGGATAGCGGACCCAATGAGAATAATTCTTATTATCTAAATAGCAAGCGCCAATTGGCGGTTTTTGCGTTATCAGACTTTACGCACGAACTCGGACTTCAGCTTCATGGCGCCGATGCCGTCGATCTTGCAGTCGATGTCGTGGTCGCCATCGCACAGGCGGATGTTCTTGACCTTGGTACCGACCTTGACCACCAGGGACGAACCCTTGACCTTGAGGTCCTTGATCACGGTGACGGTATCGCCGTCCTGCAGGATGTTGCCGACCGAGTCCTTCTTCACCACCTCGTCGCTGGCTGCCTCGGCATCGCCGCTGGCCGACCATTCGTGGGCGCATTCAGGGCAGATCAGCTGAGTGCCATCCTCGTAGGTGTATTCGGAGTTGCATTTTGGGCAGGGTGGCAGAGTGCTCACTTCGGTTCCTCAAACAGACAGGCGGTAAAGCCCGACATTGTAAGAGGTATCGTTGCAGAAGGGATTATGTCCGGACAAAAGCATTCGCGGGCTTGCCCGCTCCCACCGGGATAGCACCACCTCGAGGGCTGTACTTATCCTGTGGGAGCGGGCGAGCCCGCGAATGGAGTTGACGCGATCTATCAGTGAGTACGCGCGACCGCAAACTCGCTTAGCTCAACCAGCGCATCCCGGTACTCGCTGGCCGGCAGCACCTCGAGGCATGCGATGGCGCGCTTCACATAGTCACGTGCCAGCTCGGCGGTGTAGTTCAGCGCACCGGATGCCTCGACCGCCACGCGAATCTGCTCGAGGTCTTCCAGGCCACCCTTCTGGATCGCCTGGCGCACCAGCGCAGCCTGTTCGGCGGTGCCTTCGCGCATGGTGTAGATCAGCGGCAGGGTAGGCTTGCCTTCGGCCAGGTCGTCGCCGACGTTCTTGCCCAGGGTCTGCGAGTCGCCCTTGTAATCCAGCAGGTCGTCGACCAGCTGGAAGGCCACGCCCAGGTGATCGCCGAAGGTGCGCAGGGCTTCGCGCTGCTCGTCGCTGGCATCCGCCAGCGCGGCGGCGCTGTGGGTCGAGGCCTCGAACAGCATCGCGGTCTTGCCGCGAATCACCTCCATGTAGACTTCCTCGGTGGTGCTGGCATCGCGTACCCGCGACAGCTGCAGCACTTCGCCCTCGGCAATCACCCGGGTGGCCTTGGACAGGATCTGCATGACCGGCATCGAACCGAGTTCGACCATCATCTCGAACGAGCGCGAATAGAGGAAGTCGCCCACCAGCACGCTCGGCGCGTTGCCCCACAGGGCATTGGCGGTGGAGCGGCCACGGCGCATGCCGGACATGTCGACCACGTCGTCGTGCAGCAGGGTGGCGGTGTGCAGGAACTCGATGGTGGCGGCCAGCAGGCGCAGGTCGTCGCCTTCGCGGCCCAGGGCCTTGCCGCACAGCAGGACCAGCAGCGGACGCAGGCGCTTGCCGCCGGCCGACGTGATATAGTCGCCGATCTTCGATACCAGCGGCACGCGCGAGGTCAGCTGCTTCTTGATGATCTCGTCGACGGCGCTGAAATCATCAGCCACCGCTCGGTAGAAGGATTGGGGTTGCATCGGCTGCTCCAGTGAGGTTGCGCGGCATGCTAGGTCGCGGGTCCCGGTGTGTCAAGGCACGGTGCCGCCTGCCCGGGGGCGGTACTTGCAAGCAAAACCGCGGTTGCGTACAATCGCGCACCCTAACTTCCTGGGCAGCACCTGCCTTACGCAATTGCACCGGGCCGTTCCAGCCCTGTGCAGCCATGCCAGCCAATACTCATCATATAAAGCGCTGGGTGAGCAGGATTATCGGAGAAATACCATGTCTTACGCAGTAATCGTTACCGGCGGCAAGCAGTACAAAGTCGCTGAAGGTGAATTCCTCAAGATCGAAAAACTGGAAGTCGCCACTGGCGAATCCGTGACCTTCGATCGCGTTCTGCTGGTCGCCAACGGTGAAGAAGTCACCATCGGTGCTCCAGTTGTTGCTGGCGCTAAAGTAGTGGCCGAAGTCGTTTCGCAAGGCCGCCACGACAAGGTTCGCATCATCAAGTTCCGTCGTCGTAAGCACCACATGAAGCGCATGGGCCACCGCCAGTGGTTCACCGAGATCAAAATCACCGGCATCCAGGCTTAATCCCCTAGATCCCCTGAATTTATTTGGAGAATTGAACCATGGCTCACAAGAAGGCTGGTGGTAGTACTCGTAACGGTCGCGACTCAGAATCGAAACGCCTTGGCGTGAAGATGTATGGCGGCCAGGTTATCAAGCCAGGCAACATCATCGTCCGCCAGCGCGGCACCGAATTCCACGCCGGCTACGGTGTTGGTATGGGCAAGGATCACACCCTGTTCGCCAAGATCGAAGGCGTGATCAAGTTCGAGAAGAAAGGCGAGTTCAACCGCCGTTACGTGAGCATCGTCGCAGCTTAATCGCGACGTCGCTCCAGAAGCCCCGTCATGCGACGGGGCTTTTTCGTTTGTGGTGAGCCTCTTGCAAAGCTGTTTGTATGGGCTGCCGGCGTGGGTTTCTACGGTCGTACGGGGCCGCCGCGCTCATTTTTGCAAGAGCCTCAGGTTTATCAGTATTCAGCTCGTCGGAAGGCGAGAGGCGGTTTTGAATGAAGTTTGTTGACGAAGTATCCATTCGGGTCAAGGCCGGTGACGGTGGCAACGGTTGCATGAGCTTCCGTCGCGAGAAATTCATCGAGAACGGTGGTCCCAACGGCGGTGACGGTGGCGACGGCGGCTCGGTGTACATGGTCGCCGACGAAAACCTCAACACTCTGGTCGACTATCGCTACACCCGTCACCACGAGGCCCAGCGTGGCGCCAACGGTGGCAGTACCGATTGCACCGGCAAGAAAGGCGACGACCTGTTCCTGCGCGTACCGGTCGGCACCACCGTGATCGACGCTTCCACCCAGGAAGTGATCGGTGACCTGGTTACCCCGGGGCAGAAGCTGATGGTCGCCCAGGGCGGCTGGCACGGCCTGGGCAACATCCGTTTCAAGTCCAGCACCAACCGTGCCCCGCGCCAGACCACCCCGGGCAAGCCGGGTGAGCAGCGCGACCTGAAGATGGAAATGAAAGTGCTGGCCGACGTCGGCCTGCTGGGCTTGCCGAACGCCGGCAAGAGCACCTTCATCCGCTCGGTTTCGGCAGCCAAGCCGAAAGTGGCCGACTACCCGTTCACCACCCTGGTGCCGAACCTGGGCGTGGTCAGCGTCGACCGTTGGAAGAGCTTCGTCATCGCCGACATTCCCGGCCTGATCGAGGGCGCTTCCGAAGGTGCCGGTCTGGGTATCCGCTTCCTCAAGCACCTGGCGCGTACCCGCGTGCTGCTGCACCTGGTGGACCTGGCGCCGCTGGACGGCAGCAGCCCGGCCGATGCTGCCGAAGTGATCATCAACGAGCTGACCCAGTTCAGCCCGTCGCTGGCCGAGCGTGAGCGCTGGCTGGTGCTGAACAAGGCCGACATGGTCATGGATGACGAGCGCGACGAGCGCGTCAAGGAAGTGGTCGAGCGCCTGCAGTGGGAAGGCCCGGTCTACGTGATTTCGGCCATCGCCAAGCAGGGCACCGAGAAGCTCAGCCACGACCTGATGCGCTACCTCGAAGACCGCGCCGACCGCCTGGCCAATGACCCGGCCTACGCCGAAGAGCTGGCCGACCTCGACCAGCGCATCGAAGACGAGGCGCGTGCCCAGCTGCAGGCCCTGGACGACGCTCGTACCCTGCGTCGTACTGGCGTCAAGAGCGTGCATGACATCGGCGACGATGACGGTTGGGACGATGATTTCGAGGACGACGAAGACGGCCCGGAAATCATTTACGTGCGCGACTGACCGGTTGCAGTACACTAAACGCCGCTCTCGGGAGCGGCGTTTTTGTATCCACGGTATCTACAGATTCGACATAGGTTGGAAGAAGATGCGAAGCAAGGTGACGGGCGCCAAGCGCTGGGTCGTGAAGATTGGCAGTGCTCTGCTGACCGCCGATGGCAAGGGCCTCGACCGCGGTGCCATGGCCGTTTGGGTCGAGCAGATGGTTGCGCTGCGTGAGGCAGGCGTGGAGTTGGTTCTGGTCTCCTCCGGGGCCGTGGCTGCCGGCATGAGCCAGCTGGGCTGGACTTCGCGACCGAGTGCGATGAACGAGCTGCAGGCGGCCGCCTCGATTGGCCAGATGCGCCTGGTGCAGGCCTGGGAATCGAGCTTCGGCGAGCACGGCAAGCACACTGCGCAGATTCTCCTGACCCATGACGACCTGTCCGACCGCAAGCGCTACCTGAATGCCCGCAGCACCCTGCGTACGCTGGTCGACCTGGGCGTGGTGCCGGTGATCAACGAAAACGACACCGTGGTCACCGACGAGATCCGCTTCGGCGACAACGACACCCTGGCGGCGCTGGTGGCCAACCTGGTCGAGGCCGATTTGCTGGTGATCCTCACCGACCGCGATGGCATGTTCGACGCCGACCCGCGCAACAACCCCGAAGCCCAGCTGATCTACGAAGCCCGCGCTGACGACCCGGCGCTGGATGCCGTGGCCGGCGGTACCGGTGGTGCGCTGGGCCGTGGCGGCATGCAGACCAAGCTGCGCGCCGCACGCCTGGCGGCCCGTTCCGGTGCCCACACCATCATCATCGGCGGTCGCATCGAGCGCGTGCTGGACCGGCTCAAGGCCGGCGAGCGCCTGGGTACCCTGCTGTCGCCAGAGCGCGGCATGCTCGCGGCGCGCAAGCAGTGGCTGGCCGGCCACCTGCAGACCCGTGGCACCCTGGTGCTGGATGCCGGTGCGGTGCAGGCCCTGCGCCAGGCCAACAAGAGCCTGCTGCCGGTTGGCGTGAAGACCGTGCAAGGCAGCTTCCGCCGCGGCGAAATGGTGGTGTGCGTCGGCCCGGACGGCCATGAAGTGGCGCGCGGCCTGGCCAACTACAGCGCCCTGGAGGCGCAGAAGATCATCGGTCAGCCGTCGGATGCCATCGAAAGTATCCTCGGCTACATCGCGGAGCCCGAGTTGGTGCACCGTGACAACCTGGTTCTGGTCTGAGGGTGCGTACGTGCTGAAAAGGATGATTGCCGTGGCAGCACTGGCCTTGCCGATGCTGGCCGGGGCCGAGGAAATCGGCCAGGTGTCCACCGTGTTCAAGTTCCTCGGGCCGAACGACCGGATTGTCGTCGAGGCGTTCGACGACCCCAAGGTCGAGGGCGTGACCTGCTACCTGTCGCGGGCCAAGACCGGCGGCGTGAAGGGTGGGCTGGGGCTGGCGGAAGACCGGGCCGAGGCATCGATTGCCTGCCGTCAGGTGGGGCCGATCAACTTCAAGGGTGAGCTGAAGGATGGCGAGGAGGTGTTCAAGGAACGCACCTCGCTGGTGTTCAAGACCATGCAAGTGGTGCGCTTCCTCGACAAGAAGCGCAATACGCTGGTGTACCTGGTGTACAGCGACCGGATGATCGAAGGCAGCCCGCAGAATGCGGTGACGGCGATACCAATCCTGCCTTGGGCGCATTGATCGCCTGGTAGAACCTGGGAGGCCGTTGGCCTCCATCGCGACACAAGGCCGCTCCTCCAGGGATTCGCGTATTCCGGTGATACGCAAATCCCTGTAGGAGCGGCCTTGTGTCGCGAAAGGGCCGCAAAGCGGCCCCACGCTCTCTGTCAGGCCAATTCCTCGGCCTGATCTTCGCGCACAACCGCCTTCACCTCATCCCGACGGCTGATGTACTTCCAGTCCGCCTCGTCGATGTAGATGCCGTTCGGCCCGCTGCCACCTTCCAGGTCGATTGCCACGCGCGCCGACACCTGCGGCTTCACGCTCGCCAGAATCGGCACGAAGCCCAGCTGCAGGCTGGTCTCCAGCAGCGCGGCCTGGTTGCGTTCGTCGATGTCCGCCGCTTCGTCCAGGTAGTACGGCAGGCGGATGCGCCCGGCCAGGTCACGGTCCATCAGGTGCAGCAACAGGTACATGTTGGTCAGCGCCTTGATGGTCATGGTGGTGCCGTTGGAGGCCGCGCCGTCGATGTCGGCGTGGATCACCGGCTGGCCGTTGACCTTGGTGATCTCGAACGCCAGTTCGAACAGGTCCTTGAGGCCCAGCTGGTTGTGGTTGGCCGCCACCAGGCGTGCCAGGTACTCCTTGGCCTCTTCGTTCTTGTTGTCCTGCTCGGCGCTTTGGGTCAGGTCGAACACCGACAGGGTCTCGCCCTCTTCGTACTGGCCGGCGCTGTGGATGATCTGGTCGATGTGCTTGAGCGCCTCCTTGTTCGGTGCCAGCACCACGCGGAAGCTCTCCAGGTTGGACACCTGGCGCCGGTTGATCTCGCGGTTGAACAGGGCCAGCTGGTGCTCGAGGCTGTCGTAGTCGCTACGGATGTTGCGCAAGGTCCGGGCGATGTCGGTGACCGCGGCGCGGCGGGCCTTGGCCAGGGTCAGGGCCTCGTCGGTGCGGTGCGCATAGGCGTTCACCAACAGCTGCAGGCGGCGTTCCATGTCGTCTTCGCTGTCGAACTTGGCCACGCCTTTGAGGCGCACCTGGGCGTACAGCGCCTCGATCTGGTTGTCCACCCGCTGCAGGCTCTGCCAACTGTCCTGGTAGTCGTTGAGCAGCGGCAGCAGGTTGTCCATCGAATCGTCGATGGCCTCCATGTACGGCGTGCCGAAGGGCAGGTCGGCCGGCAGCAGCTGGCGACGGCGCAGGGCGTCTTCCAGGGTGCGCTGCTTGGCCTCGAGGTCGCCGATCTGCCGGCCAACCAGCTGCAGCTTGGCCGACAGCTGCTGGACGCGCTCGGTGAAGGCATCGCTGGAGCGCTTGAGTTCGTCCTGGGCGGCTTCCAGCTGCGCCAGTTGCTCCAGTTTCTCGGGCTCTTCGGCGGCCAGGGTTTCGCTGCGGCGGAAGTCTTCCAGCGCTTTCTGCGCGTCCAGCACCTGCTGGTACAGGGCTTCGGTCTGGGCCTTGGACGCGGAGCGGTCGGCGGCTACGGCTTGCTGGGTCTTGAGCTGCTTCAGCTCTTTTTCCAGGCGCTCCTTCTGGTCGCGCAGGGCGGCGCGGTCGGCCAGGGCCTGCAGTGCCGGCGGGTCGATGTGCGACAGGTCGATGGACAGGCCGGGCGCCTCGAAACGCTCGCCCTTGAAGCCGTCGAGCACCGCTTCCAGCGATTTTACCCACAGCTCGCTGTCATCCAGCTCGATCCCCCGGTCGCCCAGCGGCAGGCTGAACAGGGCCCCGTTGAACAGGCGCATAAGGCGGTCGACGTCCTGCTGCGAGAACTCTTCGCGCAGGCGCGCGTAGCTGTTGTTGTCGGCGTGGTCGAGCTGCTGGCGTACCTGCTTCAGGCGTTTTTCCAGGTCGCGCACGCGTTCGTCCAGGTCTTCGGCACTGAACTGCCGCGACTGGGCCAGGGCGCCGGCCAGTTCGTCGTGGGCGTCCTTGGCCGCCAGCAGCTGCTGCTCCAGGACCTTGACGTCATCGACCAGGGCAAAGCGGTGCTTGAGCACCGACAGCTCGCCCAGCCAGCGCTGGATGCCGGTGATTTCCCGCTCCAGGCGCATCAGCTCCTGGGTGCCGCCGCGCTGGTCGTTCTGCAGGCGGTCTTGCTCGCCACGGTAGTGCTCGGCCTGGATTACCAGCTCTTCCTTGCGTGCCATGGCGTATTCCTGCCAGGTCGCCAGCAGGGTATCGAGCACGGGTGAAATGCGGTGCAGCTTGCCGCGCAGGATGTCGCGCTGCGCCACACCACCGGCCAGAGCCTCGACCAGTGGGCCGGCGGCGACCAGGGCGTTGTAGTCCTGTTCCATGCGGCGTACGTCGCGGAAGGCCTCTTCGCAAGCGGCGATGTAGTCGACACTGCCGGAGCGCAGGCTGTGCTCGAAGGCATCGAGGAACAGCTGCTTGAGCTTGGCGGCGGTGATCTCGCGCATGTGCAGCAGGTTGATGAACAGCGCGCGGAAGGTTTTCAGGCTTTGCTCGCTGGTCGAGCGCAGCGGGATCATGGTCAGGTCCAGCGGCACCGAGGTGTGGCCGCCGACCAGCAGCCGGCGCAGCTCGTCCGGCTTCACTTCATAGGCCTTGATGCCCAGGCGTTCGAGGTTGGTGAACAGCTCTTTCTGACGCAGGCAGGTGTCGTTCTTCTGGTAGTGGGCCAGGTCCAGCTCGCCCTTGTAGGCGAAGAACTGGTGGCCGAAACCGCCGCCCGGGCCACGCCCGACCACGCCGATCACGTGCGGGCCGTGGGGCAGGCTCAGCTCGCAGAGGATGTACGAGGTGTCGCTGGCGAAGTAGAAGCGGCGCGACTGCTCCAGGCTGTACTTGCCGAAGCTCATGTCCGACATGCGTGCCAGGATCGGGAACTGCAGGGCGTTGATCGACGCCGATTTACCCAGGTTGTTGGCACCGTAGACCGACAGCGGCTGTTCCAGCGGGAACAGGCCAAGGCTGTAGCCAGCGGTGTTGAGCAGTGCGAAGCGGCGGATGCCGTAGCGTTCCTGGCTCATGCGTCAATCTCCTGTTGCTCTTCGCGGATCGCCCGGGCCAGGGCTTCCTCTTCGCTTTCCTCGCCCTCGAAGGGGCTGAGGTCGAGCGGGTCGTCGGTGCGGTTGAGTTCTTCGGGGCTTTCTTCCTCGACCAGCACCGGGGTCGGCAGTGGCAGGTCGCTGTGCAGCGTGGCCGCCAGGTCGCGGTCCTGCTGCACCGCCAGGCACACGTCGAGGAAACGGTGCATCGGCGGCAGGAAGCGGTAGATACCGCCTTCCTCGAAGGCGAAACCGAGCTGGGTCATACGCCGGAGGATTTTTTCTTCCAGCTCGTCCACGGTCTGCACTTCGGCCTGCAGGAACAGGTCGCGGTACTTGTCCAGCAGCGACGGCAGTTCGTCGCGGCCAATGCTGCCGCCGTCGAGCACGGCCATCGGGTCGCGGCCCTGGTCGGCCAGGTGCTCGACCAGGATGAAGGTGAACAGCGACAGGCGCTGCGCGGTCTTGTTGACCTGCGCGGCGCTCAGGTCCGGCACGAAGTAGTAGAAGCCACGGGTGTCGCACACCAGTTCGAAGCCCAGGGCCTTGAACAGGGTGCGGTACTGGTCCTGGAAGTTCGACAGCTGGGCATACAGCTCGGGGTCGCGGCGGCTGACGTGGAAGCCTTTGAACAGCTCGCGGAAGATCGGCGCGAGCTGGGACAGTTCGGAAAGATCAAGATGCATGGGCTGGGCTCGCGTTGGTTTCGGTAGACGCAGTGGCGTCTTCGCGGCTGGAGGTCAGGGCGAACGAGCGCAGGCTGACCAGGTGTTCCTGGGTGGTGTACTCGCGGCGGTCGAGGCGTTCGCGCTTGAAGCGCTTTTCCCGCGACAGGCGCGAGAACCAGTACAGCAGCTCGTCGGTGGCGCTTTCCGGTTCCTGCTCCAGCAGCCAGACCATCAGGTCGGGCAGCGGCAGGGCCTGTTCGCAGCGTTCGGCCATTTCCTTGACCGTGCGCGGTGCGCGCGGCAGGACGCCGGACTGGGTCTTGTGGGCCTTGGGGAAGCGCGCCGGCTTGGGCTCGAAGCGAGCCAGGGCGTAGACGTAGGCTTCAACCTGGCTGGCACTGCCGAGGAAGGTGCTTTGCGGGCGGGTGAACAGCGGCATGGCGGCTTGCGGCACGGCATCGATGCCCTTGCGCCGGATCACTGACAGGGCCAGCGCGGCGCCACGGGTCACGGCGTTGTGCCGGCGGGCTTCTTCACGCAGCGGCAGCAACAGTTCGCGGGCGTGGCGCAGGGTCAGCTGGGCGCTGGTCTGCATTTCCAGGATGCGTGCGTGGGTGCGCAGCAGCATGTCGTCGTCGACCAGGTGACCCAGGCGCGCCTGTTCGCCGAGCAGCTTCAACAGCACCGTCTCGACCTTGCGCACGCCCTGCTCGAAGGCGCCATCGGCGTTGACCAGCTGGATCATCGGCTCGACGTATTCGTCCCAGGTGGCGAGCACTTCGGCATAGCGCTGGCGCAGCGGGATCTGGCGGTTGCTGGTCTTGGCCCGTTCGGCCACGGCCACCAGTGCCTGCTCGTCATTGTCGAGTTTCTTCAGCACATCGCGCACGCGCATGTCGAGCAGGCGCAACTGGCGCGCCAGGTCGTCGCTGTCGCGGTTGTCGAAGGCATCCTGGATATGCCCGGCCAAGCGCTCCAGGTGGCGCAGGTAGGCTTCGATCTCCAGGCACAGGCCCAGCCGGTGTTCGCGGCGCAGGTAGGCGAGGAAGTCGTGGATCTGCGCGTTGAGCTCGAAACGGTTCGGGCTCTTGGCCACCGGGACCAGGATGTCCAGGCGGATCCACACGTCGAGCAGCTGGGTGATGTCCTGCGGGGTGCTCTCGACCTGCTGGCGGGCGACGTGCTGGCGCAGTTCGACCAGGCTCAGGGTGCCCTGGTCGAAACGCTCGCACAGCGGCTCGATCAGGGCCCAGTGTTCGGCTAGGGCGCGCAGGACGCGCTTGGGTTCGATCATTGGCTTCGACTCGTTGCCAAGAAAAAGGGGGCGATTGTACTGCATCCGGGGGGGAGGTTTTCACCCCTTGGTCTGTAATGCGAGATAACCTTTGCTTCTATAAGGGATTCACTGGCCTCTTCGCGGGCTCGCCCGCTCCCACAGATCCTCCATGCACCTCAAACTGTGGGTGATACCTGTGGGAGCGGGCGCGCCCGCGAATGCGTCGGCACAGGCATCAAAAATCCGCCGACCAGTTGCGGCACTCGCATGCCAACAGCGTTAGAATGCGCAATTGTCTTCACCCCTCGGGACCCCGCACCTTGCTCACCGAACCCCGTCGCCGCGCCTACCTTTCCGCCATGCAAGTGGTGCACTGGCTGCCGCGCGCCGAACTGCCGTTCGCCGCACCGTCGCGGCCCGAGCTGCTGCTGCCGGTGGCACCGGTCGAGGACGTCGATTTCCAAGCCCGGCCCGCACCAGCCACCAACGAAGCGCCCGCCGCCCCACAAGCGCGCGCCGGCGAGCGGCCGAAAATCGAGATACCGCGCCCGGCCAGTCTGCCCAAGCCGGCCGCCAAAGCCGCCGAGGCCGAGGAGCCGGTCGCCGCTACCCGCCCGGCACCGGTGCCGCCCCCGCGCTTCTCGCTGCAGCTGCTGCGCGCCGGCAACTGCCTGCTGCTGGTGGAATTGGCCACCGGCCAGCCGTTCCAGAGCCGCGACCCGTCCTACCTGCTGCTCAAGGACATGCTGCGCGCCGCCGGCCTGCCCGATGCCCCGCAGATCATCGGCGAACCGGTGCGCTGGCCGCTGCTGGTGCGCGGCAACCTGGACCAGGGCCCGGAAGCCGCGCGCGACTTTGTCCAGGGCTTTGTCCAGGCACGCCTGGAAGACGCCCCGTGCGCCTGCCTGTGGCTGGTCGGCCTGCCGGCGCTGCGCTTTGCCGCCAATACCGACAGCGACGCCTATTACCAAACCCTGACGCTCGACGGCCTGGGCGACGCCTGGGCCTTGCCGGGCCTTGAACTGTTGATGGACGAGCCGCAGCGCAAGGCGGACGTCTGGAAAGCCATGCGCCAGCTGATGGCGCGCTGGAAGAGCGTTGAATGAGTGACTCGATCAGCTTCCGCCCAATGACCGAGGCGGATCTGGATGCCGTACTTAAAATCGAATATGCCGCGTTCAGTCATCCCTGGACCCGTGGGATCTTCCAGGATGCGCTCAAATCCTACGAAGTCTGGCTGATGTTCGACGGCCAGCAGCAGGTGGGGCATGGCGTGATCAACGTGATCATCGACGAGGCGCACCTGCTCAATATCACGGTCAAGCCGGAAAACCAGGGCCGCGGCCTGGGCCTGCGCCTGCTCGAACACCTGATGGCGCGGGCTTACCAGCTCAATGGCCGTGAGTGCTTCCTGGAGGTGCGTGCCAGCAACCAGTCGGCCTATCGCCTGTACGAGCGCTATGGTTTCAACGAAATCGGTCGCCGGCGCGACTATTACCCGATCGCCGGCGGCCGCGAGGATGCGCTGGTGATGGCCTGTACCCTGCTCGAAGACTGAGCGGGCCTGCACGGGCCCCTTCGCGGGCATGCCCGCTCCCACAGATGCAATGCAAGGCCTGAGGCCTGTGGTTCAGCTGTGGGAGCGAGCGTTTTCACAAATAGACGGTATGCCGGTCACAAGCCCTGCGGCTGAGCCTCGACCGGCTTGTCCAGCTCGCGCAGGCTGCGGGTCACGCTGGCGGTGTTGCATTTTGCCGCAGCCTGCTCTGGCGTGTACTTGCGCACAGTGCGGAAGAACAGTTCACAGGTCTGCTTTTTCTGTGTCACCTGCCACTTGGTTGCGCAGGCATCCAGCGTCAGCTTGGCATCGGCGCGTTGATTGCGCCCCATCCCCGCCTGCCAGCAAGCCGCTGTCAGGTCCTGGCCCATCATCTTCAGCCCGGCGGCATCGGCGGCGTCCTGATCGCCACCGTGGCTGTCCTTGTCCGCTGCATACCAGATGGCACTCGGGTGGTTGGCACCCAGCACCGGCACCTTGGTCCCGGCTTGCGGGCTGATGGTGACCAGCCCCAGCACATTCACCTGCGGCCCATATTGCTGCTGGATCCAGCTGCGCACTGGCGCGCCGAAGGCGACCATCGGCAGGGGCTTGGCGGGGTTCTGCAGGGTCATCTCGCTGACCATGCGCACCTGGTAGTCCTTGAAGTAGCTATAGGTGTCCTTCAGCGTTTCACCGGCGCTGGCCGGCGCGGCGATGGGGGCGATATCGATGATGGTCTGGTAGGCCGGGGTCTGGCTGGCGTCGACACCGTTGAAGGTCAGCAGCTCGGCCCAGCGGTCGGTGGTGTTGGAGCGCAGGTAGTCCTGGGCCTGGGTCAGCGAGTAATCCGGCGGGAAGTGCAGCAGCTCGATGCTGCGGCGGTTCTGCAGGGCCATCCCCAGCGGCAGGAACAGGTACCAGTCGTAGGACCATTTGCCGTCCTTGTTCAGCTGGGTCGCGCCCTGGTAGGCCAGTTCACCGGTGTCGAGCAGCTTGCGCAGGGGCTTGGCATAGCTGGCGGGTACGCCGCTGATGGTCGCCTGCAGGCGGTCGTTGTCGCGGCTCACCTTTACCTGGGCATCGGCGTGGCCGTCGCGCCGTACGCTCTGGGTCAGGTAGTGCTCGACGGTCTGTTCCAGGGTCCAGTCGCGATAGCAGATGACGTGGCAGTTGTTGGGGAAGGCGAACAGGCGGGTAACGCGCTGGGCGTCGCCCAGGTCGATACGCGCATCGGCCGCGGCCAGGCCGCTGAAGGCGAGGGCGATGAGGCCCGGTAAGGCAATCTTGTGCATGCTTAACTCCTTGTCGTGCGCCGCCGTGTTTGGCAGCGTTGCACATACTGGGGCAGGGAGAGCAGGGATGAAAAGGGCTAGATGGTTGCTGCTGGCGCTGGGCATGCTGGGGGCTGCGCTGCGGGCCGATGAGCGTGACTTGTGGATGTTCGCGCAATGGGCCGGGGACCATCAGACCCGGCCATTTCGCCAGATGCTGGTGGACGCCCGGCTGTATGGCGTGGTACCCATCCACCAGTTGCTGCGTTCGGCTTCGGACTGGCGGCTGTGCCGGGCTTCACCTTTTGCGCTGCCGCCTGCCAGCAACTGGCCGGCAGTGCGGGCCACGCTGTCGCTGATCAAGGTGCTTGACCAACAAGGCATCCTGCGCCAGTTCGAGGTGGTGTCGGCCTACCGTGACCCAGGCCTCAACCGCTGCGCGGGTGGTGCCGTGGGTAGCGCTCATACTCGCGCCTTTGCGGTGGATATCCTGCTGCCGGCGTGGGCCGACCCCAACCCGCTATGCCGTTTCTGGCAGCAATCCGGCCAGGCCTGGAACATGGGGCTTGGGCGCTACCCGAGCGGGCGCATTCACATCGATACCGCAGGCTATCGCACCTGGGGCGGTGACGGCCGTTCGGGTTCGTCGTTCTGCACCAGGCCCAGCTGAGCCAGGCAGCTGCGGCATTCGTCCGTCACCCAGGCGGCGAAGCGCTGGCGCTTGCCGCCGTCGTGCAAAGGCTGGGGGCTGAGCAGATGATAGGCCGAGCCGTCAGGTACAAAGCCGAAGGGGGCTTGCAACTGCCTGCTGTCGAGTTCGTCGCGTACCATCAGGGCGGAGGCCATGGCCAGGCCCAGGCCAGCGCTGGCGGCCTGGATCGACAGGTAGAAGTGCTCGTAGTCGCTGCGCTCGGCATGCCGGGCCTGCTGCCCGCTCAGGCGCAGCCAGGTGGGCCATGCCGCGGGGCGGGTGCTGCTGTGCAGCAGGCGCTGGTGGTCGAGCCGCACGCTGGCGGTGGGGTGGCACACCGGGCCGATCCATTCGTCACAGATCTTCACGCTGTGCAGCTGGTTGCCCCAATGGAAGTCGTCGCGGCGGATTGCCAGGTCGACACCGCTGCGGGTGAAGTCCAGCGGCCCGCCGGCAGCCACCAGGTGCAACTGCAGGTCGGGGTGGGCAGCATGAAAGCGCGGCAGGCGCGGGATCAGCCAGCGCATGGCGATGGTGGGCTCGCAGGACAGCACCAGTACATTATCGCGGCCCTGTTGTTGCAGGCGCTGCACAGCGCCTTCGAGTTGCTCGAAAATCGCCTGGGTGGTGCTGTGCAAGGTGCGGCCGGCCGGAGTCAGGAAAATGGCCCGGTTACGGCGCTCGAACAGTTCCACGCCAAGGCTTTCTTCAAGCAGGCGCACCTGGCGGCTGACCGCGCCATGGGTGACATGCAGGTGCTCGGCGGCGCGCACGAAGCTTTCGGCCTGCGCGGCGATGTCGAAATAGCGGAAGGCGTTCAGTGGCGGCAGCTTCATGGCGTCCCTGTTTGGCTGTGCCGGCCTCTTCGCGATTAAACCGCGAAGAGGCCGGCACAGGTTTCTATGATCAGTGAGAAAAACTAGCAGATTTACCTCACTTTAAATCGATTTTGCCTTGTCCATAAGCTCTCGATAATCAGCGAATCTGTGCATTTACATCGTCTATCGAGAGCCCCTTCATGACCGAACTCATCGCCATCGCCCTGTTCACCTTGCTCGCCGTCATCAGCCCCGGCGCGGATTTCGCCATGGTTACCCGCAGCAGTTATGCACAGGGCCGCAAGGCAGGGCTGGCTGCCGCCGTGGGCATAGCGCTGGGCGTGCAGGTGCACGTGCTGTACACGGTGCTGGGAATTGCCCTGATCATCAGCCACAGCCCGACGCTGTTCCTGGCCATGAAAGTGCTCGGTGCGGGTTATCTGATCTACCTGGGTTACCGGTTGCTGACCCGCCGCAGCCAGGTAAGCGTGAACGGGGAGGCGGGCCAAGCAGGCTTGCTGATTGCGCTGCGCACCGGCTTTCTGACCAATGCCCTCAACCCCAAGACCATGCTGTTCGTGATCAGCGCCTATACCCAGGTGGTTCAGCCGGGCAGCTCGCTGGCACTGGACTTCGCCTATGGTGGGTTCATGTCATTCGCTCACTGGGCCTGGTTCAGCCTGGTGGCGGTGTTCTTTTCCAATGCGGGATTGCGCAAGGCGATGCTGGCAAGGCAGCAGCTGGTCGATCGGATGATCGGCGTCGCGCTGATCGGCCTGGGCCTGGCCGTGGCGTTCGCCGGGGTGAAGTGAGGGAGGGCGGATTTTCTGCAGGCAAAGAAAAAGGGCTTACCTTGCGGTAAGCCCTTCGTCTTTGTTTGGTGGCTACACAGGGACTTGAACCCCGGACCCCAGCATTATGAATGCTATGCTCTAACCAACTGAGCTATGTAGCCGATGGCGCGCATTATTCTCTTGAACGGCCCCCCTGTCAACACTCATTTCAAAAAAAATTTGCACGCTTTCAAAAACTTAGCGGCCAGGCTGGGTTTCTGCCTGGCCTGATGGGATCACCCTGCCGCGACAGCGGGCATTTCGCCCAACGCTGGCGGGGACATTTGCAAGAAAAGCGCGACTGGATTGTAAAAAAGGTAGCTAGGTAGCTATCTATTTCCTGATAATCGGATCCCAGACTGCGGACGGAGACTCAGGGCCATGGCCATCAGTAGCGCCCCCACGGCATCCACCAGTGCGGCGGCGAGCCAAGCCACGCCGCTGGTGATGCGCATCATCGGTTTCTGCGCGCTGGCGCACCTGATCAATGACCTTATCCAGTCGGTACTGCCGGCGATCTACCCGATGCTCAAGGCCAACTACGACCTGAGTTTCGCCCAGATCGGCATGATTACCCTGACCTTCCAGATCACCGCCTCGTTGCTGCAGCCCTGGGTCGGCTTCTTCACCGACCGCCGGCCCGCACCCAACCTGTTACCGCTCGGCACCCTGTGCACCTTGGTCGGCATCGTGATGCTGGCTTTCGTCGGCAGCTTCCCGATGATCCTGCTGGCTTCGGCGCTGGTAGGCATTGGCTCTTCGACGTTCCATCCCGAGACTTCACGCATCGCCCGCCTGGCTTCGGGTGGCCGTTTCGGCCTGGCCCAGTCGACCTTCCAGGTCGGTGGCAACACCGGTTCGGCGCTGGGCCCGCTGCTGGCGGCAGCCATCGTCATTCCGTTCGGCCAGAGCCACGTCGCCTGGTTCGGCCTGGCCGCGCTGTTCTTCCTCGGCGTCACCCTGATGCTGCGCAGCTGGTACAAGGAACACCTCAACCAGGCCAAGGCGCGCAAGGCAGTACAGGCAACCCATGGCATTTCCCGCACGCGGGTGGTCGCGGCGCTGATCGTGCTGGGCCTGCTGGTGTTCTCCAAGTACTTTTACATGGCCAGCTTCACCAGCTACTTCACCTTCTACCTGATCGAGAAGTTCCAGGTGTCGGTGGCCAGCTCGCAGCTGCACCTGTTCCTGTTCCTCGGTGCGGTGGCGGCGGGTACGTTCTTTGGTGGGCCGATCGGTGACCGCATCGGGCGCAAGGCGGTGATCTGGTTCTCGATCCTGGGCGCGGCGCCGTTCACCCTGGCACTGCCGTATGCCGATTTGTTCTGGACCACGGTGCTGAGCGTGGTGATCGGTTTCATCCTGGCTTCGGCATTTTCCGCCATCGTGGTGTATGCGCAGGAGCTGGTACCGGGTAGCGTCGGCATGATCGCCGGCATTTTCTTCGGGCTGATGTTTGGCTTCGGTGGCATTGGCGCGGCACTGCTGGGGTATGTGGCGGACTTGCGCGGCATCGAATATGTATATGGGCTGTGCTCGTTCCTGCCACTGTTCGGATTGTTGGCGGTGTTCTTGCCGAGTACCGGTAAGCGCTGATATTGGCGGGGCGCGCAGCCGCCCCGGCGATTGACGACCTGGCCCCCTTGGCCTAGAGTGCCGCCTCTTTTCCCCAGCCACCTGCGTAGTAGCCACCGCAATGCGCCGTACCCAGTCCCTGCCACACGCCCGCCAGCCTGCCCTGCAGGCCCTGCGTCGTGCGTGGCCGAGCGACACCGTGCTCAAGCGCCGCCGCAGCGTGCTGTTTGCCTTCACTTTCTCGCCACACTCCGCCTGACCTGATCTGCGCTTTCGCGTCGCGCGCCGCCCTGGCGTGCGCGCCTGTGTCTGCACGTCTTTTCGGTTTGCAAGGAGTGGTACATGAACATGCGTTTGCTGGCGGGCCTATTGTTCGCCGTCTCGGTGGTGGGTTTCAGCCTGGGGGCCAGCCTGCCGCTGGTGTCGTTGCGCCTGCATCAAGCGGGGGCGAGCACGCTGGAGATCGGCGTCCTCTCGGCCATTCCGGCTGCGGGCATGATGCTCTCGGCATTCCTGGTCGATTTCTGCTGCCGCCATTTCACCCGGCGCACCCTCTATCTGCTGTGCTTCAGCCTGTGCACGGTCAGCATCGCCCTGCTCGAATCGGCGTTCGGTTCCCTGTGGCTGCTGGGCTTGCTCCGCCTGGGCCTGGGGCTGGGCATGGGTATCGCCATCATTCTCGGGGAATCATGGGTCAACGAACTGTGCCCGGAACATAACCGCGGCAAGATCATGGCCCTGTACGCCACCAGTTTTACCGGCTTCCAGGTGCTCGGCCCGGCCATGCTGGCCGTGCTGGGGGCCGACAGCCCATGGATCACCGCCGTGGTCACGGCCTGCTATGGCCTGGCATTGCTGTGCATCGTGCTGACCGTGCCTAACGACTATGTCGAACACGAAGAGGGCGACAAGAGCTTCGGCCTGGCCGGCTTCTTCCGCGTGGCGCCGGCGTTGTGCGTGGCGGTGCTGTTCTTCTCGTTCTTCGATGCGGTGGTGCTGTCGTTGCTGCCGGTCTATGCCAGCAGCCATGGCTTCGCCATGGGCGTGGCGGCGCTGATGGTGACGGTGGTGTTCGCCGGCGACATGCTGTTCCAGCTACCGCTGGGCTGGTTGGCCGACCGGGTCGAGCGTACCGGGCTGCACCTGGCCTGCGGGCTGGTGGCGATGGCGATCGGTATCGGCTTGCCCTGGCTGCTGAACATGCCCTGGCTGCTCTGGCCGCTGCTGGTGCTGCTGGGGGCCGTGGCCGGAGGCATCTATACCTTGGCGCTGGTGCTGATCGGGCAGCGCTTCAAGGGCCAGGACCTGGTTACCGCCAACGCCAGCGTGGGCTTGCTGTGGGGTGTCGGCAGCCTGGTCGGGCCGCTGCTGAGCGGCGCGGCGATGGACGTGGCGCCGCATGGCCTGCCGATGGCGCTGGCCCTGATGGCCGGCTTGTTCGTGTGCTTTGCCCGGCAGTCTTACCGGCGCGCGGGGCGCTTGCGGGCATTGGCGGACTGAGGTTGTTCAGGCCGCGTCGATGCTCACCCAATAGCGTGTGTGGTAATCGACCCGCACCGGCAGGCTGCGGGTGAGCAGTTGCAGGATCTGCCCGGTGTCGTTCAGCTGGTAGGTGCCGGACACCGCCAGCCCGGCCACCTCGGGGGCGCAGCGCAGCAGGCCCGGGCGGTAGCGGGCCAGTTCGGCGATGAACTCGCCCAACGGCATCTGTTGCACGCTGAGTACGCCGTCGGTCCAGCCCCACGGGTCGCTGCGCAGGGTCACCGCCTGGAAGCTGCCGCTGGCCCACACCTGCAAGGTTTCGCCAGGCAGCACCCGACGTGGCGAAGCAGAGGCGGGGAACAGCGTGACATCGCCCCGACGCACCGCCAGCAGCAGGCCGTGGTCGTTCTCGCGCAACAGTAGTTGGCCATCGAGGGTGGTCATTGGGCCGACGCGAGTGTCGATGCGGAATGGGCGCTTGTCGTTGGGGTTGCTGTCCAGGCTTATCTCGCCGCGCAGCAGTTGCAGCCGGCGTTGCCCGGCGTCGAAGTGCAGGTCGATGGCGCTGGCGGTGTTGAGCTGGATGTGGCTGCCATCGCTGCCTTGCAACTGGCGGCGCTCGCCGGTGGCGGTACGGCTGTCGGCCAGCAGCTGAGGCAGGCCCAACGGTTCACGCGCGGCCCAGCCCAGGCTGCCGCCCACGGTCAGCACGGCCAATAGCTTGAGGTGGTCGCGACGGCTGCTGCGCTGCCGCTGGCAGGTATCCAGGGTGCGCCGGCTCAGGTCGTTGGGCAGCCCGGCCAGCTCGTCGCCGAGGCGGCTGACCCGCTGCCAGGCCAGGGGGTTATGCGGATGGCTGGCCAACCACTGCTGGAACTGCTGCTGCAGACGCGGGCTGGGGCGGTCGAAGCGCAACTTCACCAGCCAATCGATCGCCTGGTCGACATGCGCCTGCGCGGGCGTGCTGTCAGGCGTCGGCATAGCGCAACCGGTAGCAGGCGCCCAGGGCCTTGGCCAGGTCGCGCTCGACCGTGGCCCGCGACACGTTCAGCCGTTGGGCAATCCGCACGATGCCCAAGCCGTCCAGCTGGGCCAGCAGGAATGCCTGCCGGGCGCGCGGCTTCAATTGCTGCAAGGCTTGGTCGAGGCGTGCCAGGGTATCGAGTATGAGCAGGCGATCTTCTTCGCTGGGCACGTCGGCTTCCGGCAGGTGGGCCAGGCTTTCCTGGAAGGCCCGCTCCAGCGCGCGACGACGGAACTGGTCGATCATCAGGCCCCGGGCGATGCTGCTGAGGTAGGCGCGCGGTTCCTTCAGTGGCGACACCTGGCGCGCCCGCAACAGCCGCACGAAGGTATCCTGGGCCAGGTCGGCGGCATGCTCGCTGCACCCGACCCGGCTGCGTAGCCAGCCGCGAAGCCAGCTGTGGTGGGCCTGATAGAGCAGAGCGACCTCGGCCGGCTTGAGCATGTCGTTGGTCTGCATCTTGGTGAAGGCCCGGTCCCGTGTGCATGCGATTGTGAATGGTTCTCAATTCTATGCGGGGATGATGCCGCTGGGCAACGGCATGCGCGCAATTAACGCGCAAGAACCGGCGTTTGTCTGGTGCACGGCTGCGCTAAGCTGGACCTGCAATCGACCTGATGGAGGTGCCATGATCCTCGCCGACCTTTCGCCTGACACCTACCGGGAGGCCACCGAATACCTGGCGGCGCTCGACCCGGACTGGGCGCGGCACATCGCCGCGACCGGGCCCTGCCTGCATCAGGCCACGCCGGGGCGTGAACCCTATGAAGTGCTGGTGCGGGCGATTGCCTACCAGCAGCTGCATGCGCGTGCCGCCGAAGCCATTCTCGGGCGGTTGCTGGCACTGTTCCCGGACAACGCGTTCCCAGGGCCGGAGCAGTTGTTGGCGGTTGCCCCGGAAACGATGCGCGCCTGTGGCTTTTCGGCGAGCAAGATGGCCACGCTTCAAGGCATCGCCCGGGGCCGGCTGGAGGGCTTGGTGCCGACTCGGGAAGAGGCCCTGGGCATGGCCGACGAGGCGTTGATCGAGCGGCTGGTGGCGCTGCGCGGGGTGGGGCGGTGGACCGTGGAAATGTTGCTGATCTACAGCCTGGCGCGTGCGGATGTGCTGCCGGTGGACGATTTCGGCGTGCGTGAGGGATACCGGCGGCTGAAGGGGCTGGACAAGGCGCCGACACCGGCGCAGATGCGCTCGTTGGGGGGCGGCTGGCGGCCGTACCGTACCGTGGCGGCCTGGTACCTGTGGCGGGCCTGAAGCAGCGCCTGCACAGGCAACAACCTATCTGGACACTGACTAATGAACCTTTACACCACCCCCGAGCAACGCTGGCAAGCCGTGGAATCCCGTGACCGCGCCGCCAGCGGCCACTTCGTCTACGCCGTACGCACCACCGGCATCTATTGCCAGCCCGGCTGCAAGTCACGCCTGGCCAAGCGCAGCAATGTCGTGTTCTACGATACCCCGGCCGCCGCCGAAGCGGCCGGTTACCGCGCCTGCAAACGTTGCACCGCGTCCACCAGCCCCACTCGCCATAGCCAGCTGGTCACCCGCGCCTGCCGCCTGATCGAAGCCTGCGACCCCGCGCCCAGCCTGGACCAGCTCAGCGCCGAGCTGGCGATCAGCCCGTTCCACCTGCACCGGCTGTTCAAGGCCGAAACCGGCCTTACCCCCAAGGCCTACGCCACGGCCTTCCGCGCCCGGCGCCTGCGTGCGCACCTGGTGGATGGCCAGCGTTCGGTCACCGATGCCATCTACGACGCTGGCTACAACTCCAACAGCCGGTTCTACGAAAGCGCCGAGCAGCGCCTGGGCATGCGCCCGCGGCAATACCGCGCCGGTGGTGCCGGGGCGACCATTCACTTCGCCCTTGGCCAATGTTCCCTGGGCGCGATCCTGGTGGCGCAGAGCGAGAAGGGCATCTGCGCGATCCTGCTGGGCGACGACCCCGAGGCCTTGTTGCAGGAGCTGCAGGACCAGTTCCCCAAGGCCCGGCTGATCGGTGGCGATAGCGCCTACGAACAGCTGGTTGCCGAAGTGGTGGGCTTCGTCGAAGCGCCATCATTGGGCCTGGCCCTGCCACTGGATGTGCAGGGCACCGCCTTCCAGGAGCGGGTATGGCAGGCCCTGCGCGAGGTACCGGCCGGCAGCCGGGTCAGCTACACCGAGATCGCCGAGCGCATCGGTGCGCCCAAGGCGGTTCGCGCGGTGGCGATGGCCTGCGCGGCCAACCACATTGCCGTGGCGATCCCTTGTCATCGGGTGGTGCGCCGCGACGGCGACCTCAGCGGCTACCGCTGGGGCGTGGCGCGCAAAGCGCAACTGCTCAAGCGAGAAACGGCACTCTCCTGATCGCCTGAAGCCGCGTAGAATCCCCCGCCAAATCGAATTGCAAGAGGAATATTCGATGAGGCGTGTCAGCCTTGCCCGTTACTGCCCAGGCCTGATGGTCCTGATGGCCTTCATGCTGGTTCTTGCCAACCCTGCCTGGTCGGCCCCGGCCACGCCGTTATCCAACCTGGCGGTCGCCGAAGCGCCCGTGCTGGATGAAAACGCCAGCATCGAGCAACTGAGCGAGCGCCTGGACCAGATCCGCCAGGGCGTTACCAGCGAGGCCAACGACGACCTGCTGGCGCAACTGCGCCTCGGCGCCGTGCAGGTGCAACGCCAGGCCGATGCGTTGAGTGCCCTGCGCACTGCCGACGTGGAAAAGCTCGACGACAAGCTCAAGGTCATCGGCCCGCGCCAGCCGGACGAGGCTGCCACCCTGACCCAGCAGCGCAAGGAACTGGAAGCTGAGAAAAAGGCGCTGGTGGCGCAGCAGGACCAGGCCATCAAGCTGACCCAGTCGGCCCGCGACCTGTCCACGCAGATCGTCAACCTGCGCCGCAGCCAGTTCAACTCGCAGATCACCAGCCGCGCCGCCTCGCCGCTCAGCCCGGCGTTCTGGCAGAGCATCATTCGCCCGACCCAGGACGATGTGGCGCGCTTGCGCGACCTGCGTGGCGAGGCAGCCGATGCCATCGGCAGTGCCTTCAGCGTCGAGCACCGCTGGTTGTTCATTACCAGCCTGGTGGCGGCCATCCTGGTCTGGACCCTGGTCCGCCGTGTGTTCGAGCGCCTGCTGGCCAGCGCCATGGTCCGCTGGCTGCCGGAAGGCCGGCTGCGCCGCAGTTCGTTGGCGCTGAGTGTGAGCCTGGCAACCCTGGGGACCATCGCCGGCTCGGTTTCGCTGCTGCGTTGGGGGCTGGAGAGCAGCGCCGAACTGGGCTCCGATATCGCCAGCCTGGCCAACCATGTGCTCGCCCTGGTGGTGTTCAGCGCCTTCATCACCGGCCTGGGCCGCGCCATGCTGATGCTCCAGCGGCCGTCCTGGCGCCTGCCGCCGATCCATGACGAAGTGGCCAGCGCGCTGGGCTGGTTCCCCAAGGTCCTGGCGCTGGCGCTGATGGTCATGATGACCATGGAACGCATCAACAGTGTGATTGGTGCCAGCCTGGCGTTGACCGTGGCGGTCAACGGTCTGACCGCGCTGGTGGTGGCGTTTACCTTCGCCGGTGCGCTGCTGTGCTACCGCCGTACCCTGCGCAAGCATGACCTGGAGCGCCCCACGGGCCTGGCCGGGTTGATTCCGTTCGTGATGGTGATCTGGCTGACGCTGATCCTGCTGGCGCTGCTTGCCGGCTACCTGACGCTCGCCTACTTCCTCACTGGCAAGTTGCTGTGGGTCAGCCTGGTCATCACCTGTGCCTACCTGCTGACCACGTTCTTTGGCGACCTGTGCGAAACCCTGTTGTCGCCGCGTCAGCCCGGTGGCCTGGCGCTGGCCTCGACCCTGGGCCTGGCGCCTCGTCACCAGGCCCAGGCCAGCACCATCCTTGCCGGTATCGGCCGTACCGTGGTGCTGTTCCTGGCGCTGTTGCTGGCGCTGATGCCGTCGGGCACCAGCCCCAGCGAGCTGCTGCTGAGCCTGGCTGACTGGGACGGCACCGGCGGCAAGTTGCTCGGCAACCTGAACATCGTGCCCCAGGACATCCTGCTGGCGCTGGCGATTTTCTTCGGCGGGCTGTTCGCCATCCGCGTGGTCAAGCGCTGGCTGAGTGAGCGCCTGCTGCCGGAAACCGACATGGACGCTGGCATGCGCGCCTCGTTGGTCACCCTGGTGGGTTACCTGGGCTTCATCTTCCTGGCCATGCTGGTGATGTCGACCTTGCGCATCAACCTCACCAGCCTGACCTGGGTGGTCAGTGCCCTGTCGGTGGGTATTGGTTTCGGCCTGCAGCAGATCGTGCAGAACTTCATCTCCGGCCTGATCCTGCTGACCGAGCGCCCGGTGAAGGTGGGTGACTGGGTCAGCCTGGCCGGTGTCGAAGGTGACATTCGCCGCATCAACGTGCGTGCTACCGAGATCCAGATGTCCGACCGTTCGACGGTGATCGTGCCCAACTCGCAGTTCATTTCCCAGAACGTGCGCAACGTGACCATGGGCAATGCGCTGGGCGTGGTCGGCATCACCCTGACCTTGCCGCTGGAGACCGATGCCAACCGCGTGCGTGAGCTGCTGTTGGCGGCGTACCAGGAGCATGAGGCGATTCTGGATGCGCCGGCCACTTCCGTGTCGTTCAAGGACCTGACCAGCAGTGGCATGGTGATTGGCGTGAGTGGTTACGTGGCGGGGCCGCGGCAGGTGTCGGGTACTCGCAGCGATCTGCTGTTCACCATCCTTGGGCGCTTGCGTGCCGAAGGTATTGCCTTGTCTTCGCCGCAGAGCATGGTACTGCTGCAAGAAAGCGCGCGGTCGGCTGACGAGACGGTGTGAATGCCGGGGGCTGCTGTGCAGCCCATCGCGACGCAAGGCCGCTCCTACAGGTATCGCGCCAGCACATGGACTGCGCATTCCCTGTAGGAGCGGCCTTGTGTCGCGAGCGGGCCGCAGAGCGGCCCCAGAAATCTAGCCCAAACACCGCGTCACATGTTTGACCGACTGATACGCCGACAACCCCCATGGCCCCAACTCGCGCCCGATCCCGCTGCCCTTGGTGCCGCCCCACGAAGTCTCGACGAACACCGCCTGCACCGAGTTGATCCACACATGGCCAACCTCAAGTGCATCGGCCACCCGCTCGGCACGCGCCAGGTCGGTAGAGCACACCGTCGCCACCAGCCCGAAACGGCTGTCGTTGGCTTCGGCAATCGCCTGTTCCTCGGTAGCGAAGCGACGCGCGCAGAGCACCGGGCCGAAAATCTCCTCGGTCCACAAGCGGCTGTCCTTCGGCACATCGGCATACAACGTCGGGCTGACGAACCAGCCGTCCCGGTCCAGCGCCCTGCCACCGGCCAGGCACTGCAGACCTTCTTCCCGCGCCGTGGCAAAGTAGCTGGCCACCTTCAGCCACTGCGCCTGGCTGGTCAGCGGCCCCATGTCGACCTCTTCGGTCAGCGGGTTGCCCACCCGCAGGTTGTCCAGGGCCGCCTGCAAGCGTGGCAGCAGCGCATCGGCAATGCCGTCCTGCACCAGCAACCGCGACGTGGCCGAACACATCTGCCCGGCGTTCCAGGTGATGCCGGCGACAATCCATGCCACCGCCTGGTCGACATCGCAATCATCGAACACCACGATCGCCGACTTGCCGCCCAGCTCCAGCGTCACTGGCCGACATTGCGCCGACGCGCTGCGCATCACCTGGCTACCGACGCTGTTGCTGCCGGTGAAGGACAGCTTGTCCAGGCCAGTGTGGTTGCTCAGTGCGGCGCCGGTCTCGGCCTTGCCGTTGACGATATTCAGCACCCCGGCGGGCAGGCCCAGGGCATCGGCGATCTGGCCGTAGGCCTGTTCGACCAGCGGGGTGACTTCCGAGGGCTTGAGCACCACCGTGCAGCCCGCTGCCAAAGCCGGGGCGAGCTTCCAGGCGCTGGTCACCAGCGGGAAGTTCCACGGCACGATCAGGCCGACTACACCCACCGGCTCCAGGCGGGTGCGTGCCGTGAAACCCGGGGCGGCCAGGGGGACCTCACGGTTTTTCGACGGAAGTTGCGCGGCCAGCTCGGCGTAGTAGTTGAACGTGGCAATGGCATCATCCAGGTCGATTTCCGCCTCGTGGCGCGGCTTGCCGTTGTTGCGCATCTGCACGCTGATCAGCGCTTCGCGGCGCTGGCCCAGTTGCTCGGCAAAGCCGCGCAGGTAGCCTGCGCGCTCGCCGGCGCTGGTGGCTTTCCAGGCGGGCAGGGCACCACGGGCGGCGGCCACGGCCTGGTCGACCTGGGCGGCGCTGGCTGCCATCAGTTCGGCGAACGGTTGCCCCAGCGCAGGGTCGTTGACGCTGATGCAATCGCTACCCTGGCCTTCGACCCAGCGGCCGGCGATGTAATGGGAAGTGGTCATGGTCAGTTTCCAGTCAGGCCATTTCGGCAGTGGTTACCGGCGTATGCGCGGCGCTTTTGCAACGCACCCAACGCGGGCCCTGGGGGCCATACACGCCAGCAGGTTCGGGGAACAGGTTGAGCAGTGCCAGGTACAGCACACCGGCCAAGCCCAGGGTGACCGGCAGGCTCAGGTCGATGCCGCCAGCCAGGTCACCCAGCGGGCCGACGAACTGCCCTGGCAGGTTGACGAAGCACAGGCCGACTGCCGCGCTGGGGATCCACGCCCCCATGCCGCGCCAGTTCCAGCCATGCAGGAACCAGTAGTGGCCGCCGCGCTGGCCACGGGTGAACACCTGCAGGTCATCGGCATGGTAGAAGCCGCGGCGGGTGACCAGGCCAAGGATCATGATCACCATCCACGGGCTGGTGCAGGTGATGATCAGCACGGCAAAGGTCGACACGCTCTGCACCAGGTTGAAGGTGAAGCGGCCGATGAAGATGAAGCCGATCGCCAGCACCCCGATCAGCAGGGTGGCACCGGCGCGGCTGAGCAGGCGCGGGAACACGCTGGACATGTCCAGGCCGGTGCCATACAGCGCGGTGGTGCCGGTGGACATGCCGCCGATCACGGCGATCAGGCACACCGGCAGGAAGAACCAGCTGGGCGCCACTGCCAGCAGGCCACCGACGTAGTTGTTGGCGGCGATGTAGTCGGGGGCCTGGGTCGCTACCAGCGTGGCCGTGCACAGGCCGAACAGGAACGGGATCAGCGTCGCGCCCTGGGCCGCGATCACCGCCAGCATGATGCGCGCCTTGGGCGTTGCTCGCGGGATGTAGCGCGACCAGTCGCCGAGGAACGCGCCGAACGACACCGGGTTGCTCATGGCCAGGATCGCCGCGCCGACGAATGCCGCCCAGAAGCCCGCCTGGCCGAGGTTGACGCTGCCGGCATAACCGGCATCGAACGGCCCGGCGAAGGCGACGATGCCGAGCAGGAACAGCAGGCTCGAAGCCCACACGGCCACCTTGTTGACCCACAGCATGAAGCGGAAGCCGAAGATGCACACCACCAGCACCAGGACCGCGAACAGGCCATAGGCCAGGCCTAGGGTCAGGTCGGTTTCCGGCAGGCCAGCCAGGCGCTTGGCACCGCCCACCAGGGCGTCGCCCGAACTCCATACCGACAGCGAGAAGAACGCCACCGCCGTGAGCAGCGACAGGAACGAGCCGACGATGCGCCCGTGCACGCCAAAATGCGCGCCCGACGACACCGCGTTGTTGGTGCCGTTGAGTGCACCGAACAGGCCCATCGGTGCAAGGATCAGGGCGCCTACGCCGACGCCAAGCAGGATCGCCCATACCCCGGCCTGGAACGACAGCCCGAACAGTACCGGGAAGCTGCCCAGCACCGCCGTGGCAAAGGTATTGGCACCGCCGAAGATCAGGCGGAACAGGTCCAGCGGGGAGGCGTCGCGTTGATCGTCAGGGATCTGTTCGACGCCGTTGGTCTCGATAGCGGTCGAGTGGCTCATGGTGATGCTCCAGCGCGGTTGTTGTGGGCCGGCGCGGTGCGCGGGCCTTCTTGTGGGTGCGATGGCAGGGCGGCAAGGCCGCAGGAAAAATGCAGGTCAGCCCGAGGACACGACCGACAGGTGCTCGTGGCACGCCAACCATTGGGCGCCGTGGCGGCGGAACACGATGGTCTCGCGTTCGCTTAGCTGGTGCTCTTCACCGGCATTGCGGATGTGCGTGGCCACGTCATGCATGAAGATCGCCACATCGCCTTGCAGGCTGACCTGGGCATTGCCGGATTCGCAGGCGAGCACGGCAAAGCCGTCGGCCTGCCACTGCGCCCACAGTTCTTCGTAGGCACGGCGTGACAGCAGGGGCTGTGGCAAGGTGTGGAACAGGAAGGTGGCGTCTTCGCTGAAGCAGGCGAAATAACGGGCGGTGTCGTTGCTGGCGAACGCGGCAACGAGCTCGGCGGCGGCTTGGCGTACCTGGAGTGTCTGGTCCACGGAAGTGGCCTCACGGTTCTTGTGATTATGGTGAAGCGATTCTGGTGGCGGTCGGCGGGCGGAAAAATCGCTATCGGCAAATAATCAGTTCAGAAATTCGTGAAGTGATGTGGCATGCGCGCAGTTGACCCTGTGGGAAAGGGCATGCCCGCGAAGCAGGCAACGCGGTGGATGGCACCGGCGTTGCCGGTGATCGCGGCTGAAGCCGCTCCTACAGGCAGCGTCAATTCGAAGTGTAGGAGCGGATTTATCCGCGAAGCAGGTAGCGCAGTTTACAGGTTGCTTGCCCCGCCTGGCGTGGCGGCGCTGGTCGTTTCGCAAGCAGTGTGCGCAGCGCCCCGTGCTCAGTTCGCCTCCCGCACGGCGCTGAGAAACGCCCGGGTACGTTCCTGTTGCGGGTTCTCGTAGATCTGCGTCGGCGTCCCCTGTTCATGGATCTGCCCCTTGTAGAAGAAGCACACCCGGTCGGCGAACTCGCGGGCAAAGCCCATCTGGTGCGTGACCATCAGCATGGTCAGGTTGTGCTCGCTGCCCAACCGACGGATCACGTTCAGTACCTCGCCGCACAGTTCCGGGTCCAGCGCCGAGGTGACTTCGTCGAACAGCATCACCTTGGGCCGCATCGCCAACGCCCGGGCAATCGCCACGCGCTGTTGCTGGCCGCCGGACAACTGCGAGGGGTAGTGCTCGAACTTGTTGCCCAGGCCAACCATCTCCAGCAGCTCGGCAGCCCGCTCGCGCGCTTCGGCCGGCTTGACCCCGAGCACCTGCACCGGGGCCTCGATCACGTTCTGCAAGGCGCTCATGTGCGGGAACAGGTTGAAACTCTGGAACACCATGCCGATCTTCGCCCGCACCTTGCGCACATGGCGCTCGCTGGCGGTGACCAGCGCGCCGTTGCGCCCGGGCATGTGGGTGAGCGATTCGCCATCGACTTCGATCATGCCCTGGTCGATGCCTTCCAGCGTCATCAGCACGCGCAGCAAGGTCGACTTGCCCGAGCCGCTGGGGCCGATGATCGCCACCTTCTCGCCGGGGGCGACATCCAGGTTGAGGCCATCGAGCACGGTGAAGTTGCCGTAGCGCTTGGTCACGTCCTTGAAGCTGACGATGGGTTGGGCGATGGCCGGTGTGGGCATGGCGGTGTCCAACGGCAGGGGGGTAGTTGCGGTTGCGAGGTGGGTCACAGGCGCGATCATCAGCGGAGCTCCAGGCGCACTTCAAGGCGCCGCACGAGGTAGGCCAGAGCGACGCTCAAGGCCAGGAAGAACAGGCCGACCAGGGTGATCGGCTCGAGGTAGCGGAAGCTTTCCGAGCCGACGTTCTTGGCCTGCTGCATGATTTCCACCACGGTAATGGCCGACAGCACCGGGGTGTCCTTGAGCATGGCGATCAGGTAATTGCCCAGCGGCGGCAGGATCGGCCGGATCGCCTGGGGCAGGATGACCACCCGGTAGGCGGTCCACGGTGCGAAGTTCAACGCGACCACCGCCTCCCACTGGCTGCGTGCGACCGAATCCAGGCCGCCGCGGTATACCTCGGCCAGGTAGCAGGCGTAGTGCAGGCCGATACCGATGATGCCGGCCTGCATGGCGGTCATGTTGACGCCGTAGTTGGGCAGCACGTAGTAGAGGAAGTACACCTGGATCAGCAACGGCGTGCTGCGGATGAACTCGATCAGCACTGCCACCGGCCATGACAGCCAGGCCTGGCGGCTGCGCCGGGCGATCGCCAGGAACAGGCCGAGCACGACCGCGATGAGGAAGCCGGCAACGGTGATGCCCAGGGTTTTCAGCGATGCCTGCAGCAGGTCGGGCAGGATCTGCGCAACATAGTTCCAGTCCCAGACATTCATGACAGGCTCCCCCGCAGGCGACCACGCCCCAGGCGCCGTTCGACCCGGCGCATGAGCAGGTTGATGACCTGCGCCAGGATGAAATACAGCAGCAGGGTAAGGCTGAAGATCTCCAGGGTCTGGAACGTCGCCTGGTCCAGCTGGCGGGCGCGGAAGCTCAGGTCCGACAGGGTGATCAGCGACACCAGCGAGGTGTTCTTCAGCAGTTCGATCAGCAGGTTGGTACCCGGCGCGATGGCCGCCAGCAAAGCCTGCGGCAGGATGATGCGCCGAAAGCGGATGGCGGCGGGCATGTTCAATGCCGTGCAGGCTTCGTACTGCCCCTTGGCCACCGAGCTGATCGCCCCGCGCATCACTTCGGCGCCGTAGGCACCGATATGCAGCCCGAGGCCGACGATGGCCACCGTGTAGGCGCTGAGTTCCAGATTGAACGGTGGCAATGGCAACACGAAGAACAGCCAGAACAACTGCACCAGCAACGAGGTGCCGCGGAACACTTCGATATAGGCCACGCACAGCCAGCTCAGTGGCCGCCACGACGAGCGTCGGCCAAGCGCGGCGAGGATCGCGGCGACGATGGCCAGCAGCGAGCCGAAGAAGGTGACCTGGACGGTGATCCAGGCGCCTTGCAACAACAACGGTATCAATTCACCCATGGTTCGACCTGAATAAGCGGATTACACAGGGAATGGCACGGCAAGCGCCATGCCACCTCGATTCACTGCTGGGCACACAGCTCGGCGGCGGTCTTGTCCGTCACGTTGTTGCGGTCGAAGCCGAACGGCGCGACGGTCTGCAGGTGCTCCTCGCTGCCCAGCCACTTTTTCAGCTCGGCGTTCACTGCATCGCGCAGGGCTTTGTCTTCCGGGCGGAAGGCCAGCGCGCCGTAACCGGTATGGGCCGGGTCGTCGCTGAAATCGCTGATCGCCTCGACCTTGTCGCCGCCTTTTTTCGCCAGGCCCTTCATGGTCAGCTGGGTACCGACGGCAGCATCGGCGCGGCCGGCGCGCACGGCCTGCAGCTGGGCGGTGGTGTCCGGCACCTGGAGGATCTGCGCGTCCTCGACCCCGGAGTCGCGGGCATAGGCGAGGTTGACCGTGCCAGCCATGATCGCCAGCTTCACCTCCGGGTTCTTGGCGATGTCGGCGTAGCTGTGCAGGTTCTTCGGATTACCCTGGGCCACCAACAGGGTGTCGGGCAGGGCGTATTGCGGGTCGGTGAAGATCACTTGCTTGCAGCGCGCCGGGGTGATGTACATGCCGGCGGCAATCACATCGAAGCGCCCGGCCCGCAAGCCGGGAATCAGCGAGCCCCACTCGGTGAGCACGCCATCGACCTGTTGGATGCCCATCTTGGCGAAGATGACCTTGGCGATTTCCGGCGATTCCCCGGTTACCCGGCCATCGGTCTCGGTGAAGGCGAACGGGGTTTCGTTGGCGTAGCCGATGCGGATGTGGCTGCTCGCCTTGATCTCGTCCAGGCTGGCGGCCTGGGCGCTGGTGAGCACGGCGCTGGTGGCGCAGGCCATCAGCAGGCGTTGGAACGGGCGTGGGATGTTGAACGGCTGGCTCATCAATGAATCTCCTGTTTGTTATAAAAACCGTCGCCGACGGCTCTGTGTTAGGAGGCAGTGGAGCAAAACAGCGAACGCAGGCTCGGTCGTTTGTTCGAGGCTGCCAGGCAGCGGGTGGTCGACCTTGGGCCGAGCATACAAAAGCTGAAACGGCGGTGGCATTGCACTAGGACAATTGCCCGAGGCGCTTGTCCGGGAGATGCTGTGTCCTGGCCCGGCAAGCGAAGCGAAGATCATGATGCACAGTTGGAAGGCAGCCCTGGATGCCGCGCGCATCGGCGAGTCCAAGTACAAGATTCTGGTGCAGGCGGTTACCGGCGAGATCGAGCGTGGCGTGCTGGTGCACGACCAGCGCCTGCCACCGCAGCGCCAGGTGGCCGACGCCTTGGGTATCAGCGTGCAGACCGTGACCAACGCCTACAAGGAGCTGGAGCGTCAAGGGCTGGTGCGCTGCGAGATCGGCCGTGGCAGTTTCGTCAGCCGACGCATGAGTGACCGTGTGTCGGACGACATCATCGACCTGCCCGAGCGCACCCTGGTCGACTTCTCCATCACCCGCATCCTCCATACCCAGGTGCATGAGCGCATTTGGCGCGACACCTGCGCCGAGCTGGCCGTGGAGGAGGAGCAGCCGTGGATCCACGCCTACCGGCCGATCGCCGGTTTCGAGAGCCACCGCGAGGCGGCGGTACGCTGGCTCGACGGCCTGGGCATGCAGGTGGAGCGCGACGATGTGTTGGTCACCAACGGTGCCGCCCACGCTATTTTCCTGGCCCTGGCGTCACTGGCCGGGCCGGATGACGTGGTGCTTTGCGAAGGGCTGACCGACCACGGCGTGATCGGCAATTCCCAGGTGCTCGGGTTTACCCTGAAAGGCCTGGAAATGGACCGCGAAGGTATCAACCCGGAACATTTCGAGGACATCTGCAGCAACGAGCGGGTCACCGCACTGGTGTGCACCCCCAACCTCAACAACCCCACCGTCAGCCTGATGCCCGACAGCCGGCGCCAGGAGATTGCTGCAATTGCCCGGCGTTTCGGCGTACACATCATCGAGGATGATGTGTACGGGCCGCTGCTCGGCGGGCGCCATGCACGGCCGCTCAGTGCCTATGCACCGGAGCTGTCGTTCTATTGCAC
Organism: Pseudomonas anuradhapurensis; assembly: GCF_014269225.2. NCBI lineage: Bacteria > Pseudomonadati > Pseudomonadota > Gammaproteobacteria > Pseudomonadales > Pseudomonadaceae > Pseudomonas > Pseudomonas anuradhapurensis. The sequence goes on from NZ_CP077097.1 coordinate 821,805, forward strand.
CAGCATGACCAAGTCGGTGTTGACCGGCCTGCGCGTGGGCTACCTGGTGATGCCCAAGCGCCTGGCTTTGCGCACCGAGAGCATCCTGCGGGTGAACAGCTGGATGGCCACGCCGCTGGTGGCGGAAATCGCTGCGCGCTGGATCAACGACGGGCGCGCCCTGCAGCTGGTGGAATTGCAGCGCGAGTTGCTGGGCAAGCGCCAGGCATTGCTGCGCGAGTATCTGGGCGAGTACCTGCGCGGTCAGCATGCCCATGCCCTGGGGGCATGGCTGAACATTCCCGAGCGCTGGGAGGTGGACAGCCTGGTACGCGCCTTGCGCCGCCGGCAGATTGCCGTGACGCCGCCAGAGCCGTTCCTCGTGCGTGGCACGCCGCGGCCACGGGCCGTGCGTTTGTGCGTAGGCGCCGAGTGTTCCGAGGCCAAGCTGCGCCAGGCGCTGGGCGATATGCGGGAGTTGTTCGGGCAGTATCCGCAGATTCACGAACTTTGAGCTGCCTGTACCGGCCTCTTCGCGGGTAAACCCGCTCCCACAGGAACAGCGCACTTTATGCACCTCGTACGGAACCTGTGGGAGCGGGTTTACCCGCGAAGAGGCCGGTACAGGCAAAAACAAATTCCCCGGCAAATTGCCCTAGTACATTCATCACGACAATTTTCGCCTCATACACTCCGCCCAACATCAGCTCACTGGTTGGGTCCCGGTCATGTCAGCGCTCTCGCTCCACGATATCTACCTTGCTCGCCAGCGCATCCACGGTCTGGTGCGCAACACGCCGCTGGAGCTTTCACCCAGCCTGTCACGCCACCTGGGCGCGCCGGTCTACCTGAAACTCGAAGCGCTGCAGACCACCGGCAGCTTCAAGCTGCGCGGGGCCAGCAATGCCATTGCTGCGCTCAATGCCGAACAACGCGCTTGCGGCGTGGTTACCGCCTCCACTGGTAATCACGGCCGGGCAGTGGCCCATGCGGCAGCTCAACTGGGCGTGAAGGCGACCGTATTTCTTTCGCAACGGGTACCGGGCAACAAGGTCCAGGCCATCCGCGACCTGGGTGCCGAGGTGTGTATCGTCGGCCATTCCCAGGACGACGCCCAGCACGCCGCGCAACAGTATGCCGAGCAACAGGGCGCAACCCTGGTTCCACCCTTCGACCACCCCCAGGTCATCGCCGGCCAAGGCACCTTGGGCGTGGAAATCATCGAGCAGTTGCCCGAGGTGGCGCAGGTGCTGGTGCCGCTCTCCGGTGGCGGCCTGTTCGCCGGTGTGGCGCTGGCCCTGAAAAGCATCAACCCGGCGATTACCACCCACGGCATCAGCATGCAGCGCGGCGCCGCGATGCACGCCAGCCTGCAAGCCGGCCGGCCGGTCGAGATCGAGGAGTTGCCGACCCTGGCCGACTCGCTCGGCGGTGGTATCGGCCTGGGCAACCAGCACACCCTGAGCATGACCCAACGGCTGCTCGACCAGCTGCACCTGTTGCCGGAAGGGTCGATCGCCAATGCCATGCGCCACGCCTACCAGCACGAACGCCTGGTACTCGAAGGCGCCGGCGCAGTGGGTATCGCGGCGCTGCTCGACGGCCTGGTGCCGGCCCGTGGCCCGGTGGTGGTGGTGCTCAGCGGGCGCAATGTCGACAGCGCACAACACCTGCGCGTGCTCAATGGCGGCGACGCCTGAAACCCACGTTTCCCTGCCCTGGAGGTATTCGAATGCCGGCCATCACCTTGCTCAGCGAAGCCGACCTGCGTAGCTGCATCACCCTCGATCGCGCCGCGGTCGATGCCATCGAACAGGCCTTTGCCCTGCTCGCCACGGCCAAGGTGGCGATGCCGCCGATCCTGCGCCTGGATATACCCGAGCACAATGGCGAAGTGGACGTGAAGACCGCCTACCTGCCGGGGCTGGAGCGCTTCGCGATCAAGGTCAGCCCGGGTTTCTTCGACAACCCCAGGCTTGGCCTGCCCAGCCTCAACGGCATGATGATGCTGTTGTCGGCGCGCACTGGCCTGCTGGATGCCTTGCTGCTCGACAACGGCTACCTCACCGCCGTGCGCACTGCCGCAGCCGGTGCGGTGGCCGCTCGCTGGCTGTCGCGGCCAGACAGCCGCAGCGTGGCCCTGATCGGCAGCGGCGAACAGGCCCGCCTGCAATTGCAGGCACTGCGCCTGGTGCGGCCGATCGCGCAGGTCAGGGTGTGGGGCCGCGATGCGCAGAAGACCGCAGCCTTGTGTGATGACCTGGGGCGCGACGGGCAGTTGCAAGTGCAGGCCTGCGCCAGTGTCGACCAGGCCATGCAGGCGGTGGACATCGCCATTACCTGCACGCCCAGCCGCGAGCCGCTGATCCAGCCGCAGCACCTGCAACCGGGGCTGCACATCACCGCCATGGGCTCGGATGCCGAGCACAAGAACGAAATCGCGCCAAGCGCACTGGCCCTGGTCGATCGCTACGTCGCCGACCGCCTGAGCCAGACCCGCGTCCTGGGCGAGCTGCACCACGCCTTGCGCGCCGGCACGCTCGACGACCAGGCCATGCTTGCCGAACTGGGCCAGGTCATCGCCGGCCTGCAACCGGGCCGCGTGCACGCCGAAGAGGTCACCCTGTGCGACCTGACCGGCACCGGGGCCCAGGACACCGCCATCGCCAACCTTGCCTTCGAACGCGCAGTCGCTGCCAACAAAGGCCTGGCGTTTCACAGCTGACACCTTTTAGCAACCCACTCACAAGAAGGGCACCCGTATGTCACAGACAGTGGTCAACCTGCCGTTCAGCCGGCAGGAGTACGCCCAGCGCCTGGCCAGGACCCGCAGCGCCATGCAGGCGCAGGGCCTGGAGCTGTTGCTGGTCACCGATCCCTCGAACATGGCTTGGCTTACCGGCTATGACGGCTGGTCGTTCTACGTGCACCAGTGCGTGCTGCTGGCGCTCGACGGCGAGCCGATCTGGTTCGGCCGCGGGCAGGACGCCAACGGTGCCAAGCGCACGGTGTTCATGCAGCACGACAACATCGTTGGCTACCCGGACATCTACGTGCAGTCACGCGAGCGCCACCCGATGGACTACCTGTGCCAGGAAGTGATTCTGGCCAAGGGCTGGGGCGGCCTGAGCATTGGCGTGGAGATGGACAACTACTACTTCAGCGCGGCGGCCTACCAGGCCCTGTGCAAGCACTTGCCGCAGGCGCGTTTCAGCGATGCCGCCGGGTTGGTCAACTGGCAACGGGCGGTCAAGTCGCCGCAGGAAATCCAGTACATGCGCATTGCCGCACGCATCGTCGAGAAGATGCACGGGTGCATCCTCGAACGTATCGAGCCCGGCATGCGCAAGAACGAGCTGGTGGCCGAGATCTACCGCAGCGGCATCCTCGGTGTCGATGGCCACGGCGGCGACTACCCGGCGATCGTGCCGCTGTTGCCGACCGGCGCGGACGCCAGTGCGCCGCACCTGACCTGGGACGATTCACCCTTTGCCCGGGGCGCCGGTACCTTCTTCGAGATCGCCGGCTGCTACAAGCGCTACCACTGCCCGCTGTCGCGCACGGTTTACCTGGGCAAGCCGCCGCAGCATTTCCTCGACGGCGAAAAGGCGGTGGTCGAAGGCATTGCGGCCGGCCTCGATGCCGCGCGGCCGGGCAACACCACCGGTGACATCGCCCGGGCGTTCTTCGGCGTGCTGGAGAAGTTCGGCATCCACAAGGACAGCCGCTGTGGCTACCCGATCGGTATCAGCTATCCGCCAGACTGGGGCGAGCGGACCATGAGCCTGCGCCCGAGCGACACCAGCGTGTTGCAACCGGGCATGACCTTCCACTTCATGCCGGGGCTGTGGATGGACGACTGGGGCCTGGAAATCACCGAAAGCATCCTCATCACCGAGACCGGGGTCGAGACCCTGTGCAACGTGCCGCGCCAGCTGTTCGTGAAGGACTGACCCATGAATGCGATCGCACAGGCCGCCACCTCGGTGGCCAATCCCATCGGCTGTAACCTGGACTTCGAGCAGGACGGCGTGCAGCACGGTTTTCTCAAGCTGCCGTACTCGCGTGACGACTCGGCCTGGGGCGCGGTGATGATCCCGCTGACGGTGGTCCGCAATGGCAACGGCCCGACCGCCTTGCTCACCGGCGGCAACCACGGCGACGAATACGAGGGCCCGGTGGCGCTGAGCAAGCTGGCCCAGCAACTGCAGGCCGGGCAGGTGCGCGGGCGGGTGATCATCGTGCCGTTCATGAACACGCCGGCGTTCCACGCCGGTACCCGCACCTCGCCAATCGACCGCGGCAATCTCAACCGCAGCTTCCCGGGCCGCGCGGATGGCAGCGTGACGGAAAAGATCGCCGATTACTTCCGCCGCACCTTGCTGCCGTTGGCCGATATCGTGCTGGACATCCATTCCGGTGGCCGCACCCTCGACTTCCTGCCGTTCGCCGCTTGCCATGTACTGGCCGACAAGGCCCAGCAGGCCCGCTGTGAAGCCGCCATGCTGGCCTTCGCCGCGCCCTACAGCATGCGCATGCTCGAGCTGGATGCGCAGGCCATGTACGACACCGCGGCGGAGGAGCAGGGCAAGGTGTTCGTCACCACCGAGCTGGGCGGTGGCGGCACCTCCACGGCAAAAAGCGTGGCCCTGGCCGAACGCGGTGTGCGCAACCTGCTGATTCACGCCGGCATCCTCGCGGGCGAAAGAGAGCAGGGCGAGACCACCCTGCTCGACATGCCCGATGGCGACTGCTTCATCGCCAGCGAGCACGACGGCCTGCTGGAGATGTGTCGCGACCTGGGCGAGACGGTCAGCCAGGGCGAAGTGATCGCGCGAATCCATGACATCCGCCGCACCGGCAGCGCCCCGGTCGAATATCGCGCCAGGCGAACGGGCCTGCTCACCGCCCGGCACTTCCCCGGGCTGGTGCAGTGTGGCGACACCCTGGCGGTGATCGCCGACGTACTGGCCTGAAGCGGGCGCCACGACAACGAGGTATGGAGAACAGTCATGTCACACCACTACCCATTCAACAGCCTGTGCTACGTCGATGGCCAATGGCTGCACAGCAATAGCGGCAACAGCATCGCCGTGCATGACCCGGCCAGCCGCCAGGTCATCGGCCATGTGCCGCTGCTCGAGCACGAGCAGATCGTCGCTGCGGTGGATGCTGCGCAGCAGGCCTTTGCCGCCTGGCGCCAGCAGAGCCTGGATAGCCGCGCCGCGCTGTTGCGGCGCTGGGCCGAGCTGATGCTGGAGCATCAGGAAGCGCTGGCGCGCATCCTCAGTACCGAGCAGGGCAAGCCGCTGGCCGAAGCACGCGGCGAGATCGCCTATGCGGCAAGCTTCATCCCCTGGTTTGCCGAAGAGGCCCGGCGCCTCAACGGGCAGACCATCCCCAGCCATATTCCTGGCGCGCAGCTGAGCACGCTGAAGGAGCCTGTCGGCGTCTGCGCACTGCTCACTCCCTGGAACTTCCCCAGCGCCATGATCACTCGCAAGGCGGCTGCAGCGTTGGCTGCCGGCTGCAGCGTGGTGGTCAAGCCGGCCCATGAGACGCCGTTTTCGGCGCTGGCCCTGGCCCAGCTGGCGGAGGACGCCGGCTTCCCGCCGGGGGTGTTCAACGTGGTCATCGGCGAGCCGCAGATGGTCATGGAAACCCTGGTCCGCGACAGCCGGGTGCGGGCGGTCAGCTTCACCGGCTCGACCCGGGTCGGCAAGCTGGTGCTGCAGGCCGCGGCGCAGGATGTGAAGAAAGTGGCGCTGGAACTGGGCGGCAATGCACCGTTCATCGTCTGCGCCGATGCCGACCTCGAACTGGCCGTGCGGGTGGCCGTGGCGGCCAAGTTCCAGACCTCTGGCCAGGACTGCTGCGCTGCCAACCGGATCATGGTGCAACGGCCGCTGTACGAAGCCTTCCTGGCGCGCTTCGCCGAAGCGGTACGGGCGCTGAAGGTTGGCCCGGCCATGGTCGATGGCGAGGCAACGACGGCAGAGGTCGGCCCGCTGATGCACCAGGCCGCCTTCGATGCCACCCAGGCCCGGGTCGAGGACGCCCTGCAGCGTGGCGCGCGGCGGCTGGTCGGCGGCGAAGGGCATGCGCTGGGAGGCTGGTTCTTCCAGCCGACGGTGTTGGCCGATGTGACCCCGGCGATGCGCATCTACCAGGAAGAAAACTTCGCGCCGATTGCCGGGGTCATGCCGTTCGACACGCTGGAGCAGGCCATCACTCTGGCCAACGACACCGAGTACGGCCTGGCGGCCTATATCGTCGGCAATCGCCTCGATGTGGTGCACCCGCTGGTGCGCCGCCTCGACCACGCGATGGTGGCGATCAACGGCGTCAAGTTCACCGGCCACCCCATCCCGTTCGGCGGCATGAAGGCTTCCGGCCTGGGCCGCGAGGGCGGTAGCGAAGGCTTCGAGCCCTTCGTCGAGACCAAATACGTTTGCCTGCACCACCACGGTCAGTTCTAAGGAGTGTTTGCCATGAGCCAAGATTTCAGCCAGCTGTTCGAACAGGACCGCGCCCACTTCATGCACCCTTCGACCCACGCCCACGATCACGCCAGCGGCGCGCTCAAGGGCCGGATCATTACCGGTGCCGAGGGCATCCGCCTGCGTGACCATGAAGGCCGCGAGTTGATCGACGCCTTCGCCGGGCTGTATTGCGTGAATATCGGCTACGGCCGTACCGAGGTCGCCGACGCCATCCACCGCCAGGCCACGGAGCTGGCGTACTACCACACCTACGTCGGCCACTCGACCGAGGCAATCATCGAGCTTTCCAGGCGCATCATCGACTGGGCGCCGGCAGGCATGAAGAAGGTCTACTACGGCCTGTCGGGGTCCGATGCCAACGAGACCCAGGTCAAGCTGGTGCGCTACTACAACAACATCCTCGGCCGCCCAGGCAAGAAGAAGATCATCTCCCGCGACCGCGGCTACCACGGCTCGGGGATCATGACCGGCAGCCTCACCGGCCTGCCCAGCTTCCACCAGCATTTCGACCTGCCGGTGGAGGGCGTGCGGCACACGGTCTGCCCGCACTGGTACCGCAAGGCGCCAGCGGGCATGGACGAGCAGGCGTTCGTGCAGTACTGCGCCGATCAGCTGGAGCAGTTGATCCTTGCCGAAGGCCCCGACACCGTCGCCGCGTTCATTGGCGAGCCGCTGATGGGTACCGGTGGCATCATCGTGCCGCCCAAGGGTTACTGGAAGGCGATCCAGGCCGTGCTCGATCGCTACGATGTGCTGCTGATCGCCGACGAAGTGGTCTGCGCGTTCGGCCGCCTGGGGTCGAAGATGGGCAGCCAGCGTTACGACATCCGACCGGACCTGATCACCACCGCCAAGGGCCTGACCAGCGCCTATGCGCCGCTGTCGGCGGTGATCGTTGGCGAGAAGGTGTGGAACGTGATCGACGAGGGCTCGCAGAAGGCTGGCCCGATGGGCCACGGCTGGACCTACTCGGGGCACCCGATCTGCGCGGCGGCGGCGCTGGCCAACCTGCATATTCTCGAGCGCGAGAACCTGACCGGGAATGCCGAAGTGGTGGGGGCGTACCTCAACCGGCGCATGCGCGAAACCTTCGAAGGCCACCCGCTGGTCGGTGAAGTGCGCGGTGACGGCATGCTCTGCGCGGTCGAGTTCATGGCTGACCGCGATGCCCGCACGGCATTCGACCCGGCGCTGAAAGTCGGGCCGCAGGTGTCGGCAGCATGCCTTGAACGCGGCATGATCGCGCGGGCCATGCCACATGGCGACATCCTCGGTTTTGCCCCACCGTTGGTGCTGACCCAGGCGGATGCCGAGCAGATCGTTGCCATTACCAAGGCGGCGGTCGACGAGGTGTCTGCCAAGGTGCTTGGCTGAAGCCGTGCCGGGGCCGCGCGCGGCGGCCCCATTGCCGGCGCCCCGGGCGAACCGACTGGCGGTATTCCCTGCGGCTGATCCTTGCCTACGCTGATATTCCCAACCTGCCGAAGCAAGGAGATCCGTCATGGCCTTCCAATACAAGCGTCTGGACAAGAACAACGCAGCGGTGCTGCTGGTCGATCACCAGACCGGCCTGCTCTCGCTGGTGAGGGATATCGACCCCGACCGTTTCAAGAACAATGTGCTGGCCCTGTCGGACCTGGCCAAGTACTTCAAGCTGCCGACCATCCTCACCACCAGTTTCGAAACCGGCCCCAACGGCCCGCTGGTCCCCGAGCTCAAAGAGCAGTTCCCCGACGCCCCGTACATCGCCCGCCCGGGCAACATCAATGCCTGGGACAACGAGGATTTCGTCAAGGCGGTCAAGGCCACCGGCAAGAAGCAGTTGCTGATTGCCGGTGTGGTCACCGAAGTGTGCGTGGCCTTCCCGGCACTGTCGGCGCTGGAGGAGGGCTTCGAGGTGTTCGTCGTCACCGACGCCTCCGGGACCTTCAACGAACTGACCCGTGACTCGGCCTGGCGGCGCATGGAGGCAGCCGGGGCGCAGTTGATGACCTGGTTCGGCGTGGCCTGCGAGCTGCATCGCGACTGGCGCAACGACATCGAAGGGCTGGGCACCCTGTTCTCCAACCATATTCCGGACTACCGCAACCTGATGACCAGCTACAACAAGCTGGCCAAGTAGCCACCTCACAGCCACTACACACCCTGTGGGGACGGGTTCACCCGCCAATGCTGCGCTCGCTTCACTGACGCATCCGCGGCTAAAACCGCTCCCACAGTCAGCTGAACACCCACAAATCAATCGGCTGGAAGCCAATCCTGGGGAAACTACAAGCGAAGCGGCAAATCGCCATGGATCGACCATACTGACTCTTCAATCGCCTCAGGAGAGCGCCATGTCGAAGCCGTCCAGGAAAAAAACCACCCTCGATCTACCGGAAAAACTGGGCAGCAAGGCGTACGAGAAGGAACTCAAGCGCCTGCATGTGGAGCTGGTAAAACTGCAGGAGTGGGTGGTGGCCCAGGGCCTGAAGGTCTGCATTGTCTTCGAAGGCCGCGACGGCGCTGGCAAGGGCGGCACCATCAAAGCCATTACCGAGCGGGTCAGCCCACGGGTATTCCGCGTGGTGGCGCTGCCGGCACCGACCGAGCGGGAAAAGACCCAGATGTACGTGCAACGCTACCTGGGCCATCTACCCGCTGCGGGAGAGGTGGTGATCTTTGACCGCAGCTGGTACAACCGTGCCGGCGTCGAGCGGGTAATGGGCTTCTGTACCGAGGAGCAGAGCAGCAAGTTCCTCACCGTGGTGCCGCTGTTTGAAAAGTTGATGGTCGAGTCCGGGATCATCCTCATCAAATACTGGCTGGAGGTCAGCGCCGAGGAGCAGACCCGGCGTTTGCAGGACCGCATCAACGACGGGCGCAAACTGTGGAAGCTGTCGCCGATGGACCTCAAATCCTACACCCGCTGGGATGACTACACCCGCGCCCGCGATGACATGTTCGCCGCCTCCGATTCGTCCTGGGCGCCCTGGTTCATGGCCAACTCCAACGACAAGCGTCGTGCCCGTCTGAACATCATCAGCCATTTGCTGACACGTATTCCCTACAAGGACGTAACCCGTGACCAGGTAGTGAAGCTGCCCAAGCGCGGCAAGATCGGCAAGTACAAGGCCGTTGCCTACCCGTTCAAAGTGGTCGAAGAGCGTTTCTGATCCCTCCCTGCGGGGAGCAGCAAGGGTGCAAACCTATGCCACATGACGGCAGCCTGCTACAGGCGACGGTGGTGTTCCTGCTGGCCGTGGTGCTTCTGGTACCGCTGGCGCAGCGTCTGAAAATGGGGGCAGTGCCGGGCTATCTGCTGGCCGGCATCCTCATCGGCCCCTCCGTGCTCGGGCTGCTCGACAACCCCGAGAACGTGGCGCGGCTATCGGAAATGGGCGTGGTCATGCTGCTGTTCGTCATTGGCCTGGAGCTGTCACCGCAGCGCCTGTGGACCATGCGCCGGGCGCTGTTTGGCGTCGGTTCGCTGCAGGTAGGGCTGACCGCCATCGCGCTGGGCCTGCTGGCGTATTTCGCGTTCGGCCAGTCGAAGGCTGCAGCGATCGTGCTGGGCCTGGGCCTGGCGTTGTCTTCGACAGCGTTCGGCCTGCAAGTCCTGGCCGAGCGCAAGGACCTCGGCAAGCCACACGGGCGGCTGGCCGTGGCCATCCTGCTGTTCCAGGACATCGCTGCCATTCCCTTGATCGCCGTGGTGCCCCTGCTCGGTGGCAATGTCAGCACCGCCGACGAAGGCACGTGGCCGCTGTTGGCGGTGGCGCTCGGCCTTGGCACGTTGATCGTGTTTGGCCGCTATCTGTTGAGCCCGGTGTTCAAGTGGACGGTCGGTTCGGGTTTGCCCGAGCTGTCGACCGCTACCGCTTTGCTGGTGGTGCTGGGCACGGCCTGGGTGATGGAGCATGTGGGCGTGTCGATGGCCCTGGGTGCCTTTCTCGCCGGCGTGCTGATGGCCGAGTCGCCTTTCCGGCACGAGCTGGAGACCCAGATCGAACCGCTCAAAGGCTTGCTGCTGGGGTTGTTCTTCGTCGGCGTCGGCATGAGCGCCGACCTGCGCCTGCTGTTCGATCTGCCGTTGCTGGTGTTGGGGCTGGCGCTATTGCTGGTGGCCATAAAGCTGCCGCTGCTGTACGGCCTGGGGCGTACGGCCGGTGGCCTCAACCAGGCGCAGGCGCTGTGCCTGGGCGTGGTGCTGGCCTCTGGCGGCGAGTTTGCCTTCGTGGTGTTCAAGCTGGCGCTGGAGCACCAGGTGCTGGCGCAGCAGGTGCACGACCTGTTGGTGCTGGCCATCACCTTGTCGATGGCAGTGGTGCCCCTGGTAATGATGGCCCTGGCGCGGCAACTGCGTGACCCCAGCCCCGCCCAGGCAAGCCCTGAAACGGGCCACTGATCGCGCCACACGGCGCAGCTGAAGTTCGGAGGTGAAGCATGCAACCGGGTGTCAAGCTGGACAGCCGCCTGTCGCGGGGCTTGCTCGATGTGCTCATCAAGGCTGGCCTGATAGCTGCCCTGGTGATGTTTGCCTTCCAGACGTTCCAGCCGTTCCTGGAACTGATGCTGTGGTCGGTGATCCTGGCAGTGACCCTGTATCCGCTGTATTGCCGTGTCCAGCGCCGCACCGGGCTCAAGGACGGGCTCTCGGCGACCCTGGTAGTGGTGCTGGTACTGGTCGTGCTGCTGGTGCCGATCTACCTGGTGGTGATGTCCATCGGCGAATCGGTGGACAGCCTGGTGACCTTGCTCAAGAGCGGCGCCTGGAGCGTGCCGCCACCCCCTGAGTCGGTGGCCACCTGGCCGCTGATCGGGCCGAAAGTCCATGCCCTGTGGCTGGCGGCTTCGGAAAACATGGCCGGTGTGCTGAACCAGTGGATGCCGCAACTCAAGGGCGCCGGGCGCACGGTGCTGGGGGCTGCTGCCAGCGCCGGGGGCGCGTTCCTGCTGTTCATCGCGGCGATCGTCATCTCTGGCATCATCATGGCCTTCGGTGAGCGTGGCGAAATTGCCGCGCAGCGCATTGCCATGCGGGTATCGGGCGAGGAGCGCGGCAAGCCCCTGGCCAAACTGTGCACCGCCACCATTCGGGCCGTGGCCCAGGGGGTGATCGGCATTGCCTTCATCCAGATGTTGCTGATCGGTGTCGGCTTTGTCGTCAAGGGCGTGCCAGGTGCCGGGATGCTGGCCATCGTCATCCTCATGCTGGGGATTGCCCAGGCACCCGCCACGCTGGTCACCGTGCCGGTGATCATCTATGTCTTCAATGCCGAAGGCTTCACCGTGGCCACCATCGTATTCGCCATCTACACCTTCGTCGCCGGGCTTGCCGACAACGTGCTCAAACCGTTGCTGCTGGGGCGCGGGGTGGATGTGCCGATGCCAGTGGTACTGATCGGCGCGCTCGGTGGCATGGTGGTCAAAGGCATCATTGGCCTGTTCATTGGCCCGGTGATCCTCGGCGTCACCTATGTGCTGTTCTGGCAGTGGGTGGCGCTGCAGGTGCCGGAAAACCCCGCAGAGCCGACCGCCTGAGCCAAGGATTGCCATGCCCGGACGCGTCTACGGTTGTGCACTGAGCCTGGTTGCCGTGTTGGCCGGCTGCACCCAGGTCGGCCCGGATTTCCAGCCGCTGCAGGACCCCTGGCTGCACACGTGGGATACTCCTTTGCTGAAGCAGGCCGGGCAGCAGGCCAGCGCGCCCGACCTGCGCCAGTGGTGGGCGGTGTTCGCCGACCCGGCGCTGGACGCCCTGATTGCCGAGGCGGATGCCAACAACACCAACCTGCGCGTGGCTGGCTTGCGCATCGCTGAAGCCCGTGCCCAGCTGGCTATCGTGCAGACCGGGCGTTATCCACAGCTGCAGCAACTACGTGCCCAGAGCCTGTACCTGAAGCAGGACCAGTCCGGCAGCGCCAACGCCCGCGACTCGGTGTTCTGGCAATCCAGCGCAGGCTTCGACATCGGCTGGGAAATCGACTTCTGGGGGCGCTTCAGCCGCGCCATCGAAAGTGCCGATGCTGCCTACTTCGCCTCCCAGGCCAATTACGCCGATGCCATGCTGCTGTTGCGGGCGCAAGTGGCTGACACCTACTTTGCCCTGCGCACTGCCGAGGCGCGGCTGGATATCGCCGAAGAAAACGCCCGACGCCAGGCGCGCAGCCTGGACATTACCGAACGGCTGTTCCGCCATGGTGAAAACGACGAACTCGACTGGCAACAGGCGCGTAGCCAATACCTGGCCACCCAAGCCACCATCCCCGAGTTCCACAACCAGCTCAATGCCCTGCGCAACGTGTTGTGTGCGCTGCTCGGCCGGCCACCCGGGCCGTTGCCGCAGCTGGACGCAGGCCACGGCCAGCTGCCGTTGCCGGACCGTGCCGTACTGCAGGACGTACCCGCCAACCTGCTGCAGCGCCGCCCGGACATCCGCGCCGCCGAGCAGGCAGTGACCGCGCAATCGGCGCTGGTCGGGGTGGCCGAGGCCGATCTCTATCCCCAGCTGAGCCTGCTGGGCAGCATTGGCTGGAGCTTCGTCACGGCCAGTCACCTGCCCGACACGTTTGATCTTGCCGCCGGGCCCAGCCTGATCTGGAACCCGTTCGACTACGGCCGGCGCAAGAACGCCGTGCGCGTGGAGGATGCTCGCTTGCAGCAACTGATCGAGCTGTACCACCAGGGGGTGCGCGAAGCCGCGCGCGAGGCGGACGATGCCGCCAGCGGGCTGGTGCGCTCGCTGCAGAGCGCGCGCATTCGCGAGCAGGCCTCGCAGGCCGCGCAACGCTCGTTGAGCCTGGCCAGCTCGCAGTACCGCGAAGGTTTCGCCGACTTCCAGCGGGTGCTCGATGCCCAGCAACTGCTGTTGCAGCAACAGGACGGTTACCTGGTCAGCCGCGGCAATGCCGTGAGCAGCCTGGTGACCTTGTACAAGGCCCTGGGTGGCGGTTGGGACGCCAGCCGCACGCCGATCGACCCGGCCACGCGCCAGCAGATGCAGCAACGGACCGACTGGGGCGAACTGCTCGACGGGCCAGCCCCCAGCGCACATGCACAAGGTGAAATGAAATGAGTGACGCCGCCCCGACGCCGCCCCCAGCCGCCCCCGATCGCGGCATGCGCTGGGTATTGCTGCTGATTGCCGTGAGCCTGCTCTGGTACCTGCTGGCCGACCGCTTCACGCCCTACACCCAGCAGGCCCGCTTGCAGGCCTATGTGATACCGGTCAGTGCCGAGGTGGCCGGCCAGGTGAAGCGTGTGGCGGTGGGCAACAACCAGGAAGTGCGCCGGGGTGATGTGCTGTTCGAGCTGGACCAGGAGCAGTACCGCATCGCCCTGGCGCGTGCCGAGGCCGACCTGGACGCGGTGCGCCGGCAGATCGGCGCGCACACGGCTGGCATCGATTCGGCACAAGCGGCGTTGCTCGCGGCGCAGGCCAACGAGCGCAAGGCGCGGCAGGACGCCGAACGGCTCAAGCGCCTGATCGACGAAGACCCGGGGACGGTGTCGGTGCGCCGCCTGGAAGGCGCCCAGGCCACTCGCGACCAAGCCATCAGCCAGGTGGCTGCAGCCCGCGCCGAAGTGGAGCGGGCGCGGGAGCAGCAGGGCGGAGGGCAGGATGACAACGCCCAATTGCGCAGTGCCGCAGCCAATGTGGAAAAGGCCCGCCTGGACCTGGCACGCACCGTGGTGCGCGCCGATGCGAACGGCTTGATCACCGACCTGCGTACCGACGTCGGCCACTATGTCGGGGCCGGCAGCCCGATGATGACCCTGATCGCCATCCATGACGTGTGGATAAGTGCCGACATGACCGAGAACAACCTCGGCCGCCTGCGCCCCGACACCCCGGTGCTGGTGGTGCTCGACGCACTGCCCGGCACGGTGTTGAAGGGGCGCATTCGCAGCATCGGCTACGGTGTGAGCGTGGGCCAGAGTACCCCGCCGGGTACGCTGCCGAGCGTGCAGAACAGCCGCGAGTGGCTGCGTTCGGCGCAACGCTTCCCGGTCATCGTCGAACTTGAGCGTGACCAGTTGCAGGACAAGAGCGGGCTGCGGGTTGGCGGGCAGGCCGAGGTCATGGCCCTGCCCAGCGAAGGTAACCCGTTGAACCTGCTGGGCCGGCTGTTCATGTGGCTGATGAGCTGGTTGTCGTATGCCTATTGAATTGCGCCGCCTGCACGCCCTGCGCCTGGCCTGGGGCGTGGCACTGTGCCTGGCGGTGAGTTTCGGCATCGGCCTGCCGGTGCCGATCCTGGCGCCGGTGTTCGCGGTACTGTTGCTGGCCATGCGCAGCCAGCCCTTGCCGCTGCGTGCGGCACCGGTTTTGGCGTTGCTGGTGCTGCTCAGTTGCGGCAGCGGGCTGTTGCTGATTCCGCTGCTGCGCCATGCGCCGGTGAGCGGGGTGTTGCTGGTGGGCGTGGGGGTTTTCCTGACCTTGCGCTACGCCCTGAAGGGCGGCAACGGCTTGCTGGCGAACCTGCTGGTGATCGGGCTGACCATGATCGCTGCCGCCGGTACCAGCGACTTCACCCTGGCACTGTCGGTGGTCGAAGCGTTGGCCAAGGGTATGCTGCTGGCGGTACTTGGCACGGCCTTGGCCCATGTGCTGTTTCCCGAACCTGCCGATGCGCCGGCGCAACCTGC
This sequence comes from Pseudomonas anuradhapurensis, assembly GCF_014269225.2. Classification (NCBI taxonomy): domain Bacteria; kingdom Pseudomonadati; phylum Pseudomonadota; class Gammaproteobacteria; order Pseudomonadales; family Pseudomonadaceae; genus Pseudomonas; species Pseudomonas anuradhapurensis. The sequence goes on from NZ_CP077097.1 coordinate 836,918, forward strand.
GCCGCCGTTGCTGGGCAGTGAGCAGGTCAGCTGGGTGGCGCTGCGTGCCACGCTGATCGTTATGCCAGCGTTCCTGCTGGCATTGATCGCCCCGGACCAGTACATGCCACTGATCATGAAGGCGGTAAGCCTTGGGCAACAGGCTGGCGAGACCCGTGCACGGCATGCCAGCCGGGAGCTGATTGGCTCGACCTTGCTGGCCGGCTTGCTGGCGATCCTGATGTGGGGGGCGCTGAGCCTGTTCGTGCACCTGTGGATGTTTTTCCTGTGGGTGCTGCTGTTCGCACTTTGGCAGGGGCGGCGGATGTACCAGGCCGTGCCCAACCGGCAAGGCCCAGCCTATTGGCTGAGCTGCCTGACGACCATGCTGATATTGCTGGGGCAGTCGGTGCAGGACAGTGCCGGTGGGCAGGATGTCTACCGCGCCTTTGCCGTGCGCATGGCGCTGTTCCTGGCGGTGTCGGTATATGCCAGTGCCATGCTCATCTGGATCGACCGGCTTCGGCTACAGCGTGGCCTGCTTCGCGGGTAAACCCGCTGACGCAGCTCAAACGTTGTAGGAGCGGCCTTGTGTCGCGAAAGGGCTGCGTAGCAGCCCCAGGTTTTCAGCGCAGATGCACAAATTGCTGGGGCTGCTTCGCAGCCCTTTCGCGACACAAGGCCGCTCCTACAAGGGGGCGCAGACCTTCCATTGCTACTAGGGCTTCCAGTCAACCCCACTCTCGTCCAGATAAGCATCCACCGCCGCCCCCACGGTGGGATGAAACGCGGTCTCCCCCATGTGCTCGAACAACTCGAACTGCCGCATCTTGTCCTTCACCGGGTCTTTCATCTCGGCAAACTGCAACTCCACCCCGCGCGCCTCCAGGGCCCGGTCCAGCTCGGCGAGCATGTCTGCCGAGGTGACATCGATACTGGTCACCGGTTCTGCCGCAATCACCAGCCGTTGCACCGGGGTAGGCGATGCGTCCACCGCCGCCATCACCGTGCTCTGGAACTGCTCGGCATTGGCAAAGAACAACGGCGCATCCCAACGCAGCAGCACCAGCCCCGGAATGCGCCGGGCCTGTGGATAACGCTGCACGTCATGGTAACCGCGGGTGCCATCCACCCGGCCCAGCACCGCATGATGCGGCCGCCAGCCGTCCCACAGGAACTCGATCACCGAAATCACCACGGCAATGCCGATACCGGGGATCGCACCGAACACCGCCACCCCGACAAAGCAGGTGATGGACAACCAGAACTCCCACTGCTGCATGCGGAAGATGCGCTTGAGGTCGGCGAACTCGAACAGCCCCAGTGCGGCTGCTATCACCACCGCTGCCAGGGCGCTGTTGGGCAGGTACTGCAGCAGGTTGGGCGCCACCAGCAGCAACAGGGTCACCGCCAGTGCACCGATGATGCCGGTGAGCTGGGTCTGCGAGCCGGCCGCTTCGGCCACCGGGGTACGTGACGAACTACTGCTGATGGGGATGCCCTGGAACAGCCCGGCGGCCAGGTTGGCCACGCCCAGGCCGAACATTTCCTGGTTCGGGTTGACCGGCATCTTCATGCGCGCGGCATAGGAGCGCGACAGCACGCTGGTATCGGCGAACGACACCAGCGCCACGGCAATGCCGCCCAGTACCACTTCGACCAGGTCGATGTCGGAGACCCAGGGGAACACGAAACTGGGCAGGCCCTGGGGCAGTTGACCAAGTACCTTGACACCCATCTGCTCGAGGTCGAGCAGGCTCACTGCGAGTGTAGCCAGGACCACGGCGATCAGGATCCCTGGCAGGCGCTTGTAGGGTTTGAGCAGCAGGATCAGCAGCAGGCTACCGCCACCGACGATGAAGCTGGGCCAGTGCCCTTGGCCGGCGAGCAGTGCTTCGCCCAGTTGCCAAAGGTCACGCAGCGGCCCCTGGCTATCGACCTTGATGCCGAACAGCTTGGGCAACTGGCTGATCAATACGGTGAGGGCAATGCCGTTCATGTAGCCATAGCGGATCGGCTTGGACAGCAGTTCGGTGATGAAGCCCAGGCGCAGCAGCCCGGCGATCATGCAGAAGGCCCCGGCGACCAGGGCCATCAGGCTGGCGATGGCGATCGCCCGCTGTGGGTCGCTGGCAGCATACTGCACCACCACCGCCAGGATCGGTGCGGCCAGCGCCGAGTCCGGGCCCAGCACCAGGATGCGGCTGGGGCCGAACAGGGCATAGGCCAGCAGCGGGATGATGGTGGCGTACAGGCCATAGATGCCGGGTACCCCGGAGGCCTCGGCGTAGGCGATGCCCACCGGTACCAGCATGGTGGTGAGCACCAGGCCGGCAGCGATGTCCTTGGGCAGCCAGGCGGGTTGGTAATGGAGCAGGGTGACCAGGCCGGGTAACCAGCGTTGCCAGTCGAAGCGGTTCTTTTCCGCCATGGTGCGCTCCGAGGGAACAGTGCTGAGTCACAGCTTAGATGCTGTTTTTTCTGCCCGCTGGCAAACGCTGCCATGTCGAGAAGGCAGCAAGAAGCTGCTTCTTGCCTATCGTCATTCGCTGCTAGCTCGGATGGCGCCCTGGGTGTTCAACACCAGCCGAATTTCCAGCGTTGGCTATCCCTGAGTTCTCGCCAGTCGAGCACTTGCTTGCGTTGGCTGTGGACGGCCTCCAGTTCAATCTGCACAGGCGTACCGTCTTCGTCGCAAATCAGCTCGGTCACCATGAAGTGCTTTTCCCGGTTTACAGGCTGGCACGCCGTCCACTTGGACGCCCCCAGCTTGCGCGGATTGAATCTGTTCATCTGGTGTGGATCCCCTGATCACCTTCACGTTGAGGTTCGTGACGCTCTGCGCTCGGCCGGGTCCGGGCCGGCAAACGCTGCTGGCGACATTTCGTACTCGAAGCCGGAGCGGGTATTGCTTATTGCTGGCTTTCGGCTAAATTGTACAAAACCTATACAAGAATTCAATCTTGTACATATTTTTCGGTCGTCGCCGTAGCGGTGAGGAGTCCAAATGTCCCATTCGTTAGCTGAAAACTATCGCGAAATTCTGCTCGAAGTAGGCGAAGACCCGCAGCGAGAAGGGCTGTTGGACACTCCCCAGCGCGCGGCCAAGGCCATGCAGTACTTGTGCAACGGCTACAGGCTGAGTATCGAAGAGGTCATCAATGGAGCGCTGTTCGAGTCCCAGAACGACGAGATGATTGTCGTGCGCGATATCGAGCTTTATTCATTGTGCGAGCACCACATGCTGCCCTTTATCGGCAAGGCGCATGTTGCCTACCTACCCACTGGCAGGGTGCTGGGGTTGTCCAAGGTCGCGCGCGTGGTCGATGTCTTTGCCCGCCGTCTGCAGATTCAGGAAAACCTCACCCGGCAAATTGCCTGTGCCATACAAGACATCACCGATGCGGCAGGGGTGGCTGTGGTCATCGAAGCAAAGCATATGTGCATGATGATGAGAGGTGTCGAAAAGCAGAACTCGGTGATGGTGTCATCCGTGATGCTGGGTGTGTTTCGCGACTCGGCGACGACGCGCCAGGAGTTTCTTCAACTGATTGGTCGAAACAAATGACAGGCATTCAGATGAGCGGGTCTAGCACGTTATTGCCAAGGCGCTTTGCCATCCTCGGTTATGGCGGCTTGCTGCCGTTTGTTGGCTTGATGCTGCTGGTGGTCTTTTTTCCCGAGTACCGAGCATGGTGGGCGATGATGCTGGTGAACTATGGCGCCGTCATTTTGAGTTTCGTCGGCGCCTTGCACTGGGGCTTCGCGATGGCCCTGCCGGCGCTACCCGCAGAGCAGCGTCGCAAACGGCTGATGTGGAGCGTCGTGCCGGCGTTGCTCGGTTGGGTCAGCACTTTGCTGCCTGTTTCCCTGGGTTGCCTGATGTTGCTTGGCGGCTTTGCCCTTCATTATTGGCAAGATCGGAAGTTGCTGCAGGTCGTGCCAGGCTGGTACCTGCCGATGCGATTGCAGCTGACCACCGTGGCGAGCATTTGCCTGCTGCTTGGCGCGATGGCTCTGACCAGCGATATTTGAATCTACGTGCCATCGCGACACCAAGCCATGCCTGCAAACGGAGCGTTAGCCCCGGGCCTCTAAGCCAGCGTCACCAGCGCCTCGCACTCGACCGGGAAATTCACCGAATTGGCAATGAAGCACTCATGGTGGGCCTCCTCGTGCAAACGCAAGGCAAGCTCACGGTTCGAGCCGGCGCTGATGGTCACCTGCGGGCGCAGCAGCACATGGGTGAAGCGGCCTTTGCCCTGAGCGTCGCCTTCCACCATGCGTCCCAGGGGCTGGTCGACATAGGCCAGCACATTCACGCCATTTACCGCGCACAAGTGCAGGTACCAGAGCTTGTGGCACGCCGACAGTGAGGCCACCAGCAGGTCTTCCGGGTTCCAGCGCAGGGGGTTACCGCGAAAAGCCGGGTCGGCTGAACCTTCCAGAGTCGCCTTGCCCGGGGCTTCGACACTGAAGTCGCGGGCGTAAGCGGTGTAGCTGGACGTGCCATTGCCATTGTTGCCGGTCCAGGTCACCTGGACCTCATACTGGTGTTCTTTCATGGTTCCTCCTGGAGTTGACTCGCCGCATGGCGGGCAGCGCTGACGATAGCGCTTGCGAACACGGTTACAGGCTACTCAGATAAGCACAAGTCTTCGTCAAAGACATACCCTCACCCGAGGCATTGCTCTTTGCCATTCAGTTGCTACATGGGATTGAAGACACCCCCGACGAGTACATTTGTGGCAATGCAGGCGAGCCGGATATCGGCATGCTGGTCAACCGTGTGCATAACATGCAGATGGCGAAGGCGTTTGCTGAGCTGGTAGCGGCCCGGGAGGCGGGGGAGATCACCTGGCACTGAGCCAGCGGCTGTGCAAAAGCGCGTGCGCCGCACAAAACAAAACCCCTTGAAGCCATGGGCCTCAAGGGGTTTGTCAGTACTGCAAACGGCCGCTTAGACGTTGAAGCGGAAGTGCATCACGTCGCCATCCTTGACGATGTAGTCCTTGCCTTCCAGGCGCCATTTACCGGCTTCCTTGGCACCGCTTTCACCCTTGAACTGGATGAAGTCGTCATAGGCCACCACTTCAGCGCGGATGAAGCCTTTTTCGAAGTCGGTGTGGATAACCCCGGCCGCCTGCGGTGCGGTGGCACCGACGCGCACGGTCCAGGCGCGTACTTCCTGTACGCCGGCAGTGAAGTAGGTCTGCAGGTTCAGCAGTTCGTAACCGGCGCGGATCACACGGTTCAGGCCAGGCTCTTCCAGGCCCAGGGCCTCAAGGAACATGTCCTTCTCTTCACCGTCTTCCAGCTCGGCGATTTCCGCTTCGATCTTGTTGCACACCGGCACCACGACCGCGCCTTCTTCCTCGGCGATGGCCTTGACCACGTCCAGGTGCGGGTTGTTCTCGAAGCCGTCTTCGGCCACGTTGGCGATGTACATCACCGGCTTGCTGGTCAGCAGGTGGAAGCCGCGAATGACCGCCTTGTCTTCGGCGCTCATGTTCTTCATCAGGCTGCGCGCTGGCTTGCCTTCGGTGAAGTGCGGGATCAGCTGCTCGAGAATGGCTTTCTGCCCCAGGGCGTCCTTGTCGCCGCCCTTGGCGTTGCGGGCAACCTTCTGCAGCTGCTTCTCGCAGCTGTCGAGGTCGGCGAAGATCAGCTCGAGGTCGATGATCTCGATGTCACGCTTGGGGTCGACGCTGTTGGAAACGTGGATCACGTTCTCGTCTTCGAAGCAGCGCACCACGTGGGCAATGGCGTCGGTCTCGCGGATGTTGGCGAGGAACTTGTTGCCCAGGCCTTCGCCTTTCGAAGCACCAGCCACCAGGCCGGCGATGTCGACGAATTCCATGGTGGTTGGCAGGATGCGGTTGGGCTTGACGATTTCAGCCAGCGCATTCAGGCGCGCATCGGGCATCGGCACGATGCCGCTGTTTGGCTCGATGGTGCAGAAAGGGAAGTTCTCCGCCGCGATGCCAGACTTGGTCAGGGCGTTGAACAGGGTGGACTTGCCGACGTTGGGCAGGCCGACGATGCCGCAATTGAAACCCATGGGTATTCCCCTCTCTAAAGGAAATCAGGCCTTCTGGCTGTGCAGCTCGCGCATCGCCTTGGCGAAGTCGCCGGCAAGCACGTCCGGCAGCACGCCGAGGGCAAAATCGATGCTGGCGTCGAGCTTCTCCTGCTCGGCGCGCGGCGCGCGGCCCAGGACGAAGTTGGAGACCAGTTTGGCGTCACCCGGGTGGCCGATGCCAAGCCGCAGGCGGTGGAAGTCGTTCTGGTTGCCGAGCTGCGCGATGATGTCGCGCAGGCCGTTGTGCCCACCATGGCCACCGCCGCGCTTGAGCTTGGCGACGCCCGGGGGCAGGTCGAGTTCGTCATGCGCCACCAGGATCGCTTCCGGCTTGATGCGGAAGAAATTGGCCAAGGCCGCCACGGCCTGGCCGCTGCGGTTCATGTAGGTGGTGGGGATGAGCAGACGAACGTCGTTGCCCTGATGGCTGAATTTAGCCGTCAGGCCGAAATATTTGCGGTCAGCGGTCAACGAGACACGCTGGGCGCTGGCAATGCGTTCAACGAAAAGAGCCCCTGCGTTATGCCGGGTCTGTTCGTATTCGGGGCCGGGGTTACCCAGGCCGACGATCAACTGGATGGCGGTCACGTCAGGGGCTCTTCCTTGGAGTTGGTGGGTTACAGTGCGCGCGGCACTGTAACCCGATCAACGCCGGCGCGCGAGTGGATTACTCGGCAGCGCCTTCTGCTTCTGGAGCAACGCGTGGAGCGTGTACGTTGGCAACAGCTTTGTCATCACCGTGGGCCAGAGCGACGAACTCTACGCCTTTCGGAGCTTTCAGGTCCGACAGGTGGATGATGGTGCCGATTTCAGCGTTGGCCAGGTCGACTTCGATGAACTCAGGCAGGTCCTTGGCTTCGCAGGAAACTTCGATCTCGGCTTCTACGTGGGAGATCTCGCCGCCTTTCTTGACCGGGGCTTCTTCGTTGACGAAGTGAACCGGTACCTTGGCGGTCAGTTTCTGGCCAGCAACGACGCGAACGAAGTCGGCGTGCATGATGAAGCCTTTGGCCGGGTGGCGCTGCAGGGCCTTGACCACGACGTTTTGCTTGGCGCCGTCGACGTTCAGTTCCAGAACGTGGCTGAAGGCAGCCTCGTTTTCGAACAGCTTGGTGATTTCCTTGGCCAGGATGGTCAGGGACTGAGCGTCCTGGTTACCACCGTAGACAACGGCTGGGATGTTCGCGGAGTGACGCAGGCGGCGGCTCGCACCTTTCCCCAGGTCAGTACGCGCTTGGGCGTTCAGAGTGAATTCGGTCATTTTGTTTCTCCAAAATAGCCCCCCGAGGGCGTTTGCGACCAGCGCCAACGGGGATGGCAAAAAAGCCCCGCCCCAACAACCAGTGTTGGGGCGGGGCGCTTTTCGTCAGCGTGTGTTCCGCTTAGCGGAACATCGCGCTGATCGATTCTTCGTTGCTGATGCGGCGTACCGCTTCAGCCACAACCGGTGCGATATCCAGCTGGCGGATACGATCACAGGCTTGAGCAGCGGCGGACAGCGGAACGGTGTTGGTCACCACCAGCTCGTCCAGTACCGACTTCTCGATGTTCTCGATCGCGCGGCCCGACAGGACAGGGTGCGTGCAGTAGGCGTAAACCTTGGCAGCGCCGTGTTCTTTCAGGGCTTTGGCCGCGTGGCACAGGGTGCCGGCGGTGTCGACCATGTCGTCTACCAGGATGCAGGTGCGCCCTTCGACGTCGCCGATGATGTGCATGACCTCGGAGTGGTTAGCCTTCTCGCGGCGTTTGTCGATGATACCCAGGTCGACACCCAGGGACTTGGCGACGGCACGTGCGCGCACGACACCACCGATGTCCGGGGAGACGATCATCAGGTTCTCGAAACGCTGGTCCTCGATATCGTCGACCAGTACGGGCGAGCCGTAGATGTTGTCGACCGGGATATCGAAGAAACCCTGGATCTGGTCAGCGTGCAGGTCGACGGTGAGTACACGGTCGATACCGACGACAGTGAGCATGTCTGCGACGACTTTGGCGCTGATGGCTACACGTGCCGAACGCGGACGGCGGTCCTGGCGGGCGTATCCGAAGTAAGGAATCACGGCGGTGATTCGGGATGCTGAGGAGCGGCGGAAGGCGTCGGCCATCACTACCAGTTCCATCAGGTTATCGTTGGTCGGGGCACAGGTCGGCTGAATAATGAAGACGTCTTTACCGCGAACGTTTTCATTGATCTCGGCACTGATCTCGCCGTCGGAAAACTTACCGACAGAGACGTCACCGAGAGGGATATGCAGCTGACGTACTACACGCCGAGCCAGATCGGGGTTGGCATTCCCCGTAAAGACCATCATCTTGGACACGCGCAGTACCTGGAGGCTGAGGGTAACCTGGATGAGTATAAGGAAAATGGCAGGGGCGGCTGGATTCGAACCAACGCATGGCAGGATCAAAACCTGCTGCCTTACCGCTTGGCGACGCCCCTGTATCTGTTGCTGCGAACGCTTATGCGCTCGACTTCTTGATCAGACTTTGCAGCTTGCGATGCAACATCGAAATATTGCTTCCTTTCGCCACAAACCCTGTTTGGGTCGCTGAAAGAAGGGCCAGAACTTTATCAGCTTCGGCTTTGCTTGGGAAGGCCCCAAACACACAACTTCCAGTTCCGGTTAGTCGAGCTTCAGTGAATTTGCCCAAAGAATTCAACGCATTGCGAACTTCCGGGTAACTCTGCTCTACCACCGGTTGGCAGTCATTTCGACTGTTTCCCTCGGGAACGGGGCGCATCTTAAGGGGCAGTGAATCACGTGTCAACTGCGGATGTGAAAAAATTTCTGCTGTGCTGACAGACACTTGCGGCACCAGCACGACATACCAGGGCTCGACCGGGTCGACCGGGGTCAGTTGTTCGCCCACGCCCTGGGCGAAGGCCGCATGGCCGCGCACGAACACAGGTACATCGGCACCCAGGCTCAGGCCCAGGGCGGCCAGGCGGTCTTCGTCCCAGTCCAGTTGCCACAGGTGGGCGAGGGCCAGCAGGGTGGTGGCGGCATCCGAGCTGCCACCGCCGATGCCGCCGCCCATGGGCAACACCTTGGTCAGCCAGATGTCGGCGCCCAGCGTCGTGCCGGATTGTGCCTGCAGCATGCGCGCGGCACGCACGATCAGGTTGCTGTCGTGCGGTACCGCCTCGATCTCGGTGTGCAGGTGGATCACGCCGTCGTCACGCACGGCGAAACTCAGCTCGTCGCCGTGGTCGAGGAACTGGAACACGGTTTCCAGCTCGTGATAGCCGTCGGCGCGGCGGCCGATGATATGCAGCCACAGGTTGAGCTTGGCCGGAGCGGGCAGGGTGAGCGTGCGCATATGTCAGTGCCCCAGCTGGCGCGGCTGCCAGTCCTTGACTACCAGGGTAACGTCGAGGTCCTTGCCGTGCAGCTTCAGGCGCTCGGGCAGCCAATAGCCGTTCTGTTCGGTGTAGCTCAGGTACTGTACCTGCCAGCCATCCTGGTCAAGGCTGGCCAGGCGGCTGTCGCCGTCCAGGGTCAGTTTGCTCTTGCTGTCGGGGGCGGGCAGGCCGCGGACCCACCAGACCAAATGGGAGACCGGCAGTTGCCAGCCCAGCTGCTCTTCCAGCAGTGCCTCGGGGCTGCTGGCCTCGTAGCGGCCCTGGTTGGCCACTTCCAGCACCACGCCACCGGGGCGGCCGGTCAGGCGTGCGGCGCCACGGCCCAATGGGCCGGCCAGGCGGATGTCGTAGTAGTCCTGGCGTTGCAGCCAGAACAGCGTACCGCTGCCGGAATCACGCGGGGCGCGGATACCGACCTTGCCGTTGATCTGCCAGCCATCGAGGCTGCTCAACTGCTCTTTATGGGCGCGCCACTGCTGCGGGTTGCCGTGGCCCTCCAGGGCCTCGCGGCTACCGAAACCGGCACAGCCGGCCAGCAGGGCGATCAGGGTGAAGGTGATGCAATGGCGCAGGAACATGGCGTTAAAGGGTCTCGGATCCGGTCAGGCGCAGGAGGGTCTTGCGCAGGATGGGGCTGTCGGCCTGGGCGTCGAAGCCCTTGGCCCAGACCTGGCGGGCTTCGCGGCGCTTGCCGTTGGCCCACAGTACTTCGCCCAGGTGGGCGGCCACTTCATGGTCGGGGAAGCTGGCGAAGGCCCGGCGCAGGTACGACTCAGCCTCGTCGAGGTTACCCAGGCGGTAATTGACCCAGCCCAGGCTGTCGAGTATCGCCGGGTCGTCCGGGGTCAGCTGGTGGGCCTTGTCGATCAGCGCCTTGGCTTCGCTGTAGCGGGTGGTGCGGTCGGCCAGGGTATAACCCAGGGCGTTCAGGGCCATGGCGTTTTCCGGCTCGCGGGCGATGATCGCGCGCAGGTCCTTTTCCATCTGCGGCAGGTCATCGCGCTTTTCCGCCAGCATGGCGCGGGTGTACAGCAGGTTGAGGTCGTCCGGGTAGCGCTGGATGGCCTGCTGCAGGACCTGGCTGGCCTGGGCGTCCTTGTTGTTGTTGCTGTAGCTTTCCGACTCGATCAGGTACAGCTGGATGGCGTAGTCCGGCTGGGCTTCGCGGGCCTCGGCGAGCAGGCGCGAGGCTTCGCTGCCGCGGCCGTTGGCAACCAGGATGTCGGCCTGGCGCAGCTGCGCCGGCAGGTAATCGGGGCCTGGGCCGACCAGGGCGTATTCACGCAGGGCGCCGGCGGGGTCGTGGCGTTCCTCGCGGATGCGGCCCAGGTTCAGGTGCGCGGCGTCGACATTGCTGTCGCGCTCGATCAGCTCCTGCAGGTAGCCCTCGGCTTCATCCCAGTCTTTGTTTTCCAGGCATACCAGGGCCAGCGAATAGCGCAGTTCGTCGTCGTCGGGGTATTGCTGGACCAGGCTGAGGAACTCGCCCTTGGCATCGGCGATGCGGTCCTGTTCGACCAGGGTGCGCGCGTAGGTCAGGCGCAGGCGTTTGTCATCCGGGTTGTCGCGGATCGCCCCGCGCAGCAGTGGCAGGGCTTCCGGGCCGCGGTCCAGGGCCTGCAGCAGGCGGGCGCGAAGCAGGATGGGGGCGACCTCGCCGTTTTGCGGCGGGTGCGACTCGAGCAGCTCGAGGGCTTCTTCGGCCTTGCCGTCCTGGTTCAGCAGCAGGGCCTTGCCGAACACCAGCTGGCTGTTTTGCGGGTACTTGGCCAGCAAGCGTTCGAAACTGTGCAGCAGGCCGTCGCGGGTGCTCTGGTCGGTTTCTGCCGCAGACAGGGCAAGGAAGTCGAAATGGGTGTCACCCTGGCCTTGCAGGACCTTTTCCATGTACGTCATGGACTCGTCATAGCGGCCGGCGCGGGCCAGCTGGATGGCGGCGGCGCGTTGGGCGTCGAGATTCTGCGGGTCGTTGCGGGCCCAGACCAGCGCATTGTCCAGGGCCGGTTCGTCGGCGCCGAGGTATTCGGCAATGCGGTAGGCGCGCTCGGAAACTGCGGGGTCCTGGGTTTTCGCGGCCTGGTCGGTGTAGTTGGCCAGGGCGATGTCGAAGCGGTTGCGCTGGCCGGCCAGTTCCGCCACCAGCAGGCTATAGAGCGTTTCCTGCTTGAACGAGCCATACACCACGGGCTTTTCCGCCTCGCGCTTGGCGGCCTCGGCAGTGGGAGGCTCGGCCTTTTGTGGGGCCAGGCTCTGGCAGCCCTGGAGCAGGGCGAAGGCAAGCAGCAATGCGTATGGTTTGTTCATAAAAGGCTTTAGAAAGACTCACCGGCGGTCGGAGCATGATGACACAAGCGCGGGGGCAAACCCACCTGCGAAGGTATGAAGCTATCGCTTCGCTCATGAAGACCGCGCCATGCACGGGTGGTTCGTCCCAGAGCAGTCACGATGGTACCTGGACTGTTGTTTTTGCTCTTGCTTCGGCTCTTGCTCTTGCTCTTGCTCTTGCTTCTAAGCGCGCAGTAGTCCAGGCGCCGCCGAATGCGACTTCAGGAGGCCGAGCGAAGGGCTTGCGGAGGGAGGTGACGGGCATGGATGCCCGTCAAGCGCTGAGGCCCCATGGATGGGGCCTGCAGCGCGTCCTCCCGGGAGCAAGCCCGTAGCGAGGGGACCCCGGAGCGCAGCGTAGGGGCCGGATGATGGGAGCCAGCGTTTTTTGGTTACTTTTTGCCGCGTTTGGCAAAAAGTGACCCGCCGTAAGGGCGGAAAGGTGACTAAGCGCCGCCTTTGAAAATGAATGTTGATTTCATTGTTGAAGCCCACGCTTGAAAACGAAAAGCGAAAAGCGAAAAGCGAAAAGCGAAAAGCGAAAAGCGAAAAGCGAAAAGCGAAAAGCGAAAAGCGAAAAGCGAAAAGCGAAAAGCGAAAAGCTTGAAGCGGGATAGCGCTGGTTTTTATCGCGCGCAAAGTCCATTGGCGATGGCGACGCTGAATCACCTTTTCGCCCTTACGGCGAGTCACTTTTTGCCAAACGCGGCAAAAAGTAACCAAAAAACGCTGCGCTCCCATCATCCGGCCCCTCCGCTTCGCTCCGGGGTTCCCTCACTCCGGCCTTGCTCCCGGGAGGACGCGCTGCAGGCCCCATCCATGGGGCCTCAGCGCTTGACGGGCATCCATGCCCGTCACCTCCCTCCGCAAGGCCTACGTTCGGCCTACTGAAGTCGCGAAGATCAAAAGCAAGATCAAAAGCAAGATCAAAAGCAAGATCAAAAGCAAGATCAAAAGCAAGATCAAAAGCAAGATCAAAAGCGGAGCATGCCTGAAATCGCTGCTTGTGCAGGCCTGGAGGCGGCGATAGCCGCAGCGCTACCAGCGCAATAGCGAACGGTGGTTGTCCTGAAACCTGCGAAAGAGGACAATTATCGGCTTCCCGTCACAACCAGCGACCTTGCATGGCCTTTCTTGCACTTGGTATCAACCATAAGACTGCCTCGGTAGACGTACGCGAGCGCGTGGCGTTTACCCCAGAGCAGCTGGTAGACGCCCTGCAGCAGCTCTGCCGGCTGACATCCAGCCGCGAAGCGGCGATCCTGTCGACCTGCAACCGCAGCGAGCTCTATATAGAGCAGGATCACCTGTCCGCCGATGCCGTGCTGCAATGGCTGGCCGACTATCACCGGCTCAGCCTGGACGAGCTGCGCGCCAGCGCCTACGTGCACGAAGAACACGAGGCGGTGAAACACATGATGCGCGTGGCCTCGGGCCTGGATTCGCTGGTGCTCGGCGAGCCGCAGATCCTCGGCCAGATGAAATCTGCCTATGCTGTGGCGCGTGAAGCCGGGACCGTCGGCCCGCTGCTCGGGCGCCTGTTCCAGGCCACCTTCAGCGCCGCCAAGCAGGTGCGCACCGACACCGCCATCGGCGAAAACCCGGTGTCGGTGGCGTTCGCCGCAGTCAGCCTGGCCAAGCAGATCTTCAGCGACCTGGGCCGCAGCCAGGCCCTGCTGATCGGCGCCGGTGAAACCATCACCCTGGTCGCCCGCCACCTGCACGAGCAGGGCGTGCGCCGCATCGTCGTCGCCAACCGGACCCTGGAGCGGGCCAGCATCCTCGCCGAACAGTTCGGCGCACATGCCGTGCTGCTGGCCGATATCCCCCAGGAACTGGCCAACAGCGACATCGTCATCAGCTCCACCGCCAGCCAACTGCCGATCCTCGGCAAGGGCGCGGTGGAAAGCGCACTGAAGCAGCGCCGACACAAGCCCATCTTCATGGTCGACATCGCCGTGCCACGCGACATCGAGACCGAAGTCGGTGAGCTGGACGATGTCTACCTGTACACTGTCGATGACCTGCACGATGTAGTGGCGGAAAACCTCAAGAGCCGCCAGGGCGCAGCCCAGGCCGCCGAAGAGCTGGTGGCGGTCGGGGCGGAAGATTTCATGCTGCGCCTGCGTGAGCTGGCCGCAGTGGACGTGCTCAAGGCCTATCGCCAGCAAAGCGAGCGCCTGCGCGACGAAGAACTGCAAAAAGCCCTGCGCCTGCTGGCCAACGGCGGCAACCCCGAAGACGTGCTGGCCCAACTGGCCCGAGGGCTGACCAACAAACTCCTGCATGCGCCCAGCGTGCAACTGAAAAGGCTCTCGGCCGAGGGCCGCCTCGATGCGCTGGCCATGGCCCAGGAACTCTTTGCCCTCAACGAGGGCTCGACGGACAAATCCCCGCAATGAAAGCGTCGCTGCTGAACAAACTGGAAATCCTCCAGGACCGCTTCGAAGAACTCACCGCGCTGCTCGGTGATGCCGAGGTCATTTCCGACCAGACGCGCTTCCGCGCCTATTCCCGTGAATACGCCGAAGTCGAGCCGGTCTACGCTGCATATAAAGAGTGGCGCAAAGTCCAGGACGACCTCGAAGGCGCCCAGGCGCTGCTCAAGGACAGTGACCCGGACCTGCGCGAAATGGCCGTGGAAGAAGTGCGTGAAGCCAAGGAACAACTGCTGACGCTGGAGGCGCAGCTGCAACGCATGCTGCTGCCCAAAGACCCCAACGACGGCCGCAACGTGTTCCTCGAAATCCGTGCCGGTACCGGTGGCGACGAGGCGGCGATTTTCTCCGGCGACCTGTTCCGCATGTATTCGCGCTACGCCGAAAAGCGTGGCTGGCGCCTGGAAATCCTCTCCGAGAACGAAGGCGAGCACGGCGGCTACAAGGAAATCATCGCCCGCGTCGAGGGTGACAACGTGTACGGCAAGCTCAAGTTCGAGTCCGGCGCGCACCGTGTACAGCGCGTGCCCGAGACCGAGTCCCAGGGCCGTATCCACACGTCGGCGTGCACCGTGGCGGTACTGCCCGAACCGGACGAACAGGCCGCCATCGAGATCAACCCGGCCGACCTGCGTGTGGACACCTACCGCGCATCCGGTGCCGGTGGCCAGCACGTCAACAAGACCGACTCGGCGATCCGCATCACCCACTTGCCGACCGGCATCGTGGTCGAGTGCCAGGAAGAGCGTTCGCAGCACAAGAACCGTGCCCGCGCCATGTCCTGGCTGTCGGCCAAGCTCAACGACATGCAGACCAGCGCCGCGCAGAACGCCATCGCCAGCGAGCGCAAGCTGCTGGTGGGGTCGGGCGACCGCTCCGAGCGCATCCGTACCTACAACTACCCACAGGGCCGGGTGACCGACCACCGTATCAACCTGACCCTGTACTCGCTGGACGACATCCTCGCCGGTGGCGTGGAGGCCGTCATCGAACCGCTGTTGGCCGAATACCAGGCCGATCAGCTGGCCGCGCTGGGGGACTGATGACCATCATCGCCAGCCTGCTGCGCAACGCGCAGCTGCCAGAATCGCCCACCGAGCGGCTGGATGCCGAGCTGTTGCTGGCTGCGGCCATCGGCAAGTCGCGCAGCTACCTGCACACCTGGCCCGAGCGGATCGTCAGCAGCGAAGATGCCGAGACCTATGCCAGCTACCTGCAGCGCCGCCGCGACGGCGAGCCGGTCGCCTACATCCTCGGCCAGCAGGGCTTCTGGACGCTCGACCTGGAAGTCGCCCCGCATACCCTGATCCCGCGGCCGGATACCGAGCTGCTGGTGGAAACCGCCCTTGAACTGCAACCCGCCACGCCGGCCAAGGTCCTTGACCTGGGCACCGGCACCGGCGCGATTGCCCTGGCCCTGGCCAGCGATCGCCCGGCCTGGCAGGTAACCGCAGTGGACCGGGTGGAGGAGGCTGCCGCCCTGGCCGAGCGCAACCGCCAGCGCCTGGGCCTGGCCAACGCCCAGGTGCGGGTCAGCCACTGGTTCGACAGCCTGGTCGGCGAGCGTTTCGACCTGATTGTCAGCAACCCGCCGTACATTGCCGCCGCCGACCCGCACCTGGCCGTCGGCGATGTACGTTTCGAGCCCAGCAGCGCCCTGGTGGCCGGCGCCGATGGCCTGGACGACCTGCGCGTCATCGCCGCCCAGGCCCCCGCCCACCTGGTAGCGGGCGGCTGGCTGCTGCTGGAACACGGCTACGATCAGGCAGCGGCAGTACGCGCCTTGCTGGCTGAACAAGGCTTCACCGAGGTCGCCAGCCGCACCGACCTGGGTGGCCATGAACGCATTACCCTGGGACGGCTGCCATGCTGAGTGATCAGGAACTGCTGCGTTACAGCCGGCAGGTATTGCTGGCCCAGATCGACATTGACGGCCAGTTGCGCCTCAAGCGGAGCAAGGCGCTGATCGTCGGGCTCGGTGGCCTTGGTTCACCGGTCGCCTTGTACCTGGCTGCCGCCGGCGTGGGCGAGCTGCACCTGGCCGACTTCGACACCGTCGACCTGACCAACCTGCAACGCCAGGTCATTCACGACAGTGCCAGCGTCGGCATGAGCAAGGTCGATTCGGCCTTGCAGCGTTTGCAGGCGATCAACCCGGAAATCAGCCTGGTCGCCCATCGCCAGGCACTGGACGAAGACTCGCTGGCCGCAGCAGTGGCAGCGGTCGACCTGGTGCTGGACTGCTCCGACAACTTCAGTACCCGCGAGGCGGTCAATGCCGCCTGTGTCGCTGCGGTCAAACCGCTGGTCAGCGGTGCGGCGATCCGCCTGGAGGGGCAGCTGTCGGTATTCGACCCACGGCGCGACTACAGCCCTTGCTACCACTGCCTGTACGGCCATGGCAGCGAAGCCGAACTGACCTGCAGCGAAGCCGGGGTGATTGGCCCTCTGGTCGGCCTGGTAGGCAGCCTGCAGGCGCTGGAGGCCATGAAGCTGCTGGCCGGGTTTGGCGAACCGCTGGTCGGGCGCCTGCTGCTGATCGATGCCCTTGGCACCCGCATGCGCGAATTGCGGGTGAAACGCGACCCGGCCTGTGCGGTCTGCGGTAAGCGCGATGGCTGAGCGCTCGGCGCCGATCGGCGTGATGGATTCTGGGGTAGGCGGCTTGTCGGTACTCGCCGAGATCCAGCGTTTGCTGCCCCATGAGACGCTGCTGTACGTGGCCGATTGCGGTCACGTGCCGTATGGCGAGAAGACCCCGGACTATATCCGTGAGCGTTGCCGGCGCATTGCCGGGTTCTTCCATGAACAAGGCGCCAAGGCCATGGTGCTGGCCTGCAACACCGCAACGGTGGCAGCGGTGGCCGACCTGCGTGAGTTGTACCCGAGCTGGCCGCTGGTTGGCATGGAGCCGGCGGTAAAGCCCGCTGCGGCCGCCACGCGTTCCGGCGTGGTGGGTGTGCTGGCGACCACTGGTACCCTGCAGAGCGCCAAGTTCGCCGCCTTGCTCGACCGTTTCGCCAGCGACGTACAGGTCATCACTCAGCCTTGCCCGGGCCTGGTCGAGCGCATCGAGGCGGGTGACCTGGCCAGCCCGGCGCTGCACCAGTTGCTGTCGGGTTATGTGCAGCCTCTGCTGGCTGCGGGCTGCGATACCCTGATCCTCGGCTGCACCCATTATCCCTTCCTGCGCCCGTTGCTGGCCGACATGGTGCCTGCCGACGTGGCAATCATCGACACCGGCGCCGCGGTGGCACGCCAGCTGCAGCGCTTGCTGGCCGCACATGACCTGCTGGCCGCTGGGCCTGCCGGCGATACCCGCTTCTGGACCAGCGCCGATCCGCAAGCGTTGAGAAAAATCCTGCCTTTGCTGTGGCATAAATCCGACAGTGTGCAAAGCTTTGCGTTGTGAAAAAAACGTGAAATCAAGCTGAACTATCGTACTACTGCCGCTTTCTACCGTTTGCCTGCCATGAGGCAGACACTAATAACAGCATCAGGAAGAAGGATGTTTCTCATGAAGAAACTGCTGTGCTTGGCGACGGCTGCCGTCGTAACCCTGGGGCAGACACTGTCGGCGCAAGCTGCCGACGTTTCGTTTTCGGTGGGCCAGACCGGCGACTCGACCATGGTCTATCGGCTGGGGCTGCAATCGAACTGGGACGCGAGCTGGTGGCAAACCAGTGTCGGCCGCCTGACCGGTTACTGGGATGGGGCCTACAGCTATTGGGACGGGGATGAGACCGCAAGCAATCACAGCCTCTCGTTCGCACCGGTATTCGTCTATGAATTTGCTGGCGACTCGGTGAAGCCGTACATCGAGGCGGGTATTGGCGTGGCAGCGTTCTCCAGTACCGAGCTGGAAGACAACGACCTGGGCTCGTCATTCCAGTTCGAAGACCGCATCGGCTTTGGCCTGCGCTTTGCCGGTGGGCATGAGATCGGGGTACGGGCGATCCACTATTCCAACGCCGGCCTGAAACAGCCCAACGATGGGGTCGAAAGCTACAGCCTGCATTACCGCATGGCGCTCTGAACCCGCCTGGCAGTCGGGCCCTGCAGGCGCCATGCCGGCTAGCGTGGCAAAGGCCACAAACCGCTTGGGTCCAGGGTTTCCAGGACCAGCTCCGGCTCCCGCTGCGGCCACCGCCGCCGCAGCTCTTCTGCCGCGCTCTGCGCTGCCCACGCCTCCGGTATCGCCTGCACCGGGGTCACCGGTGCCTTGAGCGACTGTGGTCCCACCACGGTCAGCTCGATCCCTTCGGCTTTCAATGCCTGGCGCTGCTTGCGCATCCACTGCGGCATGTTGTTCCAGTCTGCGCTCGGCTGCGTCGGCGCGTACAACTGCAACGCCGAATAACGGTTGAAAACCGCCATCACCTGCGGCGAGTCACCTTGCGCCAGCAATGGCAGCGCATTGGCCAGGCAATTTTCGCCGGCCAACTGGTTGCTGGTGACAATTGCCTCGAACAGTTCGCTGGCTGGCACATTGTCCGCCAGGTAATCGCTGGTCCCGGCATTCAGGATCAGGCCATCCAGCGAGCACCAGGCATGGCAGATCTGCTGGCTGGCCTGTGCCGCCTGCTGTTCTTCATGCAACTGCCAGGGCAAACGCAACAGCTGGCGGCCATAGCGCGCCGCCAAGGCATCCAGCGCCTCGTCCTCCTTGCCACTTGCGGCTACCTGGTGCCCTTGCCCAAGTAACCCCTCCACCAACGCCAGGCCTAGTCCGTTGGCGGCGCCCGTCACCCAGATACGACGAACATTATTCACGATACTGCCCTCTGATCCTGCCGACGCGGGAGGTTCTTGAATGCTTCCAGTGCGCGTTGGCGACTACTGTCGAGGTCGACAATGGGACTGTGATAGCAATGTGTAGCAAAAAGATCGGCTGTCTTCACCGGCAAGTGAATAGTTTTTTCATTCAGCCCCTGCAATTCAGGCAACCAGTGGCGAATGAATTGCCCCTGGGGGTCGAAACGCTGCGATTGTGAAACCGGGTTGAACAGGCGGAAATAGGGTACGGCGTCGGTGCCGGTGGACGCGCTCCACTGCCAGCCGCCGTTGTTGGCAGCGAGGTCGCCATCGATCAGGTGGCGCATGAAGTGCCGTTCGCCCTTGCGCCAGTCGATCAGCAGGTTCTTGCTGAGGAACATGGCCACGATCATGCGCAGGCGGTTGTGCATCCAGCCGGTGTGCAGCAGCTGGCGCATTGCCGCGTCGATGATTGGAAAGCCGGTGCGGCCCTGTTCCCAGGCAGCGAGGTCGCCCGGTGCGTCGCGCCAGGGCAACGCTTCGGTATGGGCGCGGAAGGCGCGGTGGCGCGAGACCTGTGGATAACCGGTCAGGATGTGTTTGTAGAATTCGCGCCAGAGCAGTTCGTTGATCCAGGTCTGCACGCCGCTGCTGCCGCTGTCGAACTCGCCTCGGTTGCTGGCCAAGGCGGCGTGCAGGCACTGGCGCGGCGAGATCACGCCGGCGGCCAGATAGGGGGACAGCTGGCTGGTGCCAGGCTTGGCCGGCAAGTCGCGCAGCTGGTGGTAATCGTCGATGGTTTCGTCGACAAAGCGGGCCAGCCGCGCCTGTGCCTCGGTTTCACCGGCAGGCCAATGTTCGCGCAGGGAGCGCCCCGGCTGTTCGAAGCCATTCACTTGCTCGGGTATGGGGTCGCTGGCGACCTGGAGCGGCGCCTGACGCTGCACCCGCCGGGCCAGGGCCGGCAGGCTGCGGTGCAGGTGCTCCAGGCAGCTCTTCTTGAACTGGCTGAACACCTGGAAGTAGTCACCACTGCGGGTGAGGATGCTGCCCGGACGGAACAACAGCTGGTCGAGATGGCTGTGAACCTGGATGGCCGAGCGTTCCAGCAAGGCCCGTGTGGCGTCGTCACGGCGCTGCTCGTTGAGGCCGTACTCTTCGTTCCAGTGCACACCTTGCACCCGATGCTGGCGGCAAACCTCGAGCACGGCCTGTGGCGCCTGTTCCCAGCTGTCGACCGTGCGAATCAGCAGGGGGATGTTCAAGCGCGCCAGTGACTGGCTCAGGTCGCGCAGGTTACGCAGCCAGAAGTCGACTTTGCAGGCTGCATCGTCATGTGCCAGCCACTGCCCGGGGCTGACCAGCCACAAGGCGATGGTCGGGCCGCGTTCAGTGGCGGCACTGAGTGCGGTATTGTCATCGATGCGCAGGTCGCTGCGCAGCCAGGTCAATTGCATGATGAGTCCAGTCCTGCAGGCGGCCGCTCATTGCCCTGAAGCAACCGCAGGGCGGCCTGGGGGGTGTCGAACAAGGAGAGGTCGGGGTGGTCGAGGTTACCGAGCTGCGCTTCGTGCATGGCCATTGTCGGTCCGCCCAGCAGGGCGGGCGTTGGCAGATTGCGTAGCATGCGTTGCAGCGCCTTGGCATCGATGCGCGGGCCAAGGTACAGGATGACGGCGCGCACTTTCAGGGTGGTGGCGGCATGGCTGAGTTGAGCACCTGCGATGGGGTGTTCCAGCACTTCCACGGCGATACCGTTATTGGTCAGCAGCCAGGCGCATAACCACAATTCAGGGTTGAAGCCGCGCTCGTGATCATCGGCCAATAGCACCGCAGGGCCTTGCAGCAACTGGTTGTCGTGATAGACCCGGGCACCGAGCTTGCTGCGCAGCCATGTGTTGAAAAAGATCTGTTCCAGCCCTGCATTGAAGTAGTTGCGCCAGCGCAGCTCGAGTATGTCGAGCAGCGGCAGCAGCAATTGCTCGCACAGGGTCACTGCCGGGTACAGCGCCATGGCCTGGTTGAGCTGCTGGTCGAGCGCACGCTGGGATAGATTGGCGATGGCTTCGATCAACTGGAACTGCCTGGCCTGCCAGTCGCCTTTGGGGGGCGTGGCAGTGGGCTTGTCGAGTAGCTCGCCTACCTGGCTGACCGATGCACCGCGCTGCAGCCAGGCGAGGATCGTCTGTACCCGCTCCACCTGGTCCAGCGGATACAGGCGATGGCCCTTGGCTGTGCGCTGAGGCTTGAGCAAGCCGTAGCGCCGCTCCCACGCCCGCAGGGTAACCGGGTTGACGCCGGTGCGACGGGCCAGCTCGCCGATGGGCAGCAAGATCTCAGACAGCATTGCGCAACCCCAGGCGCTCGGGATGCGGCTGCAGGTAGGCCTGTTGCAGCAGGTACGGGTCGGGGTGCTTGCGCAAGTGGTGCTTGAGCAAGGTCAGCGGCACCACCAGTGGCACCACGCCTTGCCGGTACTGGCTGATGATGCTCTGCAGCTCGGCCTTGTCCTGCTGCGTCAGGGCATCCTTGAAATAGCCGCTCAGGTGCTGCAGCAC
Organism: Pseudomonas anuradhapurensis; assembly: GCF_014269225.2. Classification (NCBI taxonomy): domain Bacteria; kingdom Pseudomonadati; phylum Pseudomonadota; class Gammaproteobacteria; order Pseudomonadales; family Pseudomonadaceae; genus Pseudomonas; species Pseudomonas anuradhapurensis. Next base: position 858,425 of record NZ_CP077097.1, read on the forward strand.
ATTGCCATGGGTGCCACGGCTGGCGCAGCGGCGCAGCGCCTGCATCAGCTGGCTGAAGTAGCGCGGGCCGATGCTTTGCGGGTCGTCATCACGGCGCATGCTGCCGAGCATGCGCCCCAGGGTGCGGTAGGCCTGGGGGTTGTTGGCCATCAGCAGGTACTTGTAGCGCGCATGGAAATGCACCAGCGCCCCACGGCTCAGGCCCTCGGCCAGCAGGCGCTGCCAGTCGGCATAGGCGTATACCCGGCTGATGAAGTTCTCGCGCAGCACGGCATCGTGCAGGCGGCCTTCTTCTTCCACGGGCAGGTCCGGGCGCTGTGCGCAGAACGCCTGGGCGTACACACCACGCCCGTTGTGGAAGGCCGGGCGGCCGTTGTCCTGGTAGACCTTGACCCGCTCCAGCCCGCAGGACGGCGACTTTTGCATGAAGATGTAGCCGCAGATGTCATCGAGTTCCGCGGCCATCTGCTGGCCATAACTGCGCAGCGGGCCGGTCAGGTCGATGTCGGGGTTGCGTGTGCCGACCACTTCCGGTTGCTCGGGGTCGCCGACCAGGCGAATCGGGTCGCGCGGTACGCCCAGGCCGATGGCCACTTCAGGGCATACCGGCAACCAGTCGAAATGTTCCTCGAGCTGCGTTCGACACAGGTCGGAGGCCTTGTGGCCGCCGTTATAGCGCACGCTGTGACCGGTCAGGCAGGCACTGATGGCAATGCGCGGCTTGCGATGCGTGGAGGGGTCGTGCATGGCTGTCTCCATAAACCTGTACATGGTCAAAAACTTGTACAGGTCAATTCCAGCACAGCCAAGAAATTATGCAAACTAGTTTTTTTGTATAACTCTGTCACTCAAGGTGTTCAAGCAACCGCCGCGCTGCTTCCTGGCCACTCAGCCAGGCGCCCTCGACACGCCCGGACAGGCACCAGTCGCCACAGGCGTACAAGCCTTGGTCGGCATCGGCCAGCGCGCCCCATTCATGGTTGCTGGTCGGGCGGGCATATAGCCAGCGGTGGGCCAAGGCAAAGGTCGGTGCCGGTACCACGCAGCCGACCAGCTCGGCGAATTCGCCCCACAGCTGTTCGATCACCTCTTCCTTGGCCAGGTCGATGTGTTGCCGGCTCCAGGCTGAGGTGGCGTGCAGCACCCAGGTGTCGAGCTGCTCGTCACGGCCTGGTTTGCTGCGGTTGCGCGCCAGCCAGTCGAGTGGGTTGTCCTGCACGAAGCAGCCTTGCATCGGGGTGTCCAGCGGGGTCTGGAAGGCCAGGGCGACGGCCCAGGTAGGCTCCATCTGCACGCCAGCAGCAACGGCAGCCAGCTTCGGGGTAGCGGCCAGCAGCGGTGTGGCTTGTGGGGCCGGCACGGCGATGACCACGCGGCTGTACGGGCCGTGGCTGCAGCCTTCGGTATCCTGCAGGTGCCAGTACTGCTTGCCACGGAACACTTCGGCGATGCGGCAGCCGAAGTTGACGGTCACATCCTTGAGCAGGCCGCGGGTGATGGCGCTCATGCGCGGTACCCCCACCCAGCGCGTCTGCTCGTCGGGCGAGGGGCTGAGTTCGCCATCGCGGTAGTTGTACAGCTGCGGTTTCCATTGCTCGGCCCAGCCGGCGGCAACCCACTGTTGCACCTGCTCGACGAAGCGCCGGTCGCGCGCGGTGAAGTACTGGGCACCAAGATCCAGCGCGCCAGCCTCGCTGCGCTTGCTGGCCATGCGCCCGCCACTGCCATGGCCTTTGTCGAACAAATGCACGGATTGCCCGGCCTTCTGCAAAGCCTGGGCGGCAGACAGGCCGGCGATACCGGCCCCGATGATGGCGATTGGTACTGTCATGATGGCCTCTTTAAACCTTGCTGTAAGCAGACTACGCTGTCAGGCAAACCTGTACAATGCACAATTTTTGTATAAGGTTATACCGCTTTGGCGGGCAGGTTGGCCTATGTTTATCCGAGAGCGTCGGGTCAAAAAAGTGCCTTGTTGTTAAAAATAGACCACCGCCGCAATCTGCGAGGACACTGCCATGCATATATTACTGACAGGCGGCACCGGGTTGATTGGCCGGCACCTGTGCCGCTACTGGCTTGGCCAGGGACATCGGCTGACGGTGTGGAGCCGCCGACCTGAGCAGGTGCCGACGATCTGCGGGGCGGGCGTGCGTGGCATCGCCCGCCTGGAGCAACTGGAGCCGGGCGATCAGCTCGATGCGGTGGTCAACCTGGCCGGTGCACCGATCGCCGACCGCCCCTGGACGGCGACTCGGCGCAACCTGCTGTGGGCCAGCCGTATCGCCCTCACCGAACAATTGCTGAGCTGGCTGGGCAGCCGTGAGCAGCGCCCGGAAGTGCTGATCTCGGGTTCGGCGGTGGGCTGGTACGGGGACGGCGGCGAACGCGAGCTGAGCGAGGCTTCACCCCCGGTGCGAGAGGATTTCGCCAGCCAGTTGTGCATTGCCTGGGAAGAAACCGCCCTGCGTTCGCAGGCCCAGGGCATCCGCGTGGTGCTGGTACGGACCGGGTTGGTGCTGGCCAGCGATGGCGGCTTTTTGTCGCGCCTGCGCCTGCCCTTCAAGCTGGGACTGGGCGGGCCCCTGGGCCACGGGCGGCAATGGATGCCCTGGATCCATATAGACGACCAGGTGGCCCTGATTGATTTTCTCTTGCAGCACAAGGACGCCAGCGGTCCCTATAATGCCTGCGCCCCAGAGCCGGTGCGCAACCGCGAGTTCGCCAGGCGCCTGGGCCGCACCTTGCATCGCCCGGCGCTGCTGCCGGTGCCGGCGGTGCTGCTCAAGGCCCTTCTGGGCGAGCTGTCGATCCTGCTGCTCGGCGGCCAGCGCGCGCGCCCGGTACGCTTGCTGGCGGCAGGCTTCACCTTCCGCTTCAACGATCTGCAATCGGCCCTGGACAACCTGTCCAGCCAACTTTGACATAGGACGCTGCATGACCGATCACGCTCTGCTGCTGGTCAACCTGGGTTCCCCTGCCTCCACTTCGGTGGCCGATGTGCGCCGCTACCTCGACCAGTTCCTCATGGACCCGTATGTGGTCGACCTGCCCTGGCCGCTGCGGCGCCTGCTGGTGTCGCTGATCCTGATCAAGCGGCCGGAGCAGTCGGCGCACGCCTATGGCTCGATCTGGTGGGACGAGGGCTCGCCGCTGGTGGTGCTGACCCGGCGCCTGCAGGCGGCCATGGTCGAACACTGGCCCCACGGCCCGGTGGAAATCGCCATGCGCTACGGCCAGCCGGCCTTGCCTGAGGTGCTGGAACGGCTTGCCCGACAAGGCGTGCGCAAGGTGACCCTGGCGCCGCTTTACCCACAGTTCGCCGACAGCACGGTGACCACCGTGGTAGAGCAGGCCAGGCGGACCATCGAAGAGCAGCGGTTAGCGCTGCAGATGCGCGTGCTGCAACCGTTCTACCAACACCCGGCGTACATCGAGGCGCTGGCCGCCAGCGCCCGTTCTTACCTGGAACAGCCGTATGACCACGTACTGCTCAGCTTCCATGGCCTGCCGGAGCGGCACCTGAAGAAGCTGTTCCCCAAAGGCAGCCGGCACGACCTGCGGGCTGCCGATTGTTGCCATGATGCGTCCGCCGAGGTACGGGCGGTTTGCTACCGTGGGCAGTGCCTGGCCACGGCCAAGGCCTTTGCGCAGAAAATGGGCATCGCCGAGGGTAAGTGGTCGGTATCGTTCCAGTCGCGGCTGGGCCGGGACAAGTGGATCGAGCCCTACACCGAGACGCGGCTGGATGAGTTGGCCAAGGCTGGGGTGAAGAAGTTGCTGGTGATGTGCCCGGCATTCGTCGCCGATTGCATCGAGACGCTGGAAGAAATCGGCATGCGTGGCAGCGAGCAGTTTGTCGAGGCGGGTGGGCAGGAGCTGGTGCTGGTGCCGTGCCTGAATGACCACCCGGAGTGGGCGAGGGTGCTGGCTGACATGTGCGAAAAGGCTTGAACAGCTGGGGCTGCGTTGCAGCCCTGCCGCGACACAAGGCTGCTTCTACAGGGGCCGGAATTCCGGGCAGGGGCGGCCTTGTGACCCGACCGGGCTGCAAGGCCGCCCCAGGACCTCAAGGCATCTGATCATCCAGCTTCTTGTGCTTCCAACCATCGTTGCCCGGCAGGATCAGGTTCAGGGCGATCGCCACGATGGCGCACAGGGCAATGCCTTTCAGGCCCCAGTCATCCGGGCCATCGCCGCTGCCGATGAGCACGCCGCCGATACCGAACACCAGAGTGACCGAGACGATCACCAGGTTGCGCGCTTCGGCCAGGTCGATCTTGTGACGGATCATGGTGTTCATGCCCACCGCTGCGATCGAGCCGAACAGCAGGCACAGGATGCCGCCCATCACCGGCACCGGGATGCTCTGCAGCAGCGCGCCGAACTTGCCGATGAAGGCCAGGGTGATGGCAAAGATCGCCGCCCAGGTCATGATCTTCGGGTTGTAGTTCTTGGTCAGCATCACCGCGCCGGTCACTTCGGCGTAGGTGGTGTTGGGCGGGCCGCCGAACAGGCCGGCTGCGGTGGTGGCCAGGCCGTCACCGAGCAGGGTGCGGTGCAGGCCGGGTTTCTTCAGGTAGTCACGGCCGGTCACGCTGCCGACGGCGATCACCCCGCCGATGTGCTCGATCGCCGGTGCCAGGGCAACCGGGACGATGAACAGGATGGCCTGCCAGTTGAACGCCGGCGCGGTGAAGTTGGGCAGTTCCAGCCACGGGGCGGCGGCGATTTTGGCCGTGTCGACCACGCCAAAGGCGAACGACAGGGCAAAGCCTACCAGCACGCCGGCAATGATCGGCACCAGGCGGAAGATGCCTTTGCCGAACACGGCGACGATCAGTGTGGTCAGCAGGGCGGGCATGGAGATCATCATCGCCGTCTTGTACGGCAGCAGCACGCTGCCGTCCCCGGCCTTGCCCATGGCCATGTTCGCCGCGATCGGTGCCATGGCCAGGCCGATGGAAATGATCACCGGGCCGATCACTACTGGCGGCAGCATGCGGTCGATGAAACCGGTGCCTTTGATTTTTACCATCAGGCCCATGAAGGTGTAGACGAAGCCTGCGGCCATCACCCCGCCCATGGTCTCGGCCAGGCCGAACTGGCCCTTGGCGAGGATGATCGGGGTGATGAAGGCAAAGCTCGAGGCCAGGAACACCGGTACCTGGCGGCCGGTGACCAGCTGGAACAGCAGGGTACCGATGCCGGCGGTGAACAACGCGACGTTCGGGTCGAGGCCGGTGATCAGTGGCATCAGCACCAGCGCGCCGAATGCCACGAAGAGCATCTGCGCGCCCGAAACGACCTGGCGCCAGAGCGGGTCGTTGAAGCCGTCCTGCATGGTCAGGCGTCCTTTTGCTTGGTGCCGAAGATCTTGTCACCGGCATCGCCCAGGCCAGGCACGATATAGCCGTGTTCGTTCAGGTGCTGGTCGATCGACGCGGTGTAGATCTGCACGTCCGGGTGGGCTTTTTCCACCGCTTCGATGCCTTCCGGCGCGGCCACCAGGACCATGGCACGGATTTCCTTGCAGCCGGCCTTCTTCAGCAGGTCGATGGTGGCGACCATCGAACCGCCGGTGGCCAGCATCGGGTCGATGATCAGGGCCAGGCGCTGGTTGATGTCCGGGGCGAGCTTTTCCAGGTAGGTGTGGGCTTCGAGGGTTTCTTCGTTGCGGGCAACGCCGACCGCGCTGACCTTGGCCCCGGGGATCAAGCTGAGCACACCGTCGAGCATGCCGATGCCGGCGCGCAGGATCGGCACCACGGTAATCTTCTTGCCAGCGATCTTTTCAACCTGCACCTTGCCGCACCAGCCGTCGATCTCGTAGGTTTCCAGCGGCAGGTCCTGGGTCGCTTCGTAGGTCAGGAGCGCGCCGACTTCCTGGGCGAGTTCGCGAAAATTCTTGGTGCTGATATCGGCACGGCGCATCAGGCCGAGCTTGTGGCGGATCAGCGGATGGCGGATCTCACGAGTGGGCATAGGGGGCTCCGAAAGGCGGGCAAAAAAACCGGGCTAGATTAATCTATTCAGCCTGTGCTGTCGTCTGGTCATTTTGGACGTTAGTCCATAAATGCTTGATCTGTGACGAGCGGATGCGTACCTTTGCCCGCTTTTCCAAAGTGCCACCCGGAGAGCGCCATGTCCGCCGATCTCGAGCATATCCGTCAAGTCATGCGTGAAGCTGACTGCCTGTACACCGAAGCCGAAGTCGAAGCGGCCATCGCCAAAGTCGGCGAGCAGATCTGCAAGGACCTGCACGACAAGAATCCGGTGGTGTTCTGCGTAATGAACGGCGGCCTGATCTTTTCCGGCAAATTGCTGACCCACCTGCAGTTCCCGCTGGAGGCCAGCTACCTGCACGCCACCCGCTACCGCAACCAGACCAGCGGCGGCGAGTTGTTCTGGAAGGCCAAACCAGAAGTTTCGTTCATTGACCGTGACGTGCTGATCGTCGACGACATTCTCGATGAAGGCCACACCCTCAGTGCCATCATCGAGTTCTGCAAGCACGCAGGTGCGCGCTCGGTGCACACTGCAGTGCTGATCGACAAGGACCACGACCGCAAGGCCAGCCCGGACCTCAAGGCCGACTACGTGGGCCTGCCCTGCGTCGACCGCTACATCTTCGGCTACGGCATGGACTACAAAGGCTACTGGCGCAACGCCAACGGCATCTTCGCGGTCAAGGGGCTGTAACCATGCGCCAGCCTGCGTTCATCGACCAAGCGTTGTTCGCCGGGCTGGCCGCGCAGGCTGCCGCCAACCCGCGCGGGCGCCAGCACCATAATTTCCACGAGATGGAAGAACCCTGCCACCGCATGGCAGTCGGCCTGCAACCGGGTACCTACATTCCGCCGCACCGCCACCTCAGCGCCGACAAGGCGGAAACGCTGCTTGCCCTCAAGGGGCGCTTCGGCCTGCTGTTGTTCGATGAGCAGGGTGCGGTGACCGGCAAGCGGATATTGCAGGCTGGCGGCGACTGCCTGGGCGTGGACCTGGCGCCTGGCACCTACCACGGGTTGGTGGTACTGGAGCCGGACAGCATCCTGTTCGAGTGCAAGGCCGGGCCGTACCGGCCGGTGGGCGAGGGCGAGCACGCGCACTGGGCGCCGCGCGAAGGTGACGAGGGCGTTGCCGAGTACCAGGCCTGGATGCTTGCGCAGTTCGATTGATGCCAGGCCGGCGTACTCAGCTGTAGGAGCGGCCTTGTGTCGCGATGGGCCGCAAAGCGGCCCCGACCTTGTTGGTGCGAAGCTTCAATCGAGGAGCTGCGGCGCAGCCCGATCGCGACACAAGGCCGCTCCTACAAGAGGCGGTGCACGCCGTGCTAGAGTGCCCCTTCATACAAGGAGCCTCACATGCGTGCGATTCTTCCCCTGCTGCTGGCGGTCAGCCTGCCACTCGCCGCCGCACCGCTGCACAGCCAGTTCCTGCCACCTGACGACCAGTCCCTGCGCCAGGAAGCGCCGACCGGCCAGCAATTGCTGCAAGTAACCGATTATTCGGTGGTCGTCGGGGCCCAGCGCCAGTCCGACCAGCAGCCGATCCCGATCACTTCATCATTGCAGGTGCGCCTCAAGGGCAAGCCACTGAGCAAGGGCGCCACCATCACCCAGGTGCTGCTGACCTTCGACGGGGAAGCGGCCAAGAGCCTGAAAAAGCCTGTGTATGACGAGAAGACTCGCACCCTGAGCCTGAATTACCCGGTCAGCGACTACCGGGTAATCATGGACCTGCTGCGCAACGAAACGCTGTATGTACAGTTCCTCACCTACGGTAACGGCCATATCTGGGCCGACCTGCACACCGGCACCGTACGTACGCGTTGAGGCGCGCGGCCTGCGGGGGGTACACTGCCGGCCTTCGAAATCCCGTGATGGTCCAGTTGGAGTCGGCAATGCGTAAAGACAAGAAACAGGTAATCGGCGACGAGATCAGCGACGACTACATCAAGACGTTCCTGCAATTCGAGCCTGCCGACGGGGTGACCTCGCCGTCGCTGCACAAGCTGGTCAAGGCCTACCGCGGCCTGCGCGTCGACGATTTCGAGCGCTTTGTCGGCTTCTTCGTCGAAGCGGGCCTGGACCTGGATGGCAAGGACGAGCATGGCAAGACCTTCGTCGAGCAGATTGCCGACCAGCGCAATGCGGCAGAGTACCTCGAGATCATCGCCAACGCCCGTGGTTGATCGTTAGCCTGCACCGGCCTCTTCGCGGGCGCGCCCGCTGCCACAGGGATAGCACAGAGCCTGAGGGCGGCGCCGAACCTGTGGGAGCGGGCATGCCCGCGAAGAGGCCGGCACAGGTTGGTGAGTATCCAGGCACAAAAAAACGCCCCGAGGGGCGTTTTTTCGTTACCGGTTCAATCAGGCGTAATGCTTGGCCGCCGGGCTGCTTTCCACCAGGTCCAGCGCCACGTCGTTGTCGGCACTGATCTTGTGGTACAGGGCCGCGTCGGTCGCCAGGGTCTTCTCGCGAGCCGGGAAGATTTCCTTGAGCTTGGCAGCCCAGGCACCTTTGGCCTGCTCGGGGAAGCAGCGCTCGATCAGTTCCAGCATGATCGACACGGTCACCGAAGCACCCGGGGATGCGCCGAGCAGTGCGGCCAGGCTGCCGTCCTGGGCCGAGACCAGCTCGGTACCGAACTGCAGCACACCGCCTTTCTTCGGGTCTTTCTTGATGATCTGCACGCGCTGGCCAGCCACTTCCAGGCGCCAGTCTTCGGCCTTGGCCTGCGGGTAGAAGCGACGCAGGGCTTCCAGGCGCTGTTCCATCGACTGCATCACTTCACTGACCAGGTACTTGGTCAGGTCCATGTTGTCGCGGGCCACGGCCAGCATCGGGCCGATGTTGCCCATGCGCACCGACAGCGGCAGGTCCATCAGCGAACCGTGCTTGAGGAACTTGGTGGTGAAGCCGGCGTATGGCCCGAACAGCAGCGACTTCTTGCCGTCGACCACGCGGGTGTCCAGGTGCGGTACCGACATCGGCGGGGCGCCGACCGCAGCCTGGCTGTAGACCTTGGCCTGGTGCTGCTTGACGATTTCCGGGTTGTCGCAACGCAGCCACTGGCCGCTGACCGGGAAGCCACCGAAGCCTTTGCTTTCCGGAATGCCAGACAGCTGCAGCAGCGGCAGGGCCGCGCCACCGGCTCCGAGGAAGACGAAGCGGGCGTCCACTTCGCGGCTGCCGCCGCTGTTGACGTCCTTGATGCTCACGGTCCAGCCGCTGCCGTTACGGCGCAGGCCAACGACCTTCTTGCTGTACTTGACCTGTGCATGCTCGGCGTCGCCCAGCAGCTTGAGCAGCTTGTTGGTCAGTGCGCCGAAGTTGACGTCGGTGCCCTTGAGTACGCGGGTGGCGGCGATGCGCTGGTCGGCCGGGCGGCCTGGCATCATCAGCGGCATCCACTCCTTCATCAGCGCCTTGTCTTCGGTGTATTCCATCTCGGCGAAGGCGTGGTGCTGCTTGAGCAGCTCGAAGCGCTTCTTGAGGAAGGCAATACCCTTGTCACCCTCGACGTAGCTCAGGTGTGGGACAGGGTTGATGAAGGCACGCGCCGAGCCGAAGTTGCCCTTCTTGCTCAGGTAGGCCCAGAACTGGCGCGAGACCTCGAACTGGGTGTTGATGTGCACGGCCTTCTTGATGTCGATGCTGCCATCGGCGGCCTGCGGCGTGTAGTTAAGCTCGCACAGGCCGGCGTGGCCGGTACCTGCGTTGTTCCAGGGGTTGGAGCTTTCCGCGGCTCCGGAGTCCATCGCCTCGACGACCTCGAGTTTCAGGGTCGGGTCGAGCTCCTTGAGCAGTACGGCCAGGGTGGCACTCATGATGCCCGCGCCTACCAGTACCACATCAACCGATTCGTTCTGCGCCATTTAACGCGTCTCCACAATCTACAGCTACCTAATTGACAGCATAGGACCTGGGGTCGCCAGGATCGCCATGTCCGACTTATCGCAGTTCTTGCAACTTCCGCGGGCACCGCCAATCAGTCTTCGGGTTCGCTATTGAACGCCGTTTGCCACGGGTGCGGCAATTCGACTTATGGTCAAGGTGTCGTGCGTGCGTTATGGAACGGCTCAGATACTCATCCGCGATGAGCGCATTTGCCGCCTGTTCAGGGCTGTTCGGGACACATCTGCCGCTTTTGCACATGCCAGACTGTTCATTTGCTCGCCACACTCTTGTGAAGTTGTGAAAACCGTTTTTTCACGCTCTTTTGGAGACGTGAACCTCAAAAGGGGACTGCGCGATGGCAACCCGCAGGTTCATGCAGTGTGAAGGGCCGGAAAGCAGGCACGACAGCCGATGCAAGACCTGAGTGGAAGGCTCTCTGTGGGCGAAGCGGTGAAGTTGCCGGGGTCAAGCGGCGATGCGGGGCCCGATCAGGAGACGTCCTTATAATCGGGGGGAGATTATAGCGATGTCGCGCGCAGAAATGTCGCCATTCGTGGTTTTTATTGCAGCGTTTGTCAGGCCGTGAGGATGCGCTGGTGCCAGCGGCGGCTTGCGCGTGCGCAAACCCGGGCGCTGGCGGGCAGCTCGCGGCCCAGCCAGGCGAGCTGGATTTCCCCGACCCGGACCCAGCCGCTGCCGCTGGGGGCCTGGCTGCATTGCTTGAAGGCCAGGCATTTGCCGTCGGCGTCGAGGCGGGCATAGGCGTTGTGGCGCGGGCGTCGGAAGAGCAGGGTCCAGAGCGAGGCCATGGCAGCAGGTCCTGTGCGTTGGGGCTTGGCGCAAGGATAAGGGCGCGGCGATGAAACCATTGTGACAACCGGGCCAGGCCGATGACTGGTCGATGTGTCGCTGGGTATACTGTGGGCCTTCGCCGCATTTTCTGGAGTAACGCGCATGTTGCAACGTCTGTTGTTCGGTTTGATCACCGTGGCCAGCCTCAGCCTGGTTGGTTGTGCCCACAGCCCGCAACAACTCAACCCGCAACCCACGCTCAAGGCCCAGCTCGCCCCGGTCGGCCATGGCCAGCCGGTGGTGGTCCGGGTGGTTGACGGCCGGGCGTCGCAGTCCCTGGGCACTCGTGGTGGCATGTACCCCGAAACCAGCACCATCAGCGTCAGCGGTAACGACATCGTGCCCAAGCTGCAGGCCCAGGCCGAAGCCGCCGTGCGTCTGCTCGGCTTCACCCCGACGCCCAACGCCTATAACGCGCCGCAGCTGACCGTGACCCTGGCCGAACTGAAGTACCAGTCGCCGAAAGACAACCTGTACGTCACCGAGGCGACCATCGGCGCTACCTTCCGTGCCGACGTCGCCAACGGCGGCCGTACCTACAGTGGCCGTTACGGCGCCTCGCTGGACCAGCGTTTCGGCATGGCGCCGAACCAGGAAACCAACAACCAGTTGGTGGGTGATGTGCTGAGCGATGCCCTGACCCGCCTGTTCAAGGACCCGAGCATCGGCCAGGTGCTGGGGCAGTAAGCCTTCAGCCGCACGAAGAAAACCCGCTGCCTGGTTTCAGGTAGCGGGTTTTTTGTTATCTGGACTTTTTGCCGGCGCGCCCGCGAACAGGCCGGCGCAGGGTTACGCAGCTTCTATCTGGAAATCCAGCACGCTGAGGCCGGTATGGGGATCGATATCCGGCAGGCTTTCATGCGCGTGCCCGCCCAATGCGCAATACACCAGCCACTGGCGGTCCTGCACGTTGATGGCAAAACCATCGATCAGCGCCTGCTGGTCATCGCTCTGGGCGACCAGATAGAGGCGGTCCTGGTTTTCGGCATGCAGCATGAACAAGCTCCGGGTCATGGAAAGGCCGACAGGGTGGCCTGTTCAGATGACGAGCTCATGACAGATGAAATTTAATGACACTTTGTCGCCCGGGCCGGGCGTGAGGGCTTGACTTGGGTAGAATGCGGGCCTTTGCCGTCGCTCACACCGAGGTTGCGTGATGTCCTTGCAAGTGCTCTGGGGGTTCCTGGCCGCCCATCCGACCAAGCTGATCAATCTGCTGGCGCTGTTGCTGACCTGCCCGGGCGGGTTGCTGCTGCACAGTGCACGGCGCCGCGAGGCGGAAACCCGCGAGATGCTGGCGCTGGAGGATGTGCTGGTCGACGCGTTCGACCTGCGGGTACCGCGATACTTCTACATTCTGGGTTTTTCGTGCCTGGCGATGGCGTTGCTGCTGTCCTGGCTCAGTACCTGGGTCTGATTTCGACACCGCCTTGCGCCCATCGCAGGCAAGCTCGGCCGCTGTGGCAGCTGGCTTGCCTGCGATGGGCTGCAAAGCAGCGCCGGCGTTCCTTCAGGCGACCGATGCCTGCTGCCTGACCTGATACTGGTTACGCACCGGCGTTGCATATTGCAGCACCAGATACGGCCGCTGCTCCTCAGGGCAGGCCTCCAGGCGGCGTTGCCATTCCTCCCTGGCCCGGGCCAGCTCATCAGCCGGGAATACCTTTTCCGCACTCGGCACCTGCAAGGACTCATCCTTGCCGTCCCACATCGCATACGCCAGGTAATGGACCGGGAACAGCCGGTAGCCACCGAGGATCTGACGGTCGATTTCGGCAGCCAGTTGCTTGGTGTCCTCGTAGTACTCGGTCACCGGTGGGGCGAAGTTGATATGTACCCGGCCTTTGTAGCCGGTAATGCCCTTGGCAATGCTGTTGTCGTCCTCGCCCGGCGCCTTCTTGTAGGTGCCGGTGGTAGCGCGGATGTACAGCTCGCGGGCCTTGGCCTGGTCGCATGGGTCGTATTCGTAGCTGATCGACACCGGCGTCAGGTTCAGGCTCTGGATCACCGCGCCGAACGCTTCGTCCTTGCGGCTCATGTGGAACATCTTGAGGATCGCCGAATCGGTGCGATCGTCACCATCCTTGGCGCGGCCTTCGGCCTGGGCGATCCAGATCGAGGTAACGTCGTTGCGGATCGAGTGGTTGATGTACGCCGAAAGCAGCTGGTAGGCGGCCAGCTTCTCGCGCCGCCCACTGATCGAGCGGTGCACGATGAAGCTCTTGTTCAGGCGCATCATGTCGCTGACAAAGGGTTTTTGCAGCAGGTTGTCACCAATGGCGATGCGCGGCGTGGGCAGGCCGGCGTGGTACACCGCATAGTTGACGAAGGCCGGGTCCATGACGATGTCACGGTGGTTGGCCAGGAACAGGTAGGCCGTGCCGGCCTTGAGCTGCTCGACGCCAGAATAGGTAACGCCGTCGGTGGCGCGATCGATGGTCTGGTCGACGTAGTACTCGACTTTGTCCTGCAAGGTCGAGACACAGGTAACGCCGGCGAATTCCTTGCGCAGGCGGCGGGCGATCAGCGGCTTGAGCAACCAGCCCAGGGCGCCGGCGGCACGCGGGAAGCGGAAGTGGGTGAGGATATCGAGGAATGCCGGGTCGCTGAGCAGGCGTGCCAGAACGGCAGGGACCTCAGCGTCGTCGTACGGTCGGATGGCATCGAATTCGCCCATCATGCTCTCTTGTTGGAAACGGCTAGGGTAATAAGGTAGGGACGGGCTCCGAAAAACGGCTCGGACGCACGCAGGCCCTGTAAACAGACCGGCAATTATACGCATAAGTCACTGCGGAGACCGCGATGCTGGAAACCGACTTCTACGATTGCCCTTATTGTGGCGAACGGGTGGAAACTACCGTCGATCTGTCTGCTGGCGACCAGGTCTATACCGAGGATTGCCAGGTGTGTTGCCAGCCTGTGGTGTGCATTCTGCAGGTGCATGGTGACGAATGGCTGCTCGAAGTCCGCCGTGAGGATGACACTTGATGCAGCGCATCTACGAACCGGAAAGCCTGCTCGAGGCGGAAATGCTGGCGGGTATGCTTGCCAGCGAAGGGGTCGTGGTGCACGTGGTTGGCCGTGACCTGGTCGGTGCTGCCGGCGAGCTGCCGCTGCAAGGCCTGCTGGGGCTGGCCGTGGCTGATGAGCAGGCCGAATACGCACGACAGCTGATCGATGCGTACAATGACGCCCAGCCACTGGTTGGCGACGAACCGGAGAGTTTCCCCGGTACCTTGATCTGTTAGGTTCTGAATTCGCCCATGTGTGGACGTTACGCGCTGTTTCGCTGGCCCCAGGCGCTGGTCTGCCTACCGGGCTTTCCTGCCGGGCAACCGGCCCAATGGAACATCTCGCCCGGGGCTTCGGTGCTGATCCAGCGCCAGTTGGACGGCCAGTTGCAACTGGCCAAGGCGCGCTGGGGGCTGACCCCGGCCTGGCTCACCGACCTGTCCCGCACCCCCGCCCATGCCCGTGCCGAGACCTTGGCCGAACAGCCGATGTTTCGTGATGCGTTCCGCCAGCGGCGCTGCCTGATGCCGGCCAACGGTTTCTACGAATGGCGTGGCAATGTGCGCAAGCGCCCGTATTGGTTGACCCCAGGGGAGGGCGCATCGCTATACTTCGCCGCCGTGTGGGAGGCTTACCCCGTGCAAGACCAGGTGTGGCTGAGCTGTGCAGTGGTGACCCAGGCGGCAATGAACCAGCGCCGGCCGCTGATCCTGGACGAAGCAGGGCAGGCGGCCTGGCTTGACCCGGACACGCCGCTGACGCGCCTGCACGAGCTGCTGGCCAGCCCGTCGGCACAGTTGCGTGAACGGGCGTTGGCCAACTTTGTCAATGACCCGAAGCTGGACGCCCCGGAGTGCCTGACCCCGGCCTGATGGCCGGTGTGCACCCGAGGTTGTCTGGCTTCAGTGTGAAATCTTATCTACGGCTATGGCGGCCCACGGGCCAGTCAGCCTAGGATACGGCGCATGTAGTAAAGGGAGTGTTTTCATGCGTAAGTCTTTTGTCGTCAGCCTGTTGAGTGCTGGCATCCTGCTAGCTGGCTGCCAGGCGGTGAATACCACCAGCGGCGGTGCTGTCGGCGTCGAACGCCAGCAATACATGTTCAGCATGCTGTCGGCCGATGAGGTCAACCAGATGTACGCCCAGTCGTACCAGCAGACCCTCGGCGAGGCGTCCAGCAAAGGCGTGCTCGACAAGTCCAGCAGCGATGCCAAGCGCGTGCAGGCCATCGCCGACCGCCTGATCGCCCAGGCCCCCAAGTTCCGCCCGGATGCCGCGCAGTGGGACTGGCAGGTCAACGTGATCAAGAGCGACGAGCTCAACGCCAACTGCGGCCCGGGTGGCAAGATCATCGTCTATACCGGGCTGATCGACCAGCTCAAGCTCACCGATGCGGAAATCGCCGCGGTGGTCGGCCACGAGATCGCCCACGCCTTGCGTGAGCACAGCCGCGAGGCGATGTCCAAGGCGTACGGCGTGGAAATGGCCCGCCAGGGTGCCGGTGCCATCTTCGGCCTGGGCCAGAGCAGCATGGCCCTGGCCGACACGGTGGTGAACTATGCCATGACCCTGCCCAACAGCCGGGCCAACGAGAACGAGGCCGACCTGATTGGCCTGGAACTCTCGGCACGTGCCGGTTACGACCCGAATGCCGCGATCACCCTGTGGAACAAGATGACCAAGGCTTCCGAAGGTGCGCCGCCCGAGTTCATGAGCACCCACCCGGCGTCGTCGAGCCGTATCGCTTCGTTGCAGGCGGCGATTCCGAAGGTGATGCCGCTGTATCAGGCGGCCAAGAAGTAATTGCTGGTCATGGGGCCGCTTCGCGGCCCTGTCGCGACACAAGGCCGCTCGTACAGCAGGCGCGTACTGCTTGTAGGCGCGGCCTTGTGTCGCGATGGGCTACGCAGCAGCCGCGCCTTGCGGGTTACCCGACCCAGCCACTGGCCTTCATCGCCGAGTAGACGGCCACGATCGCCAGCACGAAGAACGCTGTCGCTGCCAGGCGACGAATCAGCGTCAGCGGCAGTTTGTCTGCTGCGAAGTTACCTGCCAGGACCACCGGTACGTTGGCAATCAGCATGCCCAGGGTGGTGCCGATGATGACCATGATCAGGTGCGGATACTGAGCCGCCAGCATCACCGTGGCGACCTGGGTCTTGTCCCCGATTTCCGCCAGGAAGAACGCGATCAGCGTCGTCAGGAACGGCCCGAAGCGGCGCGCCGGGCTCTCGTCGTCATCCATCTTGTCCGGCACCAGGGTCCACAGCGCCGTGGCGGTGAAGCTCGCGGCCAGCACCCAGTGCAGCGCCGCAGCGCTGAAGAAACTGCCGACCCATGCCCCCACGGCACCGGCTGCGGCATGGTTGGCCAGGGTCGCCGCGATGATGCCGGCGATGATCGGCCATGGCTTGCGGAAGCGGGCCGCGAGAATGAGCGCGAGCAGTTGCGTCTTGTCGCCAATTTCGGCGAGCGCAACGATTGCGGTGGGGACCAACAGAGATTCCAGCATCAGGATTCCTACGGGGGCGGGTCGACACGGCTATGACACGTACAGCCTCCCCGCCCCGGGTAAGGTGTGCGTGTCATAGGTCTTGTCAAACCCTGGATCCGTCTATGCGGATCTCGCCATGCAGCCTGCATGGTGGGTCGCACGCGCCATGGCCTGTGGGCCAAGTATGTTGACGCGTACCGGGCGAGCTGGGCGCTCGCGGGAGACTACTCCCCTAGGACGGTGCGGATTCTGCCTAGGCAAAACGCTTTCGGCAAGCGCTGTTTTTATCCGTGTGTTGCCTGGTAGATGCGGAAGCCATCGGCTTCGTCGCGCACCCGGCAGTTGCCCAGCGCGCCTTCGATCAGCGGCTGGTAGCGCAGGAAGCTGTTGGCCACCAGGCGCATTTCGCCACCTTTTCGCAGATGAATTGCCGATTTTTTCAGCAAGTTTTCCGATGCCTGGTAGTTGGTGTGGACCCCGGTGTGGAATGGCGGGTTGCTCAGGATCAGGCTCAGTTCGGTAGGGGCCGCGTCGATGCCGTCGCCGCTGATCACTTCGCCTTCCAGGCCGTTGGCCGCCAAGGTCAGGCGGCTGGCGGCCACGGCGAAGGCATCCACGTCGAGCAGGGTCACGCGGCTTTGCGGATAACGGCGTTTCACCGTGGCGCCGAGCACCCCGGCGCCGCAGCCGAAGTCCAGCACATGCCCGCTTGGCAGGTTATCGAGGTGCTTGAGCAGCAGGGCTGTACCGCGATCGAGGCGACCATGGCTGAACACCCCGGGCAGGCTGACCACGTGCAACGGGCCGTCTTCCAGGGCGAGTTCAAAACGTTCGGCCAGGCTTTCCAGGGGTTTGGCTTCTGGTGCCTGGTCGATGCTCACTTGCCACAGCTGGCAATGGCGGGCGCTGTCGAGTTTGCGTGGTTTGCCGAACGCCTGCAGTTGCCTGGCTGCGCCTTCGATGCCGCCACGTTTCTCGCCGACCAGGTACAGCTCGCGGCCGCCCAGGCGCGCGGCCAGGGCATTGAGCAGGTAGGCTGCCAATTCGCGGGACTTGGGCAGGAACAGCACGGCACTGTCGAACGCCACCTGTGGCGGCTCGACCCCGTAGTGGCTGCGGCCGGCGTAACGGCTTTCGAGGATGCCCTGATCGCCGGCATGCCAGGTCCAGGCCTGGGCCTGGGGCAACTGGCCGAGCAGGCCGTCGGCGGGGGCACCGGCGAGCAGCAGCGGCCCCTGGAACAGCTCTGCCTGGCGGAGCAACACTTCACTGCGCGGGTCCATGGACGACGCCTCCTGAAAAAGTGGCGCAGTGTAGCAGAGCCGGGCGCCGCGCTCAGCTGACCACGCGGCGCGGTTGCCCGGCGAAGAAGGCCTGGGCGTTCTCGCTCAGCTGGCCGACGATGCGCTGGCGCGACTCCACTGCGCCCCAGGCACTGTGCGGGGTGATGATCAGGCGCGGAATACCGGGTTCAAGCAACGGATTGCCGTTGACCGGCGGCTCCACGCTCAGCACGTCGGTGGCGACGCCGCCGAGGTGGCCGCTGCGCAGGGCGTCGGCCAGCGCCTGCTCGTCGATCAGGCCACCGCGAGCGGTGTTGACCACCAGTGCATTGGGCTTGAGCATCGCCAGTTCGCGGGCGCCGAGCATGTGCCGGGTGTGCTCGTTCAGCGGGCAGTGCAGGCTCAGGGCGTCGACCTGTGGCAGCAGCTCGTCCAGCGGCAGCCGGTCGGGGCGTTCCGGGCGGCCGGGGATCTGCCCGCTCAGCACGCGCATGCCAAAGGCTTCGGCCAGCCGTGCCACCGCGCCACCCAGCTCGCCGTGGCCGAGCAGGCCGAGGGTCTTGCCTTCCAGTTCGACGATAGGGAAGTCCAGCAGGCAGAACTGGCTGGCCTCGGCCCAGCGGCCGGCGGCTACTGCCTGGTTGTAGTCGCACAGGCGGGTGGCCAGGGCCAGCAGCAGGGCGAGGGTGTGCTGGGCCACAGACGGGGTGCCGTAGCCCTGGCAGTTGCAGACGGTGATGCCCTGGGCACGGGCCGCCGCCAGGTCGACATTGTTGGTGCCGGTGGCGGCAATCAGGATCAGCTTCAGCTGCGGATTGGCGACTAGCGCCGCGGCGTCGAGCACGACCTTGTTGCTGATTACCGCCACTGCGCCCTGCAGGCGTTCGGCGACCTGGTCCGGGCGGGTTGCGGCGTAGAGCTCGAATTCGTCGAACTGTTGCTTCAGGGGCGAGAGGTCGAGATCGCCCAGGTCCAGGGACTGGTGATCGAGAAACACGGCACGACGCGGGCTGGGCATGGGGCTCTCCGGTGCAGGGCAGGGGTATCGGTGTTGTGGCCCGCGAAAGGGCCTGCAGATCCAGCACAAATCCTGAAGCTGTCAGCGCAGTGTCTAGCCCGCGGTTACCGCCCGTCAACGCCCCTCACTCATACCTTTGGCGCACAAATCATTCCTTCGGCTGATTTGGCCGTCACATTGGCGGACTACAGTAGTTGCCAGAGTTGTCCGGCCCGCCTTTTCCAGAAAGGGATACCCATGTTGCAGACCCGCATCATCAAGCCCGCCGAGGGCGCCTACGCCTACCCGCTGCTGATCAAACGCCTGCTGATGTCTGGCAGCCGCTATGAAAAGACCCGTGAAATCGTCTACCGCGACCAGTTGCGGCTGACCTATCCTCAGCTCAACGAGCGCATTGCGCGCCTGGCCAACGTGCTGACCGAGGCGGGCGTGAAGGCGGGTGACACCGTGGCCGTGATGGACTGGGACAGCCACCGCTACCTGGAATGCATGTTCGCCATCCCGATGATCGGTGCGGTGGTGCACACCATCAACGTGCGCCTGTCGCCCGAGCAGATCCTCTACACCATGAACCACGCCGAAGACCGCGTGGTGCTGGTCAACAGCGACTTCGTCGGCCTGTACCAGGCCATTGCCGGGCAATTGACCACTGTCGACAAGACCCTGCTGCTGACCGATGGCCCGGACAAGACCGCCGAGCTGCCCGGGCTGGTCGGCGAATACGAGCAACTGCTGGCCGCTGCCAGCCCGCACTACGCCTTCCCGGATTTCGACGAAGATTCGGTGGCCACCACCTTCTACACCACCGGCACCACCGGTAACCCCAAGGGTGTGTACTTCACTCACCGGCAACTGGTGCTGCATACCCTGGCCGAAGCTTCGGTGACCGGCAGCATCGACAGCGTGCGGTTGATGGGCAGCGACGACGTGTACATGCCGATCACCCCGATGTTCCACGTGCACGCCTGGGGCATCCCCTACGTTGCCACCATGCTCGGCATGAAGCAGGTGTACCCGGGGCGCTACGAGCCGGAGATGCTGGTCAAGCTGTGGCGCGAGGAAAAGGTCACGTTCTCCCATTGCGTGCCGACCATCCTGCAGATGCTGCTCAACTGCCCGACCGCCCAAGGGCAGAGTTTTGGCGGCTGGAAGATCATCATTGGCGGCAGCGCGCTCAACCGTTCGCTGTACCAGGCCGCCCTGGCGCGTGGCATCCAGCTGACTGCGGCGTATGGCATGTCGGAAACCTGCCCGCTGATTTCCGCCGCCCACCTGAACGACGAGCTGCAGGCCGGCAGCGACGATGAGCGCGTCACCTACCGCATCAAGGCCGGCGTGCCGGTACCGTTGGTGGAAGCGGCGATCGTCGACGGTGACGGCAACTTCCTGCCTGCCGACGGCGAAACCCAGGGCGAGCTGGTGTTGCGTGCACCTTGGCTGACCCTGGGCTATTTCAAGGAGCCGGAGAAGAGCGAGGAGCTGTGGCAGGGGGGCTGGCTGCACACCGGTGATGTCGCGACCCTGGACGGCATGGGCTACATCGACATCCGCGACCGCATCAAGGATGTGATCAAGACCGGTGGCGAGTGGATCTCCTCGCTTGATCTGGAGGACCTGGTCAGCCGCCACCCGGCGGTGCGCGAAGTGGCCGTGGTGGGGGTGGCCGACCCGCAATGGGGCGAGCGCCCGTTTGCCCTGCTGGTGGTGCGCGAAGGCCAGGCCATCGACGCCAAGGCACTCAAGGAGCACCTCAAGCCCTTTGTCGAGCAAGGGCATATCAACAAATGGGCGATTCCAAGCCAGATCGCCATTGTTACTGAAATTCCCAAGACCAGCGTCGGCAAGCTCGACAAGAAACGCATCCGCCAGGACATCGTCCAGTGGCAGGCCAGCAACAGCGCCTTCCTTTCCACCCTGTAACCGCCCTGCGGGTCGCCTTGCACAGCATGCGACCCGCATTCTAGAGCGCTCCAACCTTGCCAAACGGCGAAAATACGCCATCCTTTAGCACCGCCAGCGCGCCACCGACAGCACACGGCAGCGCGTTGGCAGCACGGAGCGCAAATCACACTTTAGAGGGATCAAGCGCCTGTGCCTTGCTGGCTATAGTCGGGGCCAGGGGATTTTCAGGAATGGGGGTGGCGACATGCGCAAGCCATGTCGTCGCGGGCGCAAGCCTGCAAACCGGTCGCTCGGGCCGTTCTTGAAAGGACTCACTGCCATAACAAAAAAAGTACATGGAGTAGCGTCGATGAAATCTGCAAACCCGTTCTGGCGCCGGGCCAAGTTGCCCTTGGCCGTCAGCCTTGCTTCCACGCTCGCAAGTCCTGCTTTCGCTGTCAGTTTCAACATTGGTGAAATCGAAGGCCAGTTCGACTCGTCGCTCTCCATCGGCGCCAGCTGGTCGACGGCCAACCCCAACAAGAACCTGATCGGGGTGAACAACGGCGGCAAGGGCCTGTCGCAGACATCGGACGATGGCCACCTGAACTTCAAGAAGGGCGAAACCTTCTCCAAGATCTTCAAGGGCATCCATGACCTGGAGCTCAAGTACGGCGACACTGGCGTATTCGTGCGGGGCAAGTACTGGTACGACTTCGAACTGAAAGACGAAGGCCGCGAATTCAAGGACATCAGCGACTCCAACCGCAAGGAAGGCGCCAAGTCGTCCGGCGCGGAGCTGCTCGATGCCTTCGTCTACCACAACTATTCCATCGGCGATCAGCCAGGCTCGGTGCGCCTGGGCAAGCAGGTGGTGAGCTGGGGTGAAAGTACCTTCATCGGTGGCGGTATCAACTCGATCAACCCGATCGACGTGTCGGCGTTCCGCCGCCCGGGGGCCGAGATCAAGGAAGGCCTGATTCCGGTCAACATGTTCTACGTCTCGCAGAGCCTGACCGACAACCTGTCGGCCGAGGCCTTCTACCAGATCGAGTGGGACCAGACGGTCGTCGACAACTGCGGCACCTTCTTCTCCCAGCCGGACATCATTGCCGACGGCTGTACCGACAACCTGCGCGTGCTCAACAGCAGCCGCACGGTGCCGGGCGCGGCGCAGCAGTTCCTGGCCAGCCGGGGCGTGAACATCAACGAAGAGGGGGTGATGGTACGCCGTGGCGCTGATCGTGATGCGCGCGACAGCGGCCAGTTCGGCGTAGCGATGCGTTACATGTTCGAGCCGCTGGATACTGAATTCGGCGCTTATTTCATGAACTACCACAGCCGTGCGCCAATCTTCAGCGCCACAGGCGCACCGCCTTCCGTGTTTGGCGGGTTGAGCGCCCTGCCTGCACAACTGCGTGCGCTGGCACCGCTGATCGTGGCTGGCAATTCCGAGTACTTCGTCGAGTATCCCGAAGATATTCGCCTTTATGGCTTGAGCTTCTCCACCACCTTGCCCACCGGGACCGCCTGGAGCGGCGAACTCAGCTATCGCCCCAACGCACCCGTGCAGCTCAATACCACGGATATCCTGTTCGCCGGGGTGCGTCCGATTGGCGGCGCGTTGAGCAATGCATCGTTGCTGAGCGGTACGCCAGGGCAGGACCTGCACGGCTACCGCCGCAAGGAAATCACGCAGTTCCAGACCACCCTGACGCACTTCTTCGACCAGGTGATGGGCGCCAGCCGCATGACGGTGGTCGGTGAGGTGGGTGTCACTCATGTCGGCGGCCTGGAGAGCGCACACGATACCCGTTACGGTCGTGACCCTGTATTCGGCCCCGGCCCGTTGCCATCCACGGGCGGTGCCAATACTTGCCAGGCGCTCAATGCCAGCACCATCGCGGGCGCAGGCGCTGGGGCCTCTACCGCCAACCTGTCGCGCAACTGCGAGAACGATGGCTTTACCACCAGTACTTCCTGGGGTTACCGCGCTCGGGTCATCTGGGACTACAACGACGTTTTCGCCGGGGTCAACCTGAAACCCAGCGTGGCCTGGTCGCATGACGTCTCCGGCTACTCGCCAGGCCCGGGCGCCAACTTCGAGGAAGGCCGCAAGGCGGTCAGCCTGGGACTCGACGCCGAGTACCAGAACACCTACACGGCAAGCCTGTCGTACACCAACTTCTTCGATGGCAAGTACACCACCGTGGATGACCGTGACTTCGTCGCGCTCAGCTTCGGCGTGAACTTCTAAGCACACAGATCCAGGACGACACGACATGAACAAGACCAGAAGTCTGCTGCAGGCCGGTGTACTGGGCCTGTCCCTGCTGGCCACCAGCGTCATGGCTGCGGTATCCGCCGACGAGGCAGCCAAGCTGGGCAGTACCCTGACCCCGATGGGGGCCGAAAAGGCCGGTAACGCCGATGGCTCGATCGGCCCATGGGAGCCGCTGGCGAAGAGCGCCGGCAGCGCCGACGGCAAGGGCTTCCTGTCCGACCCGTACGGCAGTGAAAAACCGCTGTTCACCATCACCGCGCAGAATGCCGAGCAGTACAAGGACAAGCTGTCGCCGGGCCAGCTGGCCATGCTCAAGCGCTACCCGGACACCTTCAAGCTTCCGGTATACAAGACCCATCGCGGTGCCACGGTACCGGCCGATGTGTTCGCCGCCATCAAGGAAAACGCCACCAAGACCACCCTGGTCGAAGGCGGCAACGGCCTGAGCAACTTCCGCACCGCCGTACCGTTCCCAGTCCCGAAAAGCGGCCTGGAAGTGATCTGGAACCATATCACCCGCTACCGCGGCGGCAGCGTCAGCCGCCTGGTGACCCAGGCCACGCCGCAGCAGAACGGGTCTTTCAACCCTGTGTACTTTTCCGACCAGTTCGTCTTCCGCGACAAGATGAAGGACTACGACCCGAACAACCCGGGCAACATCCTGTTCTACTTCAAGCAGGAAGTGACCGCGCCTGCGCGCCTGGCCGGTACCGTGCTGCTGGTACACGAAACCCTCGACCAGGTGAAGGAACCGCGCAAGGCGTGGATCTACAACGCTGGCCAGCGCCGCGTGCGCCAGGCCCCGCAAGTGTCGTATGACGGCCCGGGTACCGCCGCCGACGGCCTGCGCACCTCGGACAACCTGGACATGTTCAACGGCGCCCCGGACCGCTATGACTGGAAGCTCGAAGGCAAGAAGGAGCTGTATATCGCTTCCAACGCCTTCAAGCTCGACGACCCCAAGCTCAAGTACACCGACATCATCAAGGCCGGCCACATCAACCAGGACCTGACCCGTTACGAGTTGCGCCGTGTGTGGCACGTGGTCGCCACCTTGAAGCCGGGCCAGCGGCACATCTACGCCAAGCGTGACTTCTACATCGACGAAGACACCTGGCAGGCAGCGGTGATCGACCAGTATGACGGCCGTGGCCAGCTGTGGCGGGTGTCCGAGGCACATGCCCAGCCGTACTACAACGTGGAAGTGCCGTGGTACACCCTGGAGGCGATCTACGACCTGCAGTCGGGCCGTTACCTGGCCCTGGGCATGAAGAACGAAGAGAAGCGCGCCTACGACTTCGGCTTCAGCGCCAGCAAGGCGGATTTCCAGCCTGCGGCACTGCGCCAGTCGGGCATTCGCTAGGTTGTGCAGCCCCAGAACGCCCCGGCTTGCCGGGGCGTTTCCATTTGCCTGTTCCGCGCGCTTCGCGGGTAAGCCCGCTGCTACCGGGATAGCGCAGTTCAGGTGGCAGCGGGTTTACCCGCGAAGCGCCCGGAACAGCCGATAAACCTGCTGAATATCTCTCCAAACCCCCGCTCCAGCTCCTGTCCATCAGCCTTGTTGCTTTTTGTCGTAGTCTTTTCCGGCCCGGTGGCGCCCATCATCTTCAAATACGCAGCGTTACCCGCTAGTCTCGCAGGCATCCATATCGCCGTAGTCTTCCAACCAGAACGAGCCGGCCATGACAGATCTGTCCCGTACGCATGGATTCACCAGCCAGGCCCTGGGCCTGCTGGACGGGCGTTTCTTCCGGCCGCCCTTGCCGGACGGCCATGTCCCGCGCCTGCGCCTGTGCCAGCGGCTGCAGGCCGGCCTCGGCGGGCGGCTGCTGCTGGTCAACGCCCCCGCAGGGTTCGGCAAAAGCTCGCTGGCCATCGAATTTTGCGAAGCGCTACCCGAACACTGGCGCAGCCTGTGGCTGGGCCTGAGCCAGCGCGATGCCGACCCTGGCCGCTTCCTCGAGCGCCTGCTCGAAGGCCTGCAGCAGTATTGCCCAGCGCTGGGCGGCCAGGCCATGGGCCTGCTGAAAATGCGCCAGCGCCACCAGCCATTCGCCTTCGAGGAATGGCTCGATGGCCTGCTCGACGAGCTGGCGCAGTACCTGCAAACCGATACGCCGCTGTTGCTGGTGCTGGATGACTATCACCTGGCCCAAGGGCCGGTGCTCGACCGTTGCCTGCAGTTCTTTCTCAATCACCTGCCGCCCGGCCTGGTGCTGCTGGTCACCAGCCGCCAGCGCCCGGACTGGCACCTGGCGCGCCTGCGCCTGTCGCGGCAGCTGGTCGAACTCAATGAGCAGGACCTGCGGCTGACCGCCGAAGAGTCACTGGCGGTGATCGGCCGCCAACCCACCGGCCTGCGTGGCCAGGCGCTGGACAACCTGATCCAGCGCAGCGACGGCTGGGTGGCCGGGTTGCGCTTCTGGCAGCTGGCGGCCAGCGAGTCCGCTGACGAGCAGGCCTTGCCCCAGGCTTTGCATGGCGGCGAAGGCTTGATCCGCGATTACCTGCTGGAAGAAGTCATCGACAGGCTACCGGCCGACGTGCAGGCCTTCCTCTACGACACCGCCTGCCAGGAGCGCTTCTGCGCCCCGTTGTGCGATGCCGTGCGTGGTCGCCACGACAGTGCCGCGATCCTGCGCTTCCTGCAGGCGCACCAGGTGTTCCTGGTACCGCTGGACGAGCATGGCCACTGGTTTCGCTACCACCACCTGTTCTCCGACCTGTTGCGCAGCCGCCAGGCCAGCCAGCCGCTGGCAGCGCTGCAGTTGCGCGCCTGCCGCTGGTTCGAAAGCCAGGGCCTGCTGGACGAGGCGGTGGAACAAGCCCTGCGTGCCGGCCACCTGGATGTCGCCGCCAACCTGGTGCAGAGCTTGTCCGAGGAACAATTGCTGGCCGAACAGAACGTCGGCATGTTGCTGCGCTGGAAGATGGACCTGCCCGACAGCCTGCTGATCAGCACGCCGCGGCTGATCGTGCTGTACAGCTGGGCGTTGGGCCTGGCCTGCCAACTGGACGCGGCCGAGGAGCTGGCAGGCTACCTCAGCCGCTTCCTGCCGGCGCCTTCGGCGACCGCGCAAAAGTCCATGCTGGCGCAGTGGCTGGCGCTCAGTGGTGTGATCGCCCGGGGCCGTGGCAACCGCGAACGCACCCTGGCCTATTGCAGTGAAGCCCTGCAAAGCCTGCCGAACAAGCGTTATGGCCAGCGCCTGGTGTGCCTGTCGACATTGTCCAACCTGGCGATTGCCGATGGCGACTTCTGGCGCTCGCGGGGCTGGAACCGCGAGGCCCTGGAGCTGGCGCAGCGGGTCGGCAACCCGTTGTTCGAGGCCCTGGCCCATTACGACCGCGCACGCGTCCTGCACGCGCGTGGCGAGGTGCTGCGGGCACTGGACGAAGTGCGCCAGGGGCTGCAACGCCTGCAAGGGCTGTCGGCGCAGCGCCTGTATGCCGTGCGCGCGCGCCTGACCTTGTACGAAGGCTACCTGCTGGTCTCGCGCCTGCAACCGGCCCAGGGCCGTGCCCGCTTGCGTGCGGGGCTGGGCGAGGCACGGGCGTGCCGTGACATCAGCGTGCTCATCGGCCACTGCGTGATTGCCACCCTGGATGGCCGCGAAGGGCATTTTGCCGAGGCCTTTGCCGAACTGGCCGAGGCCGAGCGGCTGATGCACATCTGGGACGTCCCGCCGGTCTACTACCTGGCCATGATCACCCTGGTCAAATGCGAGTTGTGGCTGGCCCAGGGGCGCATGGACCTGGCCGAATCCTGGCTGCTGCGCCTGGGCCAGACCTATGGCGGCGAACACCCGGCGGCGGCGCCGGAATTCCACCCGTTGCTGCCGCTGCACATTGCCTTGCAACAGGCGCTGCTGGAGCGCACCCAGTCGCGTGGCGACGCTGCGGAGCAACGCCTGGCCGGCCTGGTCGAGCGCGGCCAGGCCAGTGGCGGCATGCTGCTGGCCGTCAACGCCCTGTGCCAGTGGCTTGCCTTGTTGTTGGGCGAAGGCCGGGAAGGGCAGGCCGCCCAGTTGCTGCCCAGGCTGCTGGAAGCTGCCCGTGGCGGCGTGCTGCAACCGTTTCAGCCGTTGCTGGAGCAGCACCCGCAGTGGCTTCACGAGCACTTGCAGGCAAGCGCCGCTTGCCCGGTGCAGGCCGAGCTGCTCAAGCGCCTGCCGCAGATGCCCTGCAGCGGCAGCGGCGAAGCGCTGAGCGGCCGTGAGCTGGCGGTGCTGGAGCTGATTGCCCAAGGCTGTTCCAACCAGCAGATCAGCGAGCGGCTGTTCATTTCCCTGCACACGGTAAAAACCCACGCCAGCCATATCAACAGCAAGCTGGGGGTAGAGCGGCGTACCCAGGCGGTGGCCAAGGCCAAAACCCTGGGGCTGCTGGCCTGAAGCTGGCTGCGCAGGGCATTGCCCGCTAGCGTCATGACCGAGGCCAGGGCTGCTGGCCGCCAACGCGCTGCCCTCATCTTTCCCGAGCCGCTGCCGATACAGCTAGCGGTGGCATCGCTTCGCGCGATTTTTCAATTATTCCAAGGCAGGCCGTGTTGATGCTGCAGTACGGGCAAAAGAGCTTTCTGATCGTCGACGACTTTACCGACTTTCGCACGTCGACCCGGTCCATGCTGCGCGAGCTGGGTGTGCGTGACGTGGACACCGCCGACAGCGGCGAGCAGGCGCTGCGCATGTGCGCGCAGAAGCGTTATGACGTGATCCTGCAGGACTTCCACCTGGGCGACGGCAAGAAGAATGGCCAGCAGGTGCTCGAAGACCTGATCCTCGACAAGCACATCAGCCATGAGTGCATATTCATCATGGTCACGGCCGAGAGCAGCCAGGCCATTGTCCTCAGCGCCATCGAGCACGAGCCCGATGCCTACCTGACCAAGCCGTTCAACCGGGTTGGCCTGGCCCAGCGCGTCGAGAAGCTGTACCAGCGCAAGAACCTGCTGAAGCCGATCCTGCAGGCCCTGGACCGCGATCGCCCGGCCGAAGTGCTGGCTGCCTGCGCCGAGCTGTGCAAGCGCGACCCGCGCCTGGCGCCGCTGTGCCTGCGCTATCGGGCCGATGCCCTGCGCAATCTCAATCGCTTCGAGGAACTGGAGAAATTCCTCAAGGCCATCCTCGCCAGCCGCCCGCAGCCGTGGGTGTACGCGGCCCTGGGCAGCCTGATGCACAAGCGTGGCCAGAATGCCCAGGCCCAGGGGGTGTACGAGCAGGCGCTCAAGGCCTTCCCGATCATGCCAAGCCTGTACGATGGCATGGCCGAGGTGCTGGTGGCCCAGGGCGAAACCAGGCGTGCGCAGAGCATGCTCGAAGAAGCCGTGCGGCTGTCACCGTTGTCGGTGCGCCGGCAGTCGACGCTGGGCAAGCTGGCATTGGAAAACGACGACTTCGAGAGCGCCTCGAAGGCGTTTCGCCATGCGGTGAACCAGGGCCAGAGCTCGCGCTACAAGGACCCCGAGAACAACCTTGGCCTGGTGCAGTCGCTGATGAACAAGAATTCCGGTTTTGGCCTGGATGCACGCACCCGGGTCGAGATCAACGCCACGCTCAGCGAGGTGGCCAAGGACAACCCCGAGGACCAGGGGTTGCAGGTGCGCGCGCGCATGATGAAGGCCGCCAGCCTGCAGCAGGCCGGCGACCCGGAAACCGCGGCCAAACTGACCGAGCAGGCTATCCAGCGCCTGGACAAGATGAACCAGTTCTTCTCGGTCGATTCGGCCCTGACCGTCGCCGCACAGTTGCAGGCCATGGGCCAGGAAGCCGCCGCCGCCGGTGTGCTGAAGGGCTGTGTGGAAAGCTACGGTGATGACCCCAAGGTCATGGAAAAGGTGGGCAAGCTGACCAGCGACCCGGGCGTGCTCAATGCCATTACCGAAGCCGTCAGCCTCAATCGCCAAGGCGTGCGCAGTTACCAGGAGGGGCAGCTTGGCGAGGCGTTGCAGCTGTTCCGCAAGGCGTTGGGCTTGCAGCCGAAAAACATCAGTATCGCCCTGAACACCGCCCAGGCGCTGCTGCGCATCGGCGGTGAGAACCCCCAGCCAGCGATCATGCAGGAATGCCGCGACGCCCTGACCAGCGTGGCCGGCATCCCCGCCAGCGACAACCGTTACGACCGTTACCGCAAATTGCACATTCGGGTGTTCGGCGCATGAATCAAGACAATCAAGGGCTGGATTTTTCCACGGTGATCGCCTCCACCGTGCATGACCTGAAGAATTCCCTGTCGGCGCTGATCCAGGCCCACAACCAGTGGATGGAGCGTTTGCCCGAAGAACTGCGCGGTGGTACCGAGCAGGGGGTGATGGAACATGAGTTTCGCCACCTCAACGGCATGCTGGTGCAGCTGTTGGGGTTGTACAAACTGGGCGTCAACCAGCTGCCGGTATGCCCGGACTACCACGAGCTGGACGACTTCATCGAAGCCCAATTGGCCGCCCACGAGGAAGTGCTCAGGCACAAGGACATCCTCGCCACCTGGCGCGTCGACACCGACAACCCACTGGGCTTCTTCGACCGCGAGCTGG
Source organism: Pseudomonas anuradhapurensis (assembly GCF_014269225.2). NCBI lineage: Bacteria > Pseudomonadati > Pseudomonadota > Gammaproteobacteria > Pseudomonadales > Pseudomonadaceae > Pseudomonas > Pseudomonas anuradhapurensis. The sequence continues at coordinate 887,683 of NZ_CP077097.1, forward strand.
TGGCCTCGGTGGTCGCCAACGTCATCACCAACGCCACTCGCTTTGCCGCGCATGCCTTGCTGATCACCATCGAGGAAGCCGACAACCAGCTGGCCATCTGCGTCAACGATGACGGGCCAGGTTATCCACAGCGCATGCTCGAACGCCAGGAAGAATTCATCCAGGGCATCGATTCGACCAGCGGCAGTACCGGCCTTGGCCTTTACTTTGCCGCACGCATCGCGGCGTTACATGAAAGCGGCGGGGTGCGCGGGCGCATCGAGATCGCCAATGGCGGGGCGCTCGGCGGGGGGCTGTTCAAGCTGTTCTTGCCTTGAAACTGGCAGGGTTTGCATTTCGGACGGGCACGCATGCAAACTCTTCCGATCAACCAGCTGCCGTATTCCCCCATGCATAGTCCATCGCCAGCGCTTATTCGCGAAACCTTCCCCGTAGGCCCCTTGCAATGCAATTGCACCCTGATTGGCGACCCGCTGAGCAAGAAGGCCATCGTCGTCGACCCGGGCGGTGACCCGGAGAAGATCCTGGCCCGCCTGCAGGCCCATGGCCTGACGCTGGTGAGCATCATCCATACCCACGCGCACTTCGATCACTTCCTGGCCTCTGGCAAGCTCAAGGCGCTGACCGGTGCCACCCTGCACCTGCACAAGGACGACCAGGCGTTGTGGGACAACCTGGAGATGCAGTGCCAGATGTTCGGCGTGCCATATACCCCGGTACCTGCGCCAGACCGCTGGCTGAATGACGACGAAGAGCTGGCCTGCGGCTGCGGCGTGGCCCTGCATACCCCAGGCCACACGCCGGGCTCGATGAGTTTCTGGTTTGCCGATGCCAAGCTGCTGATCGCCGGCGACACCCTGTTCCGTCGCGGTATTGGCCGCACCGATTTGTGGGGCGGCGACCAGCGGGCTATCGTGCGTTCGATCCGGGAGCGGCTTTACCGGCTGGATGAAGAGGCCATCGTGGTGACCGGCCATGGGCCTGATACCCGGCTGGGTGACGAGATGCGCGAAAACCCCTTCGTGCGGGCCTGATGGCACATGAAGGCACTTTCACGGAATTTTTCGTTGCCTGCGCAATCCAAGGCTGGCATAGATCCGTTTGCGATCTCTCGCATTCATGAATTCAGTAGGAGCTTGTCCATGTTCACCATGCGTCGTCTGATTATCGTCGCAACCGCCGCTGCCCTGATGACCGGCTGTGCCGGCCAGAACCCGTATGACAGCCAGGGTCAGGCGCAGGGCTCCACAGGGATGAGCAAGACCGCCAAGTACGGTGGCCTGGGCGCGCTGGCCGGCGCTATTGCCGGTGCCGCCATCGACCACAACAACCGCGGCAAGGGTGCGCTGATCGGCGCCGCCGCCGTGGGTGCCGCCGCCGCCGGTTATGGCTACTACGCCGACAAGCAGGAAGCCGAGCTGCGCGCGCAAATGGCCAACACCGGCGTGGAAGTGCAGCGCCAGGGTGACCAGATCAAGCTGATCATGCCGGGCAACATCACCTTCGCCACCGACTCCGCGAATATCGCGCCAAGCTTCTATTCGCCGCTGAACAACCTGGCCAACTCGTTCAAGCAGTTCAACCAGAACACCATCGAGGTGGTCGGCTTCACCGACAGCACCGGCAGCCGCCAGCACAACATGGACCTGTCCCAGCGTCGCGCGCAGGCGGTCAGCACCTACCTGACCTCGCAGGGTGTGGATGCCTCGCGTATTTCGGTACGTGGCATGGGCCCGGACCAGCCGATCGCCAGCAACGCCGATGCCAATGGCCGTGCGCAGAACCGTCGGGTGGAAGTGAACCTGAAGCCGATTCCGGGTCAGCAGTATGACCAGCAAGGCCAGGTTCAGCAGTATCCCTGATCGACCCTTGGGGCCGCCGCAAGGCGGCCCCAGCTTTTAGCGCGCCACGCTGGCCTGAATCGCCGTCAGGGCGATGGTATGCACGATATCGTCTACCTGGGCCCCACGCGGCAAGTCGTTCACCGGCTTGCGCAGCCCCTGCAGCATGGGCCCCAGGCTGACCCCGTCGGTACTGCGCTGCACTGCCTTGTGCGTGGTGTTGCCGGTATTCAGGTCGGGGAACACGAACACCGTGGCACGCCCGGCCACCGGGCTGTCTGGCGCCAGTTCACGGGCAATCGCCGGGTTGGCTGCTGCGTCATATTGCAACGGCCCGTCGATCAGCAGCTCCTGTGCCGCCCCCTGCGCCAGGCGGGTCGCTTCGCGCACTTTCTCGACTTCTTCATCGCTGGCCGAATCGCTTGAATAACTGATCATCGCCACGCGCGGTGCGATGCCGAAGGCCTGCGCCGATTCGGCACTCTGCCGGGCGATTTCGGCCAGTTCGGCAGCGCTCGGGTGCGGGTTCATCACGCAGTCGCCGTACACCAGCACCTGCTCGGGGAACAGCATGAAGAACACCGACGACACCAGGCTCGAGCCTGGGGCAGTCTTGATCAGCTGCAGGGCCGGGCGGATGGTGTTGGCGGTCGAGTGCACCAGGCCTGATACCAGGCCATCCACTTCATCCAGCGCCAGCATCATGGTACCGATCACCACCGGGTCTTCCAGTTGCTGCTCGGCCATCGGCGCATTGAGATTCTTGCTCTTGCGCAGCTCGACCATCGGCTCCACGTAGCGCCCGCGAATCAGTTCCGGGTCAAGAACTTCCAGGCCCGGTGGCAGGGTGATGCCCTGGGCGCGGGCCACCGCATCGACCTCCTCTGGCCTGGCCAGCAGCACGCAGCGGGCGATGCCACGGGCCTGGCAGATGGCTGCAGCCTGCACCAGCAGTGGCTCGGCGCCTTCCGGCAGGACGATGCGCTTGTTGGCCTGCTGCGCCCGCTGGATCAACTGGTAGCGGAACACCGCCGGCGACAGGCGCAGTTCGCGCGGGGTACCACAACGCTGGTGCAACCAGGCGGCGTCGAGGTGGCTGGCGACAAAGTCGGTAATGAATTCGGCGCGCTCGCGGTCGTCCACCGGGATTTCACGGTTCAGCGAGTTGAGCTGGTTGGCGGTGTCGTACGAGCCGGTACTGACCGACAGGATCGGCAGGCCGGCCTGCAGGGCGCCACGGCACAGACCGAGGATGCGCGCGTCTGGCTTGCTGTCGCTGGTCAGCAGCAGGCCGGCCAGCGGTACGCCGTTGATCGCCGCGAGGCTGACGGCGAGGATGATGTCGTCGCGGTCGCCCGGGGTGACCACCAGGGTGCCCGAGGTCAGCAGCGGCACCGTGTTGGCCACCGTGCGTGCGCAGATGATGATCTTGCTCATGCGCCGCTGCTCGTAGTCGCCAGCGTTGAGCACCTGGGCACCGAGCAGTTCGGCCACGTCGCGGGTGCGCGGGGCGTTCAGTTCCGGCTGGTAGGGGATGCAGCCGAGCAGGCGGAAGTCATTGCCGCGCAGCAGCGGCGAGTGCTCACGCAGGCGGGCGGAGAATTCCGCCATGCTCTCGTCGGTGCGCACTTTGTTGAGGATCACCCCGAGCACTTTCGGGTCGCGCGGGCCACCGAACAGCTGCGCCTGCAATTCGACCCGGCCAGACAGCTCGCTGAGCACTTCGTTTTCCGGCGCCGAGACCAGGATCACCTCGGCATCCAGGCTCTTGGCCAGGTGCAGGTTGACCCGTGCCGCATAGCTGGCGTGGCGGGTAGGCACCATGCCCTCGACCACCACCACGTCGTTGCCGATGCAGGCTTGCTGGTACAGGCGGATGATTTCCTCAAGCAGTTCGTCCAGCTGGCCTTCGCCGAGCATGCGTTCGACGTGGGCCAGGCTCAGCGGTACTGGGGGCTTGATGCCGTGGGTGCGGGCGACCAGTTCGGTGGAGCGCTCGGGGCCGGTGTCGCCCGGGTGCGGCTGGGCGATCGGCTTGAAGAAGCCGACCTTCAGGCCGGCGCGCTCCAGGGTGCGCACCAGGCCCAGGCTGATGGAGGTCAGGCCGACACCGAAGTCGGTCGGCGCAATGAAAAATGTCTGCATGCGTGCTTCTCGAAATAAGCGGTGCAAGAAATTAGCGGCCAAGGGTAGCGCTATCGGCCCCCTGTGCGCACCAGCCGCAAGCGAAAGGCTGGCCGATGCGCTGCGCGCGCCGAGCCGGGTCCAGCACCCACGGGCGCGCCTGCCACGGCGGCTGGTGGCGCAGATGCTGGGTATGGCCGCAGGACAGTTCGGCCACCCAATGGCCTTGTTCGTCCAGGTGAAAGCCGATGATCCGACTGATGGGCCGCTGCTCATCCGCAGCGCGGTCGCAATCGGACGATGGCTTGGTTACACTTGTGCGCTCTACATTCTTTTGCAAAAGGTCTTGCCCCATGCTGATCGCCGCCAACAAGGCTGTCTCCATCGACTATACCCTGACCAACGACGCCGGGGAGACCATCGACAGCTCCGCCGGTGGCGCGCCGCTGGTTTACCTGCACGGTGCCGGCAACATCATCCCGGGCCTGGAAAAAGCCCTGGAAGGCAAGCAGGCCGGTGACGAACTGAACGTTTCCGTCGAGCCGGAAGACGCCTACGGTGAATACCTGGCCGAGCTGGTCAGCACCCTGAACCGCAGCCTGTTCGAAGGCGTCGACGAGCTGGAAGTGGGCATGCAGTTCCACGCTTCGGCGCCGGACGGCCAGATGCAGATCGTCACCATCCGCGACATCGACGGCGACGATATCACTGTCGACGGCAACCACCCGCTGGCCGGCCAGCGCCTGACCTTCCAGGTCAAGGTAGTCAACGTGCGTGACGCCAGCGATGAAGAAATCGCTCACCGTCACATCCACGGTGAAGGTGGCCATCACCACTGATTTTCTGCGCTAAGCTCAGAAAGTCGCCAGGCGCTCGGGCAAGCCGACTTGCCTTCCTTCGGGAGGTGGACGGCTTGGCCGGGCGCCTTTTTATTGGGTGGAATTCGCCTGCGCGGCAACCGGCAACCTGAGAGGGATTCATCATGAGTGCATTTCACGACCTGAAACTGGACGCGCTGAACGGCGGGGAGCTGCCTCTCGCCCCCTTCAAGGGCCAAGTGGTGCTGGTGGTCAACGTAGCTTCCAAGTGCGGCCTGACACCGCAATACAAGGCTTTGGAAAATCTCTACCAGGACTACAAGGACAAGGGCTTCAATGTGCTTGGCCTGCCGTGCAACCAGTTTGCCGGCCAGGAGCCGGGCAGTGAAAAGGAAATCCAGGAGTTCTGCAGCCTCAATTACGGGGTGAGCTTCCCGCTGGGAGCCAAGCTGGAAGTCAACGGGCCACATCGCCATTCGCTGTATCGCCTGCTGGCGGGCGAGGGCGCCGAATTCCCCGGCGACATCACCTGGAACTTCGAGAAGTTCCTGGTTGGCAAGGACGGGCGGGTGCTGGCGCGCTTCTCGCCGCGCACGGCGCCGGATGATCCTGCGGTGGTGCAAGCCATCGAAAAGGCGCTCGCCTGAACCGGGGCCGCTTTGCGGCCCCGACGGTTCAGCCCCGAGGTGCCGATGAGCCTGGCTTGGCCCTGAGCGCGGCAGCTTGAGCTTGCTCAGCTGCCGCGCCGGTTTGCCGGCAGGCGCTATACAGATACCCTTCGAACTGCTCGACAATCGCTGGCCAGCCCTGGCGGCTGGCATGCTGCCGTGCATTCAGGCGCACCCGGCGCAAGGTTTCCGCTTCTTCCAGCAGCCAGCAGGCGGCATCGACAAATGCCGCCTGGTCGCCCGGCATGGCCAGTGCACCGCTGTGCCCGTGGCGAATATGCTGCGCTGCGGCCGCCTCGTCATAGGCGACCACCGCCAACCCCGCAGCCATGGCTTCGAGCACCACATTGCCAAAGGTCTCGGTCAGGCTCGGGAACAGGAACAGGTCACCGCTGGCATAGTGCTCGGCCAGCACCTCGCCGCGCTGGGCGCCGCAGAACACGGCATCGGGCAACTGCTGGGCGAGGGTGCTGCGCTGCGGGCCATCACCGACCACGATCAGGCGCAGGCGCTTTTGCGGATAAGCCTTGTGCAACGCATCAAGGCATGGGCGCAGTAAGCTCAGGTTCTTTTCCACTGCCAGCCTGCCGACGTGCAGTACGGCGATATCGTCCGGGCCAAGCTCCCAGCTGTCGCGCAATGCCTGGCTGCGGCGTGCCGGATTGAACAGGCCGGCATCGACCCCCCTTGCCAGCAGTGCCAGGCGCTCGAAACCACGGCGTTCAAGCTCCAGGCGCTGGCTGAGGCTGGGTACCAGGGTGGTGGCCGTGCGCCGATGGAACCAGCGCAGGTAATGGGTGAGCAAGCGCGTCAGCAGGCCCAGCCCGTACTGGCCGGAATACTGCGGGAAATTGGTATGAAAACCGCTGACCACGGCCACCCCAAGGCGCCGCGCGGCGCGCAGGGCGCTGAGCCCCAGAGGCCCCTCGGTGGCGATGTACAGCACATCCGGGCGCTGCCGACGCCAGCGGCGCAACAGCTTGTGCATCGACACCTCGCCCCACTGCAAACCTGGGTAGCCAGGCAGTGGCCAGCCACGGCACAGCATCAGGGCCGGGTCGTTGTGCAGCGGCCTTTCACCGGCCTGGCGTGGGCGCACCACTTCGACCTTGTGGCCGCGTTGGCTCAAGCCTTCGCTGAGCCGGCCAAGGGTGTTGGCCACGCCATTGATTTCGGGTGGGAAGGTTTCGCTGACCAGCGTGATACGTAGCGCGGGTGTATTCATGACAAAAAGTTTCCGCCCCCTGAGTTGCGCCGATGTGACGGCATTGTGACGGATTCATGACGCCTGATCGCTGACGTTCCGGGTTTGTGAATTTTCCTTGCAAGGCACTCAAGAAGCTGTGGCCGGCAGCCGATGCAGAAGCATTCGACGACCTGATGCGCTCCAGGAGAGCGGTGATGTTCAACAACAAGCTCAAGCAAGAAATCCGGCAACTGCGTGAAGACCTGATGTCCATCGAACAGGTCAAGAGCAGCCTCGACAGCGAGATGTTGGTACTGCAACTGGACCCTCAGGGGCGGATCGAGATGGTCAACGGCAACTTCGAGAGCGAGATGCTCTACCGTGCCGAACAACTGCTTGGTCGCAACATCGAGGAAATCGTCCCTGCGCACGTGAAGTCACTGGACTTCTACCAGCGCATGAAAAGTGCGATCAGCCGCGGTGAGCACCTGAACGGCGCCTTCCGCCTGCTGCGCGGCAATGGCCAGGAAGCCTGGCTGCGGTCGATCCTGCAACCGGTCAAGGACAGCCAGGGGCGCATCAAGTACTTCACCCTGCACTCCAGCGACCTGACGCGTACCATCGAGACCTCTCGGGAGCACGAGAGCCTGATCAAGGCATTGATGCGTTCCACTGCGGTGATCGAATTTTCCCTCGACGGCACCATTCTCACCGCCAATGATCGGTTCTTGTCCGCGCTCGGCTATCGCCTGGAACAGATCCGTGGCAAGCATCACCGCATGTTCTGCGAGCCGGAGGAGGTCAACTCGGCGGGCTACCAGGCGTTCTGGGACAAGCTGCGCCGTGGCGAATACGTTGCCGACCGCTTCAAGCGTATCGATGCCCACGGCCGGGTGGTCTGGCTGGAGGCTTCGTACAACCCGATCTTCGACGCCCATGACGTACTGTACAAGGTGGTCAAGTTCGCCACCGTCATCACCGACCAGGTGAACCAGGAGCAGGCCGTGGCCGAGGCGGCGGACGTGGCGTTCAACACCTCGCTGGGCACCGATGCCAGTGCCCGCAAGGCGACCGATGTGGTGACCCAGACGGTCAGCGTGATGCGTGGGCTGGAAGCCTCGATGCAAGAAGCCGCCGAGGGCATCCAGGCGCTGGACACCCAGTCGCGGGTGATCGGCTCGATCATCAAGACCATCAGCGACATCGCCGGGCAGACCAACCTGCTGGCGCTCAACGCGGCCATCGAAGCGGCCCGCGCTGGTGAGCAGGGCCGTGGCTTTGCCGTGGTTGCCGATGAAGTGCGCCAGCTGGCCTCGCGCACCAGCACCGCCACCGAGGAAATCGCCCGGGTGGTGCAGCAGAACGAGCAGCTGGCCCAGGCGGCGGTGGCCATCATCGACACCAGCAAGCGCCAGGCCGAGCAGGGGCTGGCGCTGGCCGATGAGACGGGCGAGGTGATTGTCGAGATCCAGGACGGGGCGAAGCGGGTAGTGGATGTGGTGGGGCAGTTTTCCAGCCGGTTGGGGCAGTGAAACCCAAGCCGGACCTGGTTCCTGTAGAAGCGGCGCGGTATCGCGACAGGCCGCAACACGGCCCCGGCATTGCAGCGCTGAGGCATACAATCGACTGGGGCCGCTGTGCGGCCCTATCGCGACACAAGGCCGCTCCTACCGGGAATGCGTACAGCCTTGGCGTCAGTTGCGCTCCCGCACCCAGAACAACGTGGCGCCGGCCACCGCTGCCGGCATCATCAGCACGTTCACCAGCGGTATCATCAGCGCCAGGTAGGTGATGCCGCCAAAGCCCAGCGACTGCCAGCGCTTCTGGCGCAGCCAGGCGAGCATGTCCTGCCAGCTCATCTTGTTGTTGTCTGCCGGGTAGTCGATGTACTGGATGGCCATCATCCAGACCCCGAAGATCAGCCACAGCGGCGCAGCTACCACGTTGACCACCGGGACCAGCGACAGGATGAACAGGCCGATGGCCCGTGGCAGGAAGTAGCCCAGCTTGCGCATTTCGCGGCTGAAGGTACGTGGCACCATGGCCACCAGCTCGGCCCAGCTGAAGGCCGGGAAGGTGTCTTCGCCACGCAGCACCACCTCGACCTTTTCCGCCAGGAAGCCATTGAACGGTGCGGCAATGATGTTGGCCACCAGGGTGAAGGTGAAGAACACCATCAGCACCACCAGGGCGACGAACAGCGGCCAGAGGATGTAGGTGAGGAAGCTCAGCCAGCTTGGCAGGGTGGGCATCAGGGCATCCACCCACAGGCTGAACTGGTGGCCGGCGAAGTAGATCAGGCCACCGAACAGCAGCAGGTTGACCGCCAGCGGCAGCAGCACGAACAACCGCAGGTTGGGGCTCAGCACCAGTTTCAGGCCTTCGCGCAGGTACTGGGGGCCAGACAGGACAGGGGCTTGCATCGGGAGACTCCGCAGAGAAGGTAAACGCGCTGACCTTACCGAGTTTGCCGCGCCGACGAAAGGCGGGCAGCGGCAGGGAAACGGGGTGTAACAAAAGCGCCAGCCCATGGCTATCCGAACAAATCGATGGATAGGCGATGCCTATGAGGTGGATTGTCTAAGGATATTTCCTTAATCTTTGCCACCTCGCTACAGTGCGTTCAACTTTCCGCTTTTCGGGCCTGCGCGTTGTAGCCTTCCCCAAGTGCTGCGTGGGTCCCTTTTAAATTCCAGCTGGCGCAGCCGGTGCACACGATGCCGGCCCGTGCGGCCCGCTCGACAGGAGTTCGACATGTCTGAAGTACGTCATTCGCGCGTCATCATTCTCGGTTCCGGCCCTGCCGGTTACAGTGCCGCGGTGTACGCCGCCCGCGCCAACCTCAAGCCGCTGCTGATCACCGGCATGCAGGCCGGCGGCCAGCTGACCACCACCACCGAAGTCGACAACTGGCCGGGCGACCCCCATGGCCTGACCGGCCCGGCGCTGATGCAGCGCATGCAGGAGCACGCCGAGCGTTTCGAAACCGAAATCGTCTTCGACCACATCAATGCCGTCGACCTGGCCAACAAGCCCTTCACCCTGCAGGGTGACAGTGGCAAGTACACCTGCGATGCGCTGATCATCGCCACGGGTGCCAGCGCCCGCTACCTGGGCCTGCCGTCCGAAGAAGCGTTCATGGGCAAAGGTGTCTCGGCCTGCGCTACCTGCGACGGTTTCTTCTACCGCAACAAGCCGGTTGCCGTGGTCGGCGGCGGCAACACCGCCGTTGAAGAGGCGCTGTACCTGGCCAACATCGCCAGCAAGGTCACCCTGGTGCACCGTCGCGATACCTTCCGCGCCGAGAAGATCCTGGTCGACAAGCTGCACGCCCGTGTCGCCGAAGGCAAGATCGAGCTCAAGCTCAACGCCACCCTGGATGAAGTACTGGGCGACAACATGGGTGTGACCGGTGCGCGGCTGAAGAACAACGACGGCAGCAGCGACGAAATCAAGGTCGATGGCGTGTTCATCGCCATCGGCCACACCCCGAACACCTCGCTGTTCGAAGGCCAGCTGACCCTGAAGGACGGCTACCTGGTGGTCAACGGTGGCCGTGAAGGCAATGCCACCGCCACCAACGTCGAGGGCGTGTTCGCCGCCGGTGACGTGGCTGACCACGTTTACCGTCAGGCCATCACCTCGGCCGGTGCCGGTTGCATGGCGGCACTGGACGTCGAGCGTTACCTGGACGGTCTGGCCAACGCCTCGTTCTGATCCGGGAATGCCAGGGCCGCTTTGCGGCCCATCGCGACACAAGGCCGTTGCAACAGAATGGCTACGCCCCAGATGTCGCATGAAAAAACCGGCCAGAGGCCGGTTTTTTCATGCCTGCAATTCGATTACAGGCTCAGTCGCATCGACAGGTCCACTGCCTTCACATCCTTGGTCATGGCACCAATCGAGATGTAGTCCACCCCGGTCTCGGCAATCACGCGCAAGGTCTGCTCGTTGACCCCGCCGCTGGCCTCGAGCTTGGCCTTGCCGGCGGTAATGCGCACCGCTTCGCGCATTTCCTCCAGGTTCAGCTCGTCGAGCATGATGATATCCGCACCGGCGGCCAGCGCCTGGCGCAGTTCGTCCAGGCTTTCCACTTCGATTTCCACCGGTTTGCCCGGTGCAATACGGTGCGCGGCTGCCACTGCCTCGGCCACGCCGCCACTGGCTGCAATGTGGTTTTCCTTGATCAGGAAGGCATCGTACAAGCCAATGCGGTGGTTGTCGCAGCCGCCACAGGTCACTGCGTACTTCTGCGCCAGGCGCAGGCCGGGCAAGGTCTTGCGGGTGTCCAGCAGGCGTACCTGGGTGCCTTGCACCAGGTCGGCGAGAAAGCGTGCACGGGTGGCCACACCCGACAGCAACTGCAGGAAGTTCAGCGCACTGCGTTCACCGCTGAGCAGCGAGCGTGCCGGGCCTTCCAGGTGGAACAACGCCTGGTTGGCCGTGGCGCGTTCGCCGTCGGCCACCTGCCAGTGCACCGCCACCCGCGGGTCGAGTTGGCGAAACACCGCATCGACCCAGGCGGTGCCGGCAATCACGCAGTCTTCGCGGGTGATGATGGTCGCCTTGGCCAGGCGCTCGGCCGGGATCAACTGCGCGGTTATATCGCCACTGCCGATGTCCTCCAACAGCGCGCGGCGCACGTTGGCTTCGATTTCAGCGGTCAGATCGGCGAGGCGTAGGTTCGGCATGGTCGGCTCCACAAGCTAGATGCCCGCGATTATAGGGCAGGGGGCCGGTGTGTACAGCCGCCTTGGCAGCGACCTTCGGTCGGGCGCGTTGAGCAACCGGGGCAAATCGGGGTCACTAGCCAGCGAGTGAAACGGCGCTGGCAGCGGTATGGTTTTTTGCCGATAATAGCGACCAGTATTTGGCGTCATAGCTTTGACGATCTTCAGCCCCTTCGGGCGAGACACCCTGCAAGGAGTCCAGGATGCAAAAAGAAGGCAAGGTGGTGCCCTTGGCGGCCGCCATCGACCGAGGGGGGCGTGCGCCCCTGCCTTGCCTTCCGGTATTGCTCCTGCAGGTGCGCGACAAAGCCGCCTTGCAGTTGCGCCAGGGCTTGCAAGGCTTGTTCGACAACGCCGACGACACCCTCTTCGAGATGGCCGACAAGGCATTCGACCGCGGGGACCAGAACCTCTACTTCGAGGCCATGCGCGACCTGCGCCTGAAGCGCAAGAGCATCGAACGGGGCTTTCTCGACACCTTCTACGACGCCTTTTCCCGGATGGGCCAGGTCGACCTGCTGGCCCACCTGGGCGATCCTCGCGACCTGCGCAGCAAGGCCCAGGCTGAGCGGGCCGCCGCGATCGAAGGCATGGTCGCGCGGGTGCTGTCGCGTGACGGCATTGCCCTGCAGCAACTGGGCCTGCGCTTGCAGGCACTGCTCGATCGCCCGCTGCACGAGCAGCACAACCCATTGGGGCCGGCTGCACTGTGTGGCTACTTCCTCGATGCCGGGCGTAACCTGGGGGTTGGCTTGCGGGTAAAGCTGGTGCTGCTGAAACTGTTCGAGCGCTATGTACTGCGCGATGCCGACGTCATCTATGGCGAAGCCAACCAGTTGCTGGCTGCTGCAGGCGTGCTCCCCGAGTTGCCGCCGGCACCGCGCCGGCGTGCCGAAGACCGGCGTATGGGCGCTCGACGTGGCACGGCGAACCTGGCGCAGGAGGTTGGCGCCGACGCGGCAGGGCAGGCCTTCTTTGCCGCGTTGCAGCCCCTGCTGGCGCCGTTGCGCGGGCAGTTTGCGCCGCGTCTGCAAGCGGTAGCCGCTGCCCAGCCGATCAGCACCGCCGACCTGCTGCGGCTGCTGTCCCATTTGCAGCACTACGTGCCCGCTACCCACGAAGACGAGGATTTCGAACTCGGCCAGCAGCTTGAACAGTTGCTCTTGCGGGTCAGCGTGCGCAGCGGCACACGCCGGCGCATCGAAGTGGCCGACGAGGACATGATCAACCTGGTAGGCCTGTTGTTCGGCTACATCCGCAACGACGACAATCTGCCGGCCAGCCTGCGCGCGCTGATCGTGCGCCTGCATATTCCGCTGTTGAAAGTCGCCCTGCTGGACAAGGGTCTGTTAAGCCGGGCCAGCCACCCGGCCAGGCGACTGCTCAACGAGATCGCCGGTGCCGCCATCGGCTGGGAATGTGCCGGCGATGGGCTGCGCGACAGCCTGCATCTGCGCGTGGAGCGGACCATCCAGCGCCTGCTCAACGATTTTGCCGAAAATACCAGCCTGTTCGCTGAACTGCTGGAAGACTTCCTCGCTTTCAACCAGGACGAGCGGCGGCGCAACGAACTGCTCGAACAACGCACCCGCGATGCCGAAGAAGGGCGTGCCCGCGCCCAGCAGGCCAGGCAACAGGTGCAGCATGCGCTGAACCAGCGCCTGCGCGGCCGGGTATGGCCGCAGGTGGTGGTGCAGATGCTGGTGCACTCGTGGAGCCAGGTCATGCTGCTGGCCTGGCTCAAGCAGGGCGAGGCTTCCCAGGCCTGGCGGGATGCAGTGCAGACCATGGACGCGCTGCTGGCCAGCATCACCCCACCGCATGAAACACAAGCCTTGTTGCAGCAGGTGCCTGGCCTGCTCAAGGCACTGCGCGATGGCCTGGCCAGCGTCGCCCTGGACTCGGCCGCGACCCGCGAGTTCTTCCTGCAACTGGAGCAGTTGCACTTGCGCGCCTGCGCCGGCACCGAGCTACAGCCTGGCGCAGAGGGCCAACGCCTGGGCGAGGTGCTGGTGGCCGAGGATATCGTGTTGGCCATTGCCGAAGAGCCCGCCTGCGCGCCGCTGCATGTCGCCCATGGCCAGGCCGCTGCGCTGCGTCAGGTACAGCGCCTGCGTATCGGTACCTGGGTCGAGGTGCTCGACGAGGACGAGCCGCTGCGCTGCAAGCTGGTGGCGCGCATCGACAGTAGCGACAGGCTGGTGTTTGCCAACCGCACCGGCATGAAAGTGCGCGAGTGGAACGGTGCCAGCCTGGCCCGGGCCCTGCACCGCGGCGAGGTGCGGGTGCTGGACGACGGCCTGCTGTTCGAGCGGGCGCTGGACGCGGTGCTCCAGGCGTTGCGACAGTAACCAGGCCTGTAGGCGCAAACATTACAATCATTCACATGCAAACGGCCTTGGCCACAGGGCATACTGATGCCCTGTTCACGGCGCTTTCAGGATCTGCCCCCATGCAATTGGACCGTGCCACTGGCTGGTTCCACGGAATCGGAATCACCCACTGCCCCTCGCCGAACTTCAATGCCCGCCCCCAGGGCGAATCGATTTCCCTGCTGGTGATCCATAACATCAGCCTGCCTCCGGCCTGTTTCGGCACCGGCAAGGTCCAGCAATTCTTCCAGAACCGCCTGGACCCTGACGAGCATCCGTATTTCGCCAGCATCAACCACCTGACCGTGTCGGCGCACCTGTTCGTCGAGCGCGACGGCGCGGTGACCCAGTTCGTGTCATTGCTCGACCGTGCCTGGCATGCCGGTGTGTCATGCTTCGACGGGCGCGAGGGTTGCAACGACTTCTCCATCGGTATCGAGCTGGAAGGCACTGACGAGCTGCCCTATACCGATGCCCAGTACGCAGTGCTGGAGCAACTTACCCGGCATATCCGCAACGCCTGGCCGGCCATCGACCCCAGCCGTATCCAAGGCCACAGCGACATTGCCCCGCAGCGCAAGACCGACCCTGGCCCGGCCTTCGACTGGCCACGCTACCGCAAGGCGCTGCTGCACAACGAGGACAAGGCATGAGTTTTCTGGTGTTGTTGCTGGCGCTGTGGGTCGAGAAGTTCTCGGCGTTGCGCCATCAGGTGCAGCGTGACGGGTTCTTCCTTGGCGAACTGGTGCGCCTGGAGCGCAGCGGCAAGGTGCACCCGTGGTGGACGCTGGCCATTCTGGTGTTGGCTCCGGTCGCGTTGCTGGTGTTGCTGCTGCATGTGCTGGACCCTGTGGCGTATGGCCTGCTGGCCTTGCCGGTGCATCTGCTGGTGCTGATCTACAGCCTGGGCCGCGGCGATGCCAAGGCATCGCTGGGGCCGTTCCGCGACGCCTGGCGCCGGGGCGATGACCAAGCCGCGCTGCACGTGGCAGAACGTGACCTGGGGCTGGCTGCCGACAATCCCCGCAGCTTGCTGGTAAGCGTTCAGGGCAACCTGTTGTGGCAGGTATACCAAGGCTTTTTCGCGGTGATCTTCTGGTACTTCGTGCTCGGCCCGGGCGCCGCGCTGGCCTATCGTCTGCTGGCACTGTGTGGCGAGCACAGCAAGCAGCCAGCGCTCAAGGCCCGTGCCGAGCAGCTACGGCATGTGATGGACTGGTTGCCGGTGCGGGTACTAGCATTGAGCTTTGCCTTGGTGGGCAATTTTGTCGCGGTCACGCGGGTGATGCTGCATGAGTTGCTGAACTGGCATATCAGCGCCGCGCATCTGGTGGCTCGGGTCGGGCGCATTGCCGATGACATTCCAGAGGAAGAAGACGACCAGCGTGGGCTGGGGCGGCTGGACAGCCTGTGGGAATTGCTGCTGCGCTGTGCGGTGCTGTGGTATGCCGGGTTTGCGCTGTGGACGGTGCTGGTCTGACGTAGACGCGTCCCTTTGTAGGAGCGGCCTTGTGTCGCGATGGGCTGCGCAGCAGCCCCGGGGGTTCAGACTCGCCACCTGATGGTCGGGACCGCGTTGCCGCCCTTCGCGACCCAAGGCTGCTCCTGCAAGGGCCGTGAATCCTGGGCCGAGGCGGTTCAGCTGCTACCAGCCAAACACCTCGCAAGCATTGCGGCTGCTGGCTTCGGCCAGCTCCCCGACGTCCACCCCCATCACCTCTGCCAGCACCGTGGCGATCTCCGGCAGGTGCTCCGGGCTGTTCCGTTGCCCCGGGTACATCACCGGTGCCATGTCCGGTGCATCGGTCTCCAGCACCACGCTGTCCAGCGGCAACCGTGCCAGGGTCTTGCGCAGCCGCAGTGCCTGCGGCCAGGTAGCCGCACCGCCCAAGCCAAGCCGGAAGCCCAGCTTGATGTATTCCCGGGCCTCTTCGTAACTGCCGGCAAACGCATGAATCACCCCCGCTCGCAGCGGCTTGTAGCGCTTGAGCGTGGCGATCACCTGGGCGTGGCTGCGGCGCACGTGCAGCAGGGCCGGCAGCTCGAAGTCGCAGGCCATTTGCAGTTGCGCTTCGAACAGGCCCTGCTGGCGCGCCTTGTCCAGGTCTTCGAGGTAATAGTCCAGGCCGAACTCGCCTACCGCACACAGCCGCGGGTGGCCGCGCAGGCGCTCCAGCCACTCGCGCAATTGGCCCAGGTGCTGCGGGCGATGTTGCTCGAGGTAGACCGGGTGCAGGCCGAACGCGGCGAACAGGCGCTGATCGCTGCAGGCCAGGTCCCACACCCGTTGGAAGTTGGCCTGGTGCACCGCCAGCACCACCAGCCGTTCCACCCCGCGCGCCGCCGCGTTGGCCAGCAGGCGCGGGCGGTCGGCGTCGAAGTCGGGGAAGTCCAGGTGGGTGTGGGTGTCGATCAGGCGCATGTTCAGGCCGCTGCGATGCGTTGCTTGAAGGTTCGACCGACGGCGTGCACGCCAGGTTCGTAGCGTTTCTCCTCGATAGCGGCCAACGCCAGTTCCAGGGCGGTGGCGGCAATCAGGCCGTGCTGCTGGGCCATGGCGTTTACCGGCAGCGGCAGGAAGTCGAGCAACTGGTTGTCGCCAAAGGTACCCAGTTGCAGCTGGCGTGAGTCAGCCGGGCGCGCCTGAAGGGCGTCGAACACCCCTTGCAGCAGCACGTACGAGGTGGTCACCAGGGCATCCGGAAGGCCGCCGAGGTCGTCAATCAGCTGTTGCATCAGGCGTTGGCCGCATTCGCGGCTGAAGGCCTCGCCTTGGTAGCGGCGAACTTCGCCGGCATAACCGTGCAGGGCCTCGTCGAAGCCGCCGGCACGCGCCTGGCTGACCGAAAGCTCCGGGCGTGCGCCGATCAGGGCGATGCTGCGCGGGGCCGCGCTGAGCAGGCTGGCGGCCAGTTGGCGGCTGGCATCGCGGTCGTCGCTGATGACCGAACAGAAGTGCGCCGGGTCCAGGCGGCGGTCGATGGCGATCACCGGCAGGCCCTTGTCCTGCAGTTCGCGGTAGCTGTCGTCTTGCGGTGGCAGGCAGCTGGCGACGAACAGCGCATCGCAACGGCGCGCGCGGAACAGCTGCTGCAACTGGCGCTCGCTGTCGGGCTGGTCGTCGCTGCTGGCGATCAGCAACTGGTAGCCACGGGCTCGGGCGCCTTGTTCGAGCTGTTTGGCGATGCGCGCGTAGCTGGGGTTCTCCAGATCGGGGAGAATGAAGCCCAAGGTACGCGTATGCCGGCTGCGCAAGCCAGCAGCCTGCGGGTTGGGGGTGAAGCCATGGGCTTCGACCACCGCACGCACCCGCTCGACGGTGCTGTTGCTGATGCGCTGTTGTTCGGCCTTGCCATTGATGACGTAGCTGGCAGTGGTCACGGACACACCGGCCAGACGGGCGATATCGCTGAGTTTCACCGAATTTTCCTTGTTATTACCGGGGCTGGCTGTGAAGCCTGACCGGGTAGTTTGACCCGGCAGCGGCGCCACGCGCAGACGACCATTGTCGCAATTGTCCGACAGGATGGGGCTTTTTCCCTGGCAGATTATCGAGTAACGTGGCCGCCTGGTCAGATTAAACGTTTCAGCTGCCGATTTTTCTGCCTCGGCTGCCATCGTGCAAGGCTGTCGAACTGGCCGTTCATGTGAATTCCACAACAATACTCCAGTACCCGACCGGGAACTGCAAAAGGAGAAGGTCATGCTCGAGCTCGCCAAGGAGCAGATAGCCATGGGCCAGAAGGCCGCCACCAAGGCCGAGGCCTTGTGCCTGCTGGCCGACCGGTTGGTCGCCGACGGCCTGGTCGCCGAAGGGTACCTGCAAGGGCTGCAGGCCCGCGAGGCGCAGGGCTCCACCTTCCTTGGCCAGGGCATCGCCATTCCCCACGGCACCCCGCAGACGCGCGACCTGGTGTACGCCACCGGCGTGCGCCTGCTGCAGTTTCCCGAGGGTGTGGACTGGGGCGATGGGCAAATGGTCTACCTGGCCATTGGCATCGCCGCCCGTTCCGACGAACACCTGCGCCTGTTGCAGCTGCTGACCCGCGCCCTGGGCGAGACCGACCTGGCCGAAGCGCTGCGTCGCGCCGGCTCCGCCGAGGCGTTGCTGAAACTGTTGCAAGGCGCGCCCCAGGAACTGGCCCTGGATGCGCAACTGGTCGGCCTGAACCTGCCTGCTGAAGACTTCGACGAACTGGCCTGGCGCGGCGCTCGCCTGTTGCAGCGGGCCGAGTGCGTCGACAGCGGGTTCGCTGCCGTGCTGCAGCAGGCCGAACCGTTACCGCTGGGCGAGGGCCTGTGGTGGCTGCACAGCGAACGCCAGGTGCGTCAGCCGGGGCTGGCCTTCATCACCCCGCAACAGCCATTGCGCTATCGCGACCAGCCGCTCAACGGCCTGTTCTGCCTGGCCAGCCTCGGCGCAGCCCACCAGGCCTTGCTCGAACGCCTGTGTGAAGTACTGATCGAAGGGCGCGGGCAGATGCTCTACCAGGCCACCAGCAGCCGCGCAGTCCTGGAAGTGCTGGGCGGAGAGGCGCCGGCGGACTGGCCCAGCGCGCGTATCGTGCTGGCCAACCCGCATGGCTTGCATGCCCGCCCAGCCAAGGTGCTGGCGCAACTGGCCAAAGGTTTCGAGGGGGAAATCCGCGTGCGCCTGGTCGACAGCGCGCAGCCAGCGGTGTCGGTGAAGAGCCTGAGCAAGTTGCTCAGCCTCGGCGCCCGTCGTGGCCAGGCGCTGGAACTGGTGGCTGAACCCACTATTGCCGCCGATGCCTTGCCGGTGCTGTTGGCTGCCATCGAACAAGGTCTGGGCGAGGAGGTGGAACCGTTGCCGCAGGGCAGCGCGGCTGCCGTCAGCACCACCGCCGAAGTGCTGCAGGCACCGCCGGCCGGTAGCCGTGTCCAGGGCGTGGGCGCCGCCCCGGGTATTGCCAGTGGCCCGGCCCACGTGTGTGTCGAGCGCGAGTTCGACTACCCCCTGCGCGGCGAGTCGTACGCCCAGGAGCGGCAGAGGCTGCGTGAAGCCGTGGCGACTGTGAACAGCGAATTGCAAGCCTTGGTCCAGCGCAGTGACAAGGCCATTGGCGAGATCTTCGTGACCCACCAGGAAATGCTCGCCGACCCGGCCCTGAGCGACGATGTCGAGCAGCGCCTGACCCAGGGCGAGAGCGCCGCGGCGGCGTGGATGGCGGTGATCGAGGCGGCGGCACGCCAGCAGGAGTCGCTGCACGATGCCTTGCTCGCCGAGCGTGCCGCTGACCTGCGCGACATCGGTCGCCGGGTGCTGGCGCAACTGTGTGGTGTGCAGGCGCAAGCCGAACCGCAACAACCGTACGTCCTGGTGATGACTGAAGTCGGCCCGTCCGATGTCGCCCGGCTGGACCCGAGCCGTGTTGCCGGTATCGTCACTGCCCAGGGCGGCGCCACCGCCCACAGCGCGATTGTCGCCCGTGCCCTGGGCATCCCGGCGGTGGTCGGCGCCGGCGCCGCGATCCTGCTGCTGGAGGCGGGCACGCCGTTGCTGCTCGATGGCCAGCGCGGCGTGGTCAGCGTGGCGCCACCGGCAGATGAACTGCAACGTGCCCTGGCCGAGCGGGACCTGCGCGAGCAACGCCTGCAGGCGGCCTGGGCCAACCGCTACGAGCCGGCAGTCACCCGCGATGGGCATGCCATCGAGGTGTTCGCCAACATCGGCGAAAGCAGCGGCATCGCCAAGGTGGTGGAGCAGGGCGCCGAAGGCGTGGGCTTGCTGCGCACCGAGCTGATTTTCATGGCCCACCCCCAGGTGCCGGACGTGGCCACCCAGGAGGCGGAATACCGACGCGTGCTCGATGGCCTCGACGGTCGCCCGCTGGTGGTGCGTACCCTCGATGTCGGCGGCGACAAGCCGCTGCCGTACTGGCCGATCGCTGCCGAGGAAAACCCGTTCCTCGGCGTGCGTGGGGTACGCCTGACCTTGCAGCGCCCGCAGGTGATGGAGGACCAGCTGCGCGCCTTGCTGCGGGCCGCCGACCAGCGCCCGCTGCGCATCATGTTCCCGATGGTGGGCCAGGTGCACGAGTGGCGCGAAGCGCGGGCCATGGTCGAGCGCCTGCGGGCGGAAATCCCGGTGGCCGATTTGCAATTGGGCATCATGGTCGAAGTGCCGTCGGCAGCCCTGCTGGCCGCGCAACTGGCGCGCGAAGTCGACTTCTTCAGCATCGGCACCAATGACCTGACCCAGTACACCCTGGCCATCGACCGTGGCCACCCGAGCCTTTCGGCCCAGGCCGATGGCCTGCATCCGGCGGTGCTCAGCCTGATCGACATGACCGTGCGCGCCGCGCATGCCCATGGCAAGTGGGTGGGCGTGTGCGGCGAACTGGCGGCCGACCCGCAGGCGGTGGCGGTGCTGCTCGGCCTGGACGTGGACGAGCTCAGCGTTGCGGCGCGCAGCATTGCCGAAGTCAAGGCCCTGGTCCGCCAGGCCGATCACCAGACGGCCCGCGCCCTGGCGCGCGAGGCCCTGCAACAGGACAGCGCCGCAGCGGTTCGCGCGCTGGTGGAGCGTTACTGAATGGCCAAGATCCTCACCCTCACCCTGAACCCGGCGCTGGATATCACCATCGGCCTGGGGACCCTGCGCCCGGGGCAGGTCAACCGCAGCCAGACGCAGCACAGCCACGCTGCGGGCAAAGGGCTGAACGTTGCCCAGGTACTGGCCGACCTGGGGCACAGTGTCACGGTAGGCGGCTTCCTCGGCCGCGATAACCTGCAGCCGTTCGAAGCGCTGATCCAGTGGCGTGGCTTTGCCGACTGCTTTGTCCGTGTGCCCGGCGAAACCCGCAGCAACATCAAGCTGGTCGAGGCCGATGGCCGTGTCACCGACGTCAACGGCCAGGGCCCGGAGGTCGACGAGGCGGCCCGCAGCGCCTTGTTGCGCCTGCTGGAGCAGGTTGCGCCGGGGCATGACGCGGTGGTGGTGGCGGGCAGCCTGCCACGCGGCATCAGTGCCGAGTGGTTCTGCCAGTTGCTCGAACGATTGAAAGCCCTGGGGCTGAAGGTTGCCCTGGACAGCAGTGGCGAAGCCCTGCGTGCTGGCTTGCAGAGCATTCCCTGGCTGGTCAAGCCGAATACCGAAGAGCTGGGCGAAGTGCTGGGCCTGGCTGTGGATAACCCGCAACAGCAGCGTGCCGCCGCCGCCCGCCTGGTGGCCAGTGGCATCGAACACGTGGTGGTGTCGGCGGGCGAGCAGGGGGTCAGCTGGTTCACCCGCGAGCTCGCCGTGCATGCCCGCCCGCCCAAGGTGCAGGTAGCCAGCACGGTTGGGGCGGGGGATTCGCTGGTGGCCGGCATGGTCCATGGCCTGCTGCAGGGCGAAGCCCCGGCACAGACCTTGGCCCGCGCCACCGCCATCGCCGCCCAGGCCGTTACCCAGGTGGGGTTCGGCATCTGTGACCGGGAGCAACTGGCGCGCCTGGAAGCCGCCGTGCAACTGACAGAACAACAAGAGGGTTGCCGATGAACATTGCCATTGTCACCGCCTGCCCCAACGGCCAGGTGTCGAGCGTGCTGAGCGCGCGTTTGCTGTCCGCCGCGGCCCAGCGGCGTGGCTGGAGTACCAGCGTCGAGGTTCAGGACGCCGAGCACCCCGAGCGGCAACTGAGCGCCGCGCAGATCGCCGAGGCCGACTGGGTGCTGGTGATCAGCACCGGGCCGGTGGACCTCGCCCGCTTCGTCGGCAAGCGGGTCTACCAGAGTACGCCGTCCCAGGCTTTGACCGACCGCGAGGGCTTTCTCGACGAAGCCGCCGCCAATGCCGAGCTGCTGACTTCAGTGGCAACCGGCCCGGCCGAGCTGGCCGGTGCCGGTGCACGCATCGTCGCGGTCACCGCCTGCCCGACCGGCGTCGCGCACACGTTCATGGCCGCAGAAGCACTGCAGCAGGCCGCGCAGCAACTGGGCTACCAGCTCACCGTCGAGACCCAGGGTTCGGTCGGCGCGCGCAACCCTTTGTCTGCCGAAGCCATCGCCGCCGCCGACGTGGTCCTGCTGGCTGCCGACATCGAAGTGCCCACCGCGCGTTTCGCCGGCAAGCGCATCTACCGCTGCGGCACTGGCATCGCCCTCAAGCAGGCCCGTGCCACCCTGGACAAGGCCCTGGCCGAAGCCAAGGTGGAAAGCGGCGCCGATGCCTCGGCAGCGGCTACGCCAACCAAGGGCGAGAAGACCGGGGTGTACAAGCACCTGCTTACCGGTGTGTCGTTCATGCTGCCCATGGTGGTGGCGGGCGGGCTGCTGATCGCCCTGTCGTTCGTGTTCGGTATCGAGGCCTACAAACATCCGGGGACCCTGCCAGCGGCGTTGATGCAGATCGGTGGCGAGGCGGCATTCAAGCTGATGGTGCCATTGCTGGCGGGCTACATCGCCTGGTCGATCGCCGACCGCCCGGGGCTGGCCCCCGGCATGATCGGCGGGCTGCTGGCCAGCACCCTGGGTGCGGGCTTCATCGGCGGCATCGTCGCCGGCTTCCTCGCCGGTTACAGCGCCAAGACCATCGCCCGCTGGGCACGCTTGCCCAGCAGCCTGGAAGCGCTCAAGCCGATCCTGATCATCCCGTTGCTGGCCAGCCTGTTCACCGGGCTGGTGATGATTTACGTGGTTGGCCAGCCGGTGGCGGCGATGCTCGACGGCCTTACCCACTTCCTCGACAGCATGGGCACCACCAACGCCATCCTGCTGGGGCTGTTGCTGGGCGGCATGATGTGCGTCGACCTGGGCGGGCCGATCAACAAGGCCGCCTATGCCTTTTCGGTGGGGCTGCTGGCCTCGTCGAGCTACGCGCCGATGGCGGCGACCATGGCCGCGGGCATGGTGCCGCCGATCGGCCTGGGTATTGCCACCTTCCTGGCCCGTCGCAAGTTCGCCCAAAGCGAGCGCGAGGCGGGCAAGGCAGCCCTGGCGCTGGGCCTGTGCTTCATTTCCGAAGGGGCGATACCGTTTGCCGCCAAGGACCCGCTGCGGGTCATCCCCGCCAGCATCGCCGGCGGCGCGCTGACCGGGGCCTTGTCGATGTACTTCGGCTGCAAGCTGATGGCACCGCATGGCGGCCTGTTCGTGCTGCTGATCCCGAATGCGATCAACCATGCGGCGCTGTACCTGCTGGCGATCGTGGCCGGTAGCTTGCTGACGGCGGTGGTGTATGCGCTGATCAAGAAGAGCGAAGGGGTAGAGCTGGCGGTAGTACCGGCGAAAGGCTAGAGGCCTGGGTTGGCGCACTGGCCGCTTCGCGGATTCAACCGCGAGGTGGCCGCTGCCGGCTAGCGTCGATGCTTCTGCCGCAGTGGCACCAGCAAGTCGCCCAACCCGTTATGGTCGATCTCGTGCATCAACGCCAACAACCCACCCAGTTCCCCTGCCGGGAAGCCTTTGCGGGCGAACCATGCCAGGTAGTCCCCCGGCAGGTCGGCGATCAGCCGGCCCTGATACTTGCCGAACGGCATGCTGCGGGTCACCAGCAGTTCTAGGGTTTCCGGCTTCATCATCGGCGCACCTGGCAGGAGAGAGTGCCGACCATACTGCAAAGTGCACGAACGCCCAAGCGGCAATCATGCAGAACGCCGCTTGCCGGGCTTCCGTTAATCAAGCTAACTATTTGATATTTGGTGTGTTTTGTTTTTGAAGCGGGTTGGCACGATCACTGCTCCCATCTAGTGGACTATCACCTGCCAAGGAGTATTGCCATGAGCAACCCGAACAAAGATGTGATCGACGTACTGAACGACCTGATCGAGTACAGCAAGGACGGCGAAAAGGGTTTTCGTGAATCGGCCGATGATGTCAAGAACCCGGAGCTGAAAGCCTTCTTCGTGCAACGTGCCGGCGAGTGCGCCAATGCTGCTGGTGAGCTGCAAAGCGAGGTGCGGCGCCTGGGCGGTAATCCGGAAACCTCGACCAGCCTGAGCGGCGACCTGCACCGTGGCTGGGTCAACTTCAAGTCGATGGTTACCGGCAAGAGCGAAGAGGCCGTGTTGAACGAGGTCGAGCGTGGTGAAGACTACGCACTCAAGGCCTACAAGGACGCCCGGGAAAAACTGGTAAAACTGGGCCGCACCGCCAGCGACCAGACCTACAACCTGGTGGAAAAGCAGCTGCAGGGCGTGCAGCGCAATCATGACCAGGTCAAGGCACTGCGCAACGCTGCACGCGCCAGTTCCTAATCGGCCGGCCCCTCTACCCGGTTGCGGCCCTTGGCCTTGGCCCGGTAGAGGGCTTCATCCGCAGCACCCAGCACCCTTGCCAGGTCGTGCTGGGTGCCGGAAACGCCGATGCCGATGCTCACCGTGACCGAGTGGGCATCATCGGCGAACGGCGTCAGTGCTTCGACACTGGCGCGGATACGTTCGGCCAGCCAGTGTGCGCCTGCCAGGTCGGTTTCCGGCAGCACCACCTGGAATTCCTCCCCACCATAGCGCGCCGCCAGGTCGGCAGGGCGGCGGATACAAGCCTCGATGGTCTTGGCCACTTCGCGCAGGGCATGGTCGCCTCCCGCGTGGCCATGGCGCTGGTTGAAGGCCTTGAAATGGTCCACATCCACCATCAATACCGCCAACGGCTTGCGGTTGCGTTGCGCGCGCGCCCACTCCTGGCGCAACACCTGGTCCAGGCGACGGCGGTTGGCCAGGCCGGTCAGGCTGTCGGTGGAGGCCAGTGTTTCCAGGCCTTGTTCGGCCTCGTGGCGGCGGCGTAATTCGCGGCCCAGCAGCAGGGTCAGCCAGAGGATGCCCACGCACAGTACGCCGGTGGCGACGCTGACCATGATCGCGGTGCGGCGCCAGGACTGGAACACTTCGTCGGCCGAGTGCGCCACCAGTACGATCAGCGGCAGCTGCGGGACCCGGGCAAAGGTATAGATGCGCAGTTTTGCACTACTGCCGGAGCGGGCGGTGAAGCTGCCGCTCTGTTCGTTGAGGATGCGTTTGAAATTGGGGCGGTCGGCGAAGTTGGTGCCAATCAGCGGGTCCTGTGCACGTGATGGCTGGCGTGCGAGCAGTTGGCCGTCGGTGTTGATCAGGTTGATGCTGCTGTCGTCGCCAATGTCCAGTCGCTGAAACAGTTCGCTGAAGTACGACAGGCGCAGCGCGCCAGCTGCCACCCCGGCAAACTCGCCATCCGCGCCGGAGATGCGTCGGCTGAAACTGATGCACCAGTCCAGGTCGCCGAGCTGCGCCTTGAACGGTGGGCCCACCAGCAGGCCGAGGTTGGCATCGCGCTGGTGCGCCTGAAACACCCCGGTAGCGCCGAAATTGGCTGTACGCGGTACGCTGCTGGTGGAGTCGCCTACCACATTGCCCTGTTTGTCCAGCCACAGCACATCACCGCGCTTGCGGTCGACGAAGGCTTCATTGAACAGCAGGCGCTGGCGCAGCGGGCCGGGTATGTTTGGCAGCTCCTGGCGCCCGACTGCCCAGATCAGGCCCTTCAGGGACTGGTCGTAGAGTTCGACATTGCGCAGGATATCGCTTTCGATCAGCTGGACGATGTTGTTGGACGAGCGGATCGCCGACAGCTCGACGCTATCGCGCTCACGGGCCAGCAGGTAGCTGACGATGGCCACGATGGCGAGCACGGCAAGGCAACTGCCCAGGTTGAGGAACAGCTCGGGGTGTGACCTGTAAAGTGCGAAACGCGGGGGTCGGGGGGTCATGCTCGCTACTGCGTGGGCAGGGCCATTCGCGGCGGCCACATTCTAGGGAAGTGGGGATTGTCGAACAAGATTTGTCCGACGGAATTACGCAGGCGAGTCTGCGCAGCCCATCGCCGGCAAGCTCCCACAGCTACCGCGTTGCCTGCTTCGCGGATAAATCCGCTCCTACAGATGTGAACTGCCCTGTAGGAGCGGCTTCAGCCGCGATCACCGGCGAAGCCGGTGCCATCCACCGTCTTAGCGAACCGAGGGCAAAGCCTTCGCTGGCGGTTTCGAATCAGAACACGTTCAATGGGTAATCGACGATTACCCGCAATTCATCGTTGTCGCTGTTGCTGTCGATCGAGGCATAACCCTGGCTGCCACGGTGCACGGCATAGCGCAGCAGCACCGACAAGTCCTTCAGGTCACCTTCCTGGAATACGTACTTCAGGTCCAGGTCCCGCTCCCAGTGCATGGCGTTCTTGCCATCGGCACGGTAGTAGTCGTAGTGGCTGGTGTCCTGGGTGGCCTTGGTCAGGTCGGCCTCACCGCGCGAGTACGACAGCGCGCTGGTCAGGCCCGGGACGCCCCAGCCAGCGAAGTCATAGTTGTACTGCAACTTCCACGAACGCTCGTTCGGCGCATTGAAGTCGGAGTACATGCGCGAGTTGTCCAGGTAGATGCTGTCGCCAAGGTTGATGTAGTCGAACGGCGTGTTGCCGTTGACCCGCTGGTAGGCGGCAGTGACGCTGTGGTACCCGGCGTTGACGGTGAAGTGCACGCTGTAGGTATTGTTGTCGATCTTGCCCAGCAGCGCCTGGCCGGTGTCCTGGGTGTGATAGAAATGCACGCCCGGGTTCAGGCTGACCAGGTCGTTGACTACATAGGTGTAGTCGAAATCGGCGTAGTACTGGTTCCAGATGTCCTTCAGCTCGGCAGCATACAGGTTGGCAGTGATGTTCGGGGTACCGCTCCACGACGCGCCGGCCCAGTTCAGGTGCTTGCTCTTGTCGTGCTCGTCCAGCGCGCCGTAGTAGGTGTCGATACGGCGGTGGCCGCTCTGGTTGTAGGGCTTGGTGAAGCTTGCCTGGCCGCCTTCGAGCAGCAACCCGTCGATGCTGGTGTTGGTCAGGCTTACGCCACGGAAGGTCTGCGGCAGCATGCGGCTTTCGCCACCGGCGATCACCGGGTTGGTGAGGAACAGGTCACCGGCTTTGAGCTCGGTGTCGAATGCCTTGAATTTGATCGCGGCCCCGGCAGTGGAGAACGAATGCGGCGCTGCACCCAGTTCGCCATCGTCCTTGATGTGCTCGGGCAGGATGCTGGTGCCGGCGTGGCCGCCACCGCCATCGAGCTTCAAGCCCAGCATGGCATGGGCATCCAGGCCAACGCCAAGCACCCCTGGGGTGTAGCCAGATTCGAAGCGCGCAACCGCGCCCTGGCCCCACTCGCGGGTGTCACGCACGCCAGCGTTGTGGTTGTCGCGGTTGAAATAGGCATTACGCAAATGCAGGTTGAGCGACGACCCTTCGATGAAGCCATCAGCCTTGTCTTCATCTGCCTGGGCGGCGAAAGGGATCGTTGCAGTCAACGCAATGAACAGCGGGGTAAAACGAAACGCGGAAGGCACCGGTACTCGCTCCTTTGGTCTGGCGGTGGGGCAGTTTTTATTTTCGAATGTGCGTCTTTTTATTGATGTACGTTACAGCCGGGCTGATAGTTGAAGCACATAAAAAAAGCCGCTGATCGGCAGCGGCTTTAAAAGGCTAACATATCGGCACCGGTGGTGCCCATGGCGTAGCCAAGGGAAAACGGGAGCAGCGACAGCGCTTGCTCAACTGTCGGCATTGGCATCGGCTTCAGCTTTCGAAGCTGTCTGGTTTGCGCTTTTGGCGGCATCAGCCTTCTGTGCGGCTACGGCTTCGCGGGCCTCTTGATGAATGGCGGCAAGCTCAGCGTTACGGGTGATGAAAGCCTGGGATTCTTCGGCCATGGCCAGCGGCGACAACAACAGGGACGACAGGACGAAGAGGCTGGCAATACCCTTACTGTTGGACATTTGAAACTACCTTCTTGCAGTGCAAGTGCTAATGAGGACAGGGCTAAAGTTAGTCCTTTCAATGCATTTGAAACAGAGCGAAGCGCGATAAGCACTGTTGCGCAAAAGGTAATTATTGGGCAAAAAGCAATTGGACTTTCGCCGGAAAGCCCCGTGCTAGACAGGCCCATGCACGGGGGCGCGTACGGCCTGGTCAGAAGCCGATGAAGGCGTAGTACACCGGGGGCTTGTGGGTGGTGCGCAATCCCTGCTGTCGCAAGTCCGCCAGCAACGCTTCATCCTCCACGTGCAGGGTCCACTGTGCTCCGGCATCGTCCGGCATTTGCCCCAGCGCCGCGGCAAATACGTGCATGTCGGGCAGGTAAGCAGTAAAACCATTGCCCTTGAGCGCACTGGTGGTGATGCCCAGCGCCTGGCATAGCGCCACCTTGGTCGCGATGTCATCCCGGTCAGCCTGACGCGAGGCTTGCACCAGCGCCTCCAGCTCGGTGTCGACCAGGCGCGTGCCGTGGATCAGCACAGGCCCCTGCTGCCAGGCTTGTGGCGGGCAGTCCTTGCTGCCTGGGCGCAGCGGGATATGCGGGTTGATCTCTACCGGGTAAATGCGGCAGACCAGCGGGCGCTGGTCATAGATAGTGCAGCGGTCGTTGACGTCGAGGTTGCGGCAGCGGCCAGGGTTGAACGCGGCAAAGGTCACCGCGACGCGTATTTCGCCTTCGCCGCAGCGCACGGGATGGGAGCGGGGTAGTACGTGCTCGCGCTGTTCCTGCGGCATGCCTGGGCCGTCGGTCACGAACGCTTCGAGCAACACGATCACCTGGCCGTTGTCTGCCGCCCAGCGACGGGTTTCGGCCAGGGTCAGTGGCACGTGGTGGCCGGTGCAGCACTTGCCGCAGCCGGTGCAGGCGAAATGCAAGCTGCCGGTCACCTGGCCTCGGGGCTCCATTCGCTGACGAAGGCGCGCTGCTGACGGCGGTCGTACAGGCACAGTTCGCTGCCGGTACGCTGCTGCAGGTGCTGCTGTGGGTAGACGCCTTCGATCAGCAGGGCGCTCATGCCGACCTGGTCATCGAACTCGGCGGGCTTGCCGCGGGCGTGGGCATCCTTGAACTGGCTGGCGGCCAGGCAGGCTTTGAGCATCTGCTGGCGCTGCTCGTTCCAGGCCTGGCTGGTCGAGGCCTGGGCGGCTGCGCTGAACAGGGCGTAGACGACCAGGATGGAGCTGAAGCATTTCATGGCGATACCGGCAAATTGCATGCGTAGGCCGCGATTATGCCTGGCTCGGCCCCGGTGGCAAGCCGGTGAATTTGTCGCTGGATTTATCAGCGCTCGGCAAACACCACGGTACGCGCCGCCACCACCAGGCAATCGGTCAGCTCCGGCGAGGAGAACTTGGTGAGGATGGCATTGGCTCCGGCCAGCCTGGCCTTCTCGGCGCTCATGGTGCTGTCCAGCGAAGTATGCAGCAGGATGTACAGGTGCTGGAAATCCGGGGTCTCGCGCAGGGTGCGGGTGAATGCGTAGCCATCCATCTCGGACATTTCGATGTCGGATACGATGATGTTGATTTCCTGCGCGGTGCCCTGCAGTTCCAGCAGCACGTTGATGGCGTCCTTGGCGCTGCGCGCGGTGTGGCATTCGATGCCGAGGTTGCGCAGGGTATGCACCGACTGCTGCAGGGCCACCTGGCTGTCGTCCACCACCAGGATGTTGGCGGCGGCCAGCAGGCTGATGTCTTCTTCACTCAAGGTTTTTTGCGGCGGCTCAGGCAGCGGCGGGGCAATGGCGTGGATGACTTTTTCAATGTCCAGCACCTGCACCAGGGTGTTGTCGACCCGGGTCACGCCGGTAATGAACGAGCGGTTGCCCGAGCCATAGGGTGGCGGTTTGATGTCAGTGCTCAGGCAATGCACGATACGGCTGACCGCCTGCACATGCAGGCCCTGGCGCGAGCGGCTGATCTCGGTGACGATCAGGCAGCCGCCGTCCGGGTCGGTCAAAGGCTGTTCACCGATGGCGCGGGACAGGTCGATGACCGACAGCGAATGGCCGCGCAGGGTCGCCACGCCTTTCACGTGGGGGTGCGATTCGGGCAGCTTGGTCAGCGCTGGGCAGGGGATGATCTCGCTGACCTTGAGCAGGTTGATTGCCATCAACTTGCCGCTGCGCAGCGTGAACAGCAGCAGGGACAGCGAGTCCGCGCGGGCATTTTGCGTGGCCATGGTGACCTTCGTCGGGAACAGGGGTAACCGGTTATCGGCCTGATCTGTTCGGGCTTTAGGCTCTGTACGAAAAGCCTTGATACTTGTTCATGCTGCGTTGAAAACAGCCTCGGAATGCTCATTCACTCCAGTACACTCCGCTTCCTCGGCTGTTTTCGCCTTGCCTGACCTGCGTCTCAAGACTTTTCGTACAGAGCCAAGGGGCAACCCCTCAGCGTAATCCCAGGCGGTGCGCCAAACGGCTGAGATTGGCCCGATCCAGTCCCAGCTCTCGGGCTGCGGCCGCCCAGTTGTGCTGATGCCGCTGCAGGCAGGCTTCGATCAGCTGGCGCTGGTAGACGTCGACGGCTGCGCGCAGTCCACCTTCGGCCAGGGCCGCCGCCTGTATGGGGGCAGCAGGGGAGGGCGGGGTGCCGGGCGCGGCGTTTGCGCGCAGGTCGAGGTCGATGGCTTCCAGGGTGAGGATGCGTGGCCTGTCTGGGTGCTGGCCCAGCGCCTTGAGCGCCGAGCGGCCGATCAGGTGTTCCAGTTCCCGCACGTTGCCTGGCCAGTCGTAGGCCAGCAGTGCCGCCTGGGCGCCGCTGCTCAGGCGCAGGCTGTTCAGGCCCAGGCGCGAACGGTTCTGTTCGAGGAAGTAGCCAGCCAGCAGCAGCACATCGCGCCCGCGTTCGCGCAACGGCGGCACGTGCAGCGGGTAGACACTGAGGCGGTGGTAGAAATCGGCGCGGAAGTTACCGCTGCGCACCTCCGCCGCCAGGTCGCGGTTGGTGGCGGCGATCAGGCGCACATCCACCCGGTGCTCGCGGTCCGAGCCAAGGCGCTGCAACTGGCCGCTCTGCAGGACACGCAGCAACTTGGCCTGCACCGTCAGCGGCAGTTCACCCACTTCGTCGAGGAACAGCGTGCCGCCATTGGCCAGCTCGAACTTGCCGCGGCGCTCGCCATGGGCGCCGGTGAAAGCGCCGCGGACATGGCCGAACAGTTCGCTTTCAACCAGCGTGTCGGGCAAGGCGGCGCAGTTGAGGCTGACCAGCGGTTTGTCGGCGCGGTTGCTGGCCTGGTGCAAGGCCTGCGCCACCAGTTCCTTGCCAACCCCGGTTTCACCGGTGATCAGCACGGTCAGGTCGCTGCCACCAACCAGGCGGATTTCCTCCACCAGGCGCTTGTGGGCGGGGCTCTGGCCGATCAGTTCTCTATCCTGGCCGCTGGCCTGGCGGTAGATCTCGGCGCGGTGGTGCTCGTCTTCGGCACGCAGGGCCAGGTGCTCGATTCGTTCGGCCACGGTAACCGTGGCGGCAGCCAGGCTGGCGAAGGCCTGCAGGGCATCCAGCTCCAGGCTCTGGAACTGCCCGGGGGTGAGGGCGTCGAGGGTGACCAGGCCCCAGGGGCGCTCATCGACCATCAGTGGGCAGCCCATGCAGTCATGTACTTCCAGGTTGGCATGGGCGGCGTTGACCAGGCCATCGTAAGGGTCGGGCAGCTCGGAGTCGCTGGCGAAGCGGGTGGGCTCCGGGCGGCTGAGCAGGATCTGGAAGCGCGGGTGCTCGCTGACCCGGAAGCGCCGGCCAAGGGTATCCGGGCTCAGGCCGTCCACCGCCAGCGGCACCAGCCACTCACCGTCCAGGCGCAGCAGCGCGGCGGCATCGCAGGGCAGTAGCCCGCGCATGGCCTGTAACAGGCGGCGGTATCGTTCCTGGTCCGGCAAGTCGCGGGACAGGTCACTGACCAGGGGCAGCAGGGCGGTGAGCAGTGGCTTTGTAGTCATATGGACTCCTGTGGGTCGTTATGACTATACGCGCGGGCGGGTCGTTTTGACATGACGCCGGTCAAAGCCCTGATTTTGCTGGGAATAAAAGTTGGCACGATTGCTGTAATAACCGCGGCAGTCATTCGAAGCCACAGGCTCAGGAGTTGTCGCAATGCTCAATGCCGAACAACGTGCAATCATCAAGGCCACTGTCCCCCTGCTGGAAAGCGGCGGCGAAGCGCTGACCACCCACTTCTACAAGATGATGCTCAGCGAGTACCCGCAGGTACGCCCGCTGTTCAACCAGGCCCACCAGGCCAGCGGTGACCAGCCGCGTGCCCTGGCCAACGGCGTGCTGATGTATGCCCGCCACATCGATCAACTGGAGCAGCTGGGCGGCCTGGTCGGTCAGATCATCAACAAGCATGTCGCCTTGCAGATTCTGCCGGAGCACTACCCGATCGTCGGCAGCTGCCTGCTGCGCGCCATCGAGGAGGTGCTGGGCAAGGACATCGCCACCCCCGCCGTCATCGAGGCCTGGGGCGCGGCCTATGGCCAACTGGCCGACATTCTGATCGGCGCTGAAGAAAATCTCTACATGCAGAAGGAAGAAGCCGAAGGTGGCTGGCGCGGTACCCGTGAATTCCGCCTGGTACGCCGGGAGCAGGAAAGCAGCGAGATCGTTTCGTTCTACTTTGCCCCGGTTGATGGCAAAGCGGTGCTCAAGGCCGAACCTGGCCAGTATATCGGCCTGAAGCTGGACATCGACGGTGCCGAGCAGCGCCGCAACTATTCCCTGTCGGCCCTGTGCGATGGCAAGGAATATCGCATCAGCGTCAAGCGCGAGCAGGGTGGCAAGGTTTCCAATTACCTGCATGACCAGTTGGCCGTGGGCGATACCCTGCAGCTGTTCCCGCCGGCTGGCGACTTCACCCTGGCCGCAGGTGACAAGCCGCTGGTGCTGATCAGTGGTGGCGTTGGCATCACCCCGACCTTGGCGATGCTGCAGGCGGCCCTGCAAACCCGGCGCGAGGTGCATTTCATCCATTGTGCGCGTAACGGCGCCGTGCATGCCTTCCGTGACTGGGTCGATGGCCTGGCCGAGCGTTATCCTCAGCTCAAGCGCTTCTATTGCTATGCCGAGCCGGAAGGTGCTGCTGCAGCCGATGCGGTGGGCTTGCTGAGTGAAGACCTGCTGGCCGAGTGGCTGCCGCAGGAGCGCGATGTGGATGCGTACTTCCTCGGGCCGAAGGGCTTCATGGCGGCGGTCAAGCGCCAGCTGAAAGGCCTGGGCGTGCCGGAGCAGCAGAGCCGCTACGAGTTCTTCGGGCCGGCGGCGGCGCTGGAGTGATGTAGCGCCGGTATCGGCCTCTTCGCGGGTTTACCTGCGAAAGGTCCGGTACGGGCTTGCGAAACTCGTCATCCCAGCCGCTGGCAAGCCAGCTCCCTTGCAGCATTGCTCCCGCCCGTGGGTAATCGAGAACGAAACGGTCGACAGCATTCGCCGCCTGGGGGCTGGCTTGCCAGCGGCTGGGCCAGCCACCTTGTGCCTATATATAAGGAACGATTAAAACCTTCGTGTAGTTTTCATCGTTAATTCTCCTTTAATCACGGTATCCTTCACTCCCGGGTGTCGAGGGGCTTGGCCCTGCGCGGCACCTGGGCAGCCGCTTTTTGCTGCCCGACGTTGAACCGACGTCGTCGCGGCCGGTCTCAGCCACGCTGGATAGCCCTGCGCCGCGCTATCACGCTGCTTCCTCGGCATGCTCACAGGCCCTGCCCAGCGTGTAGACTTGCGCCCAGGCAGGCGGACCACG
Source organism: Pseudomonas anuradhapurensis (assembly GCF_014269225.2). Taxonomy (NCBI): domain Bacteria; kingdom Pseudomonadati; phylum Pseudomonadota; class Gammaproteobacteria; order Pseudomonadales; family Pseudomonadaceae; genus Pseudomonas; species Pseudomonas anuradhapurensis. The sequence goes on from NZ_CP077097.1 coordinate 920,935, forward strand.
CTGCCACTATCCATCGAAGGAATCGGCAATGAACGAACAAACATCGCGCCTGAATCGGGAACGGCGCTTTCTGGTGCTGTTGGGCCTGATCTGCATTTCGCTGATCGGCGGCGCCCTGTACATGCAGATCGTGCTCGGCGAGGCGCCGTGCCCTCTGTGCATCCTGCAGCGTTATGCGCTGCTGTTCATTGCCCTGTTCGCCTTCATCGCGGCTGCGATGCCCGGGCGCCGCAGCCTGACCTTCTTCGAGGCACTGGTAGTGCTCAGCGCCATTGGCGGAATCGTTGCGGCCGGCAACCATGTGTATATACTCGCCAACCCCATGGTCAGTTGTGGCATCGATACCCTGCAGCCAATCGTGGACGATCTGCCGCTGGCCAAGCTATGGCCGCTGGTGTTCCAGGTCGATGGTTTCTGCAGCACGCCGTATCCGCCGATCCTCGGCCTGTCCCTGGCGCAGTGGGCGTTGCTGGCGTTTGTCCTGACGGCCGTGCTGGTTCCGCTCGGGATCTACCGCAACCGACGCCAGGCTTAGACAAAAGTACCGAATGGCATGGGGTCTTTTGCACCCCATGAGAAGAGTGAAAAGTTGCTCCCCGCTTGATCCAGATCAACCCGTAGGCCTTGCAGAATGCGGCTTTGGGGGCTAGCAAGCGGGGTGCGACAAACTGTCGCGAAGTTGAATTTTCGAGCAGTATTGTTGCGGATTCTGTAAAAGACTGTTGCTCAATAAGTCATAGTCAAGGGTTGGCGACCTATCTACAATCGCCCCCAATTTCCGTTCGGCACTGCTTGCGAGTCGCAGGATTGAAGGAAGCCCCAGCGCTCCTTTTTGCTGACTTCGTCAAGTTTCGCCCAACGGCGATACCGGGCGGACCCCCCTCCGCGTTTTCCCGCACCAAATGGACTTGGTCTGAAGTACAGGCCTGTTGCCTACGAAACCATAAGCACCGCTAACCCGCTTGACGCCAAGGTCCTGCAGTCGGACCCGGGCAGGAGCGAGTACGGGCGCGAAATGCCGCACTTGGCAGGACGAAGTGTTGGCTACCAAAACACAAATTGCATTGAAGCAAGCTGATCTAGAGGTCGTGAGATGAGTAAAAAGCGTTACCCCAGACTGTTTGGCATATTGCCCTTTTTAGGCATGCTTTTACTCAGTGGGTGCAACTGGACCCTGCTCGACCCGAAGGGCCAGGTCGGCATTGAGCAAAAGAACCTGATCCTCATCGCTACCGGCCTGATGCTGCTGGTGGTGATTCCGGTCATCATCATGACCGTGGTTTTCGCCTGGAAGTACCGTGCTTCCAACAAGGCCGCCACCTACACCCCCGACTGGTCGCACTCGACCAAGATCGAAGCCGCGGTGTGGATCATCCCGATCCTTATCATCATCGCCCTGGGCTACTTCACCTACCACTCCACGCACAAGCTGGACCCGTATCGCCCACTGGATTCCGATGTGAAGCCGGTGCAGATCGACGTGGTCGCGCTGGACTGGAAATGGCTGTTCATCTACCCGGAGCAGGGCATTGCCACGGTCAACAAGATCGTCTTCCCGGCTAACACCCCGGTCAACTTCCGCGTCACTTCCGACGCCGTGATGAACTCGTTCTTCATCCCGGGCCTGGGCGGCCAGATCTACGCCATGGCCGGCATGACCACCAAGCTGCACCTGATCGCCAACGAAAACGGCGAGTTCGACGGTATCAGCGCCAACTATAGCGGTGCTGGCTTCACCGGCATGAAATTCAAGGCTACTGCCACCTCCCAGGAAGACTTCGACAAGTGGGTCGCCGAGGTCAAGCAGTCGCCGAAGAAGCTGGACAAGGCCGAATACGACGCCTTGGCCAAACCAAGCGAAAACAACCCGGTCGCGCTGTACAGCGAGGCTTCGCCTGACCAGTTCCAGCTGATCGTCGACAAGTACGAAGGCATGAACCGCGGTCGTCCGAGCCACGAAGAAGCAGGCAGCAAAGATCTGGCCACTACCAAGGGTGTGGAATCGAGTATGCAACCAGCTGCCGGTGCAGAGGAGTAAGAGATGTTCGGTAAACTAAGCCTGGAGGCGATACCCTATCACGAGCCGATAGTCATGGTGACACTTGCCATGATCGCGCTCGGTGGTATCGCTGTCGTCGGTGCTATCACCTACTTCCGCAAGTGGACCTACTTGTGGACCGAGTGGTTGACGACTGTCGACCACAAGAAGATCGGGGTGATGTACATCATCGTCGCGATGGTCATGCTGCTGCGCGGCTTTGCCGACGCCATCATGATGCGTACCCAGCTGGCTGCCGCTACCGGTGGCTCCGAAGGCTACCTGCCGCCTGAACACTATGACCAGATCTTCACCGCGCACGGTGTGATCATGATCATCTTCATGGCGATGCCGTTCTTCACCGGCCTGATGAACCTGGCGGTTCCGCTGCAGATCGGTGCACGTGACGTTGCCTTCCCGTTCCTCAACTCGCTGAGCTTCTACCTGCTGCTGGCAGGCGTGCTGCTGGTCAACATCTCGCTGGGCGTTGGTGAATTCGCCAAGACCGGCTGGGTTGCCTATCCGCCGCTCGCGGGCATTCAGTACAGCCCTGGGGTGGGTGTCGACTACTACATCTGGGCGCTACAGCTATCAGGCCTGGGTACGACGCTTACCGGTGTGAACTTCCTCGTCACCGTGATGAAGATGCGCGCACCTGGCATGAAGCTGATGGACATGCCGATCTTCACCTGGACCTGCACCTGGGCCAACGTGCTGATCGTGGCTTCCTTCCCGATCCTGACCGCTGCACTCGCTCTGCTGACTGTTGACCGTTATCTGGACTTCCACATCTTCACCAACGAGCTTGGTGGGAACCCGATGATGTACGTCAACCTGTTCTGGGCGTGGGGTCACCCTGAGGTTTACATCCTGATCCTGCCGGCCTTCGGTGTGTTCTCGGAAGTCACCTCGACCTTCTCCGGCAAGCGTCTGTTCGGCCACCACTCGATGATCTATGCATCGGGCGCGATCGCCGTGCTGGGCTTCGCTGTATGGCTGCACCACTTCTTCACCATGGGTGCCGGCGCCAGCGTCAACACCTTCTTCGGCCTGGCGACGATGCTGATCTCCATTCCGACCGGTGTGAAGCTGTTCAACTGGCTGTTCACCATCTACCAGGGCCGTCTGCGCTTCACCGCGCCGATCATGTGGACCCTGGGCTTCATGATCACCTTCTCCATCGGTGGCATGACTGGCGTTCTGCTGGCTGTTCCGGGTGCTGACTTCGTCCTGCACAACAGCCTGTTCGTAATTGCTCACTTCCACAACGTGATCATCGGTGGTGCGGTATTCGGCTACATCGCCGGCTTCGCCTACTGGTTCCCGAAAGCCTTCGGTTTCACCCTGAACGAGAAGTGGGGCAAAGCTGCCTTCTGGTTCTGGATCTCGGGCTTCTACGTAGCGTTCATGCCGCTGTACGCCCTGGGCTTCATGGGCATGACCCGTCGTCTGAACCACTCCGACAACCCGCTGTGGGAACCCTACCTGTACGTAGCCGTCGTCGGCGCCGTGCTGATCCTGTTCGGTATCGCCTGCCAGCTGATCCAGCTGTACGTATCGGTTCGCGACCGCAACCAGAACCTGGACGTGACCGGCGACCCATGGGGCGGCCGTACCCTGGAATGGTCGACTTCGTCGCCACCTCCGTTCTACAACTTCGCCCACATGCCTGAGAAGGTTGGCCTGGACGCCTGGCACGAAGCCAAGGAAGCCGGTGTTGCCTACAAGCCAGCGGCCAAGTACGAAGCGATCCACATGCCGAGCAACACCTCCACCGGTTTGTTCATGGGCCTGTTCCTGACCGTCTTCGGCTTCGCCTTCATCTGGCACATCTGGTGGCTGGTTGGCGCGAGCCTGGTTGCAACCATCGCTGTCTTCGTTCGCCACGCTGCGCGTGACGACCAGGGCTACATGGTTCCGGCCGAAGAAGTGGCGCGCATCGAAGGCGAGCGCATGAAAGCGTTGGCCAAAGCAGGTGCTCTGCCTGCCGGCGCACGTGTCGAATCGTTTGAGCGGGTGTAATCAATGTCCAGTCAAGTAATGCACGGTGCTGCTCATGGTCACGACCATGGGCATGACGACCACCACCACGACTCGGGCCAGATGACCGTACTGGGTTTCTGGCTGTACCTGATGACCGACTGCATCCTGTTTGCGTCGCTCTTCGCCACCTACGCGGTGCTGTCCGGCAGTTTTGCCGGCGGCCCGTCGGGTCATGACATCTTCCAGCTCGATTTCGTAGCTGTTGAAACGCTGTTCCTGCTGCTGTCCTCGATCACCTTCGGCTTCGCCATGCTGAAGATGTTCGATGGCAAGAAAGCTGGCGTACTGGGCTGGTTGGCTGTGACCTTCCTGTTCGGTGCAGGCTTCATCGCGATGGAAATCTATGAATTCCATCACCTGATCGGCGAAGGCTTCGGCCCGAACCGCAGTGGCTTCCTGTCGGGCTTCTTCGCCCTGGTAGGTACCCACGGCCTGCACGTGACCGCCGGCCTGATCTGGATGGCAATCATGATGTACCAGATCAACAAGCACGGCATCACGCCGACCGCCAAGACCCGCATGAGCTGCCTGAGCCTGTTCTGGCACTTCCTGGACGTGGTCTGGATCTGCGTATTCACCGTCGTCTACCTGTTGGGAGTTCTGTAATGGCTAACGCACACGACACTCATCACGAAGGTAACCACGGCAGCGTCAAGTCGTACATGATCGGCTTCATCCTGTCGATCATCCTGACTGCGATCCCGTTCGGCCTGGCCATGTCGCCAAGCCTGCCGAAGAACCTGACCGTTCTGATCATTGTTGCCATGGCCGTGATCCAGGTAGTCGTACACCTCGTGTACTTCCTGCACATGGACCGCTCGAAAGAGCAACGCAACAACGTTTCGACGTTCCTGTTCACCACCTTGGTGATCGCGCTGCTGGTCGGCCTGTCGCTGTGGATCATGTTCAGCATCCACTTCGAAATGTTGGCCAAGTGAGGTAAGACTGCATGTCCGTTAAGCACTTTATCCAAATCACCAAACCGGGGATCATTTTCGGTAACGTGCTTTCCGTGGCAGGCGGTTTCTTCCTTGCCGCGAAGGGCCATGTGGATTTCGCCCTGTTCCTGGCGGTGGTAGTGGGTACTTCGCTGGTAGTCGCGTCCGGTTGCGTGTTCAACAACTGCATCGACCGCGACATCGACCAGAAGATGGAACGCACCAAGAACCGCGTCATGGTTCAGGGCGGCATGCCGCTGCCCCTCGCGCTGATCTACGCCACCCTGCTCGGGGTGGCGGGTTTCAGCCTGCTGTATGTCCAGGCCAACCCGCTGTCGGCGTTCTGCGCGCTGATCGGCTTCATCGTCTACGTCGGTTTCTACAGCCTGTGGCTGAAGCGTAAATCGGTGCACGGCACCCTGGTTGGCAGCCTGTCCGGTGCCATGCCTCCGGTGATCGGCTACTGCGCCGTGAGCAACAGCTTCGACCTGGCTGCGGTCACCCTGCTGGTGATGTTCAGCCTGTGGCAGATGCCGCACAGCTTTGCCATCGCGATCTTCCGCTTCAAGGACTACAGCGCTGCCAACATTCCGGTCCTGCCGGTGGCGCGCGGTGTCCTCGCGGCGAAGAAGCAGATCGTGCTGTACGTGCTGGCCTTCGTGCTCGCCACCCTGATGCTTACCCTCGGCGGTTACGCCGGCCTCGGCTACCTGGCCGTGGCTGCTGCCATGGGCCTGTACTGGCTGTACATGGCCTGGGGAGGCTACAAGGCCGAGGACGACAGCAAATGGGCACGCAAGGTGTTCGGCTTCTCCATCCTCACCGTCACTGCGCTCAGCGTGATGATGGGTGTGGACAGCCAGACCGCTGCGGACGTGCTGATGACCTACGCGCGCTGAGACTGCTGCCTGTTTCACGAAAACCCCGGCCATGTGCCGGGGTTTTTTTATGTGCGTTTTCCTGTGCCGGCCCCTTCGCGGGCTCGCCCGCTCCCACAGGGTTACTCTCGGCCCTGAGACTGCGCCGTATCTGTGGGGGGGGGCGGGCGAGCCCGCGAAGAGGCCCGTCCTGAAAACATAAAGTTCAGATTTTCAAAAAATACATCTGAAAAATTCTATGAAAACAGGAAATTACCCTTTACAAAATTCCTGTTTCGGCACTATCTTCTGATCCAGGCCGCCATATCGGCCAACGTCGCTCGGACGGTTCCGGGCGCTTACGTACTCAGAGGAAGCCATGGCCAACCCAGGTTCGCCGCGCCGCTTTGCGCGCATCGATCGTCTCCCCCCTTACGTCTTCAACATCACCGCCGAGCTCAAGATGGCTGCCCGCCGCCGTGGCGAGGACATCATCGACCTGAGCATGGGCAACCCCGATGGCGCCACTCCGCCTCACATCGTCGAAAAGCTGGTGCAGGTCGCCCAGCGTGAAGACACCCACGGCTATTCCACCTCTCGCGGTATTCCGCGCCTGCGCCGGGCCATCTCCAACTGGTACAAGGAACGCTACGAGGTCGATATCGACCCGGAAAGCGAAGCCATCGTCACCATTGGTTCGAAGGAAGGCCTGGCGCACCTGATGCTGGCCACACTCGACCAGGGCGATACGGTGCTGGTGCCCAACCCCAGCTACCCGATCCATATCTACGGTGCAGTGATCGCCGGTGCCCAGGTGCGTTCGGTGCCGCTGGTGCCGGGGGTGGACTTCTTCAACGAGCTGGAGCGGGCCATACGCGAGTCGATCCCCAAGCCGAAGATGATGATCCTTGGCTTCCCGTCCAACCCTACCGCGCAGTGCGTGGAGCTGGATTTCTTCGAGCGCGTGGTGGCCCTGGCCAAGCAGTATGGGGTTCTGGTGGTGCATGACCTGGCGTATGCCGACATCGTCTACGACGGCTGGAAAGCGCCGTCGATCATGCAGGTGCCGGGGGCCAAGGATATCGCCGTGGAGTTCTTTACCCTGTCCAAGAGCTACAACATGGCCGGCTGGCGCATCGGCTTCATGGTTGGCAACCCCGAGTTGGTCAGCGCCCTGGCGCGGATCAAGAGCTACCACGACTACGGCACCTTCACCCCGCTGCAGGTAGCCGCCATCGCTGCGCTGGAAGGTGACCAACAGTGCGTTCGCGACATTGCCGAGCAGTACCGCCAGCGCCGCAACTTGCTGGTGAAAGGGCTGCACGAACTGGGCTGGATGGTCGAGAACCCCAAGGCCTCGATGTATGTGTGGGCGAAGATTCCGCCGGAGTATGTGCACCTGGGTTCGCTGGAGTTTTCCAAGAAGCTGCTGGCCGAGGCCAAGGTGTGCGTGTCGCCGGGGATCGGCTTTGGTGACTACGGTGATGACCACGTACGCTTTGCCCTGATCGAGAACCAGGACCGCATTCGCCAGGCGATTCGCGGGATCCGGCAGATGTTTCGGGCCGATGGTCTGACCCGCAAGTAAGCCATTGGTGCCGCTTTGCGCCCATCGCCTCACAGGTATGCTCAATCCCTGGGGCCTGTGATACCCCTGTGGGAAACCGGCGATGGGCTGTGAAGCAGCCCCCGATACCAAGAGGTAAAGGGAGCTGCCTTCCGCCTGCGTTCTCATTGTTCATCGCCCTACCTTGCGCACTCATTTCTCACCACAGAGACCCACAAATGAGTGTATTCACCGCCTACTTCTGCGGCACCGGCTCCCACCGCTTCGACCACGCCAACCCCAATTTCTGGAACGGCGAGCTGGTATCAACCCTGGCCAGCAACGATCTAGGCCGCGAGTTCGCCCATTGGATCGCCGTGGATGGCCCAGGCAGCGGCAACCTGCAGGATGACAACCTGTTCGTCGAGCCCGGTGGCTATTTCAACTGGACCGGCCAGCTGTTCGGGCGTGGCTGGGAAGAGAACGTCAGGCATGTGTTGCAGGTGATAAAAGGCGAAAGCAGCTGGCAGCGTACCGAACTGAGCGAGCAAGAATACCAGCGCCTGAAAGACGCCGGCGTACCGGTTCCGGACCCTTCTTCCACTGCCTCCTGGTTCTGGCGTACCCATTACTATGGTCACCGCCATCCGACACCCCAGCAATTGCAAGAGCGCATTATCGGCATCTTCCGCAAGCCGCGCATTCCGGCCCAGGTCAACCTGATCGGCTGGAGCCGGGGAGGGATCAGCTGCCACATGCTGGCCAATGCCATGGCCCAGGACCCGGTGTTGCGCCACATACCCGTGAACATCTTTGCCATCGACCCGGTGCCAGGCGTTGGCAACGTGCAGACCGAGCGTGTGACGCTGGCGGAGAACGTCAAAGAGTACGTGGGCTTCTACTCGCGGGATGAGCGTTCCAAAGGGTTTGCCTGTGTGATCCCTTCGGTAGCGAGCGGGACGCGGATATGCGTTTACCCCATGCCAGGCCGCCACGCCACGCTGGTCGGCAACGCCTCGGCGGATGGCGCCGGTGCCGGCAAGGTGCTGGTGGAGCCGGGGCTGATCGTGCGTCATTTCGCCGAGGTTTGCCTGACCCGCTGGGGTGTGCAGCTCGACAAGCGCTTGACGCTGGACGACAGCCAGCTGATGAAGCATCACCAGGCGATGGCGACAGCAGATAGCCAATATCAGGCCATGCGTAGCGAGTCCTACACCGTCCTCACCGAGGGTGAAAAGGACGACCGCCTGGTGCACTGTGGTGAAGCACGTACCTACTTCAGCAAGGTGCAAGGCAGCCATTATGAGCCAAACGCCGGGCTTGCTCTGCAGCGCGCGGATGCCTCGACGTACAAGGCTATCTGCTAATGGAAACGGGCGGTCGGCGCAGGTGTTGGCCGCCCTCGGCCGGCCGCCGGATCAGCGGCAAATATTTTTGCATTGCCCCCCTATCCAGCAGCCCCGGCTTGGATTGAAAATGGCGCCGCGGGCCAGCCCCGATAACAACAACCTTCCCTCCGTGCCATCATGTCCGAATATAACCCTTGCCTTGACTGCGGCGCCTGCTGCGGGTACTTCCGTGTGTCCTTCTTCTGGGGCGAATGCCAGTCATCCGGCGGCCTGGTACCGGATGACCTGGTGGTACAGATCAACCCCACCCGTGTCGCCATGATCGGCACCGACGCCAAGCCATGCCGCTGCATCAGCCTGCAGGGCGAGATTGGCCAGCAAGTGGCGTGCACCATCTACGCCAACCGCTCCAGCCCCTGCCGCGAGTTCGAGGCGTCGTGGGTGGGTGGGGTACACAACCCCAGCTGTGACGATGCGCGGGCGGCATATGGGCTGCCACCGCTGACGCCGCCAGGGGCCAATGAGCCGCATTGGCCGGATGACGGCGCTGAGGTGGCCTGAGCGCCAGCCTGCGCGGGCCACCCGGATGCCTGAACCGTGCGCTTGACGTTAAACTGTCATTTCCCCAGCCATGGACAGGAGATCCGGCGTGACCCCACCCCGCAGTTTCCCCAGTGACCTCTGCCTTGACAGCCCGCGCCTGCAATTGCGCCCCATGCGCCATGCCGATGCAGCACAGTGGCTGGCAATCATGGCCGACCCCGAGGTCATGCGCTATTGGCACCATGCCCCCTGGCAAGACCTGGCCGAAGCCGAAAGCGCCCTGGCCGCCGATCGTGAAGCCTATGCCAACGGTGACCAGCTCAAGCTGGGCATGTACCGGCGCGACAACGGTGAACTGATCGGCATGGTCCAGCTGTTCAACATCGACGATGTCTCTCGCCGTGGCGAGATCGGTTATTGCCTGGCCAGCGCCATGCAGGGCCGAGGCTACATGGACGAGGCGCTGACCTGCTTCATCGACTACCTCGCCCACACCCTGCACATGCGCCGCCTGGAGGGCGAGATCGACCCACGCAACCAAGGCTCGGCACGTACCCTCGAACGCCAGGGCTTCGTGCTAGAAGGTACCCTGCGTGCGCGCTGGTGTGTGGCTGGCGAACTGTCCGACTCCGGTATCTATGGCCTGCTGCTGGAGCCGCCGGTTGCCTGACCGCATGCCATCCCATCGAAGGTTTGGAAGCGGGGCAGGGGCTGGGTTATGGTCACAGCCTGTTCCTTTCCCCAGGTATGCCCCTTGCCCGTTTTCTACCTGAGCGCCAGCTTGCTGCTGTACCTGCTCGCACTGTTCTTCGATGGCGCGCTGATGAGTGGCGACCGTCACATGCCGGCCTTGCAGATGCTGTTGTATGGGCCATGGGGCCTGCCTTTCGGGATGTATCAGTGGTTCGCCAACCCGTTGCTGGCGCTGGCCGTCCTGGCGCATCGGCGGTTCCGCCGGCTGGCACTCCTGGCCGGCCTGGTGGCGCTGTACCTGGCTGCCAGCAGTTTCGGAATTGACCGCTTGCCGGACAACCAGAGCTACGCGTTTCATGAGCGTACCGGCTTTGGGGCCGGGTTCTACCTGTGGCTGGCGGCGATGATGGTGTTCTGCCTGGGACAGGCCTGGTGTTGCTGGAAGGCGCGCAGTGCCGCCGATATGCCGGGTTGGAGCTGGCTGGACGTGGTGCTGGTTGCGGCGCTGGGTGTGGCGTTCTATGCCGCGACGCAGATGCCGACGTTGCGCTTTGAGCCGGGCAGGGTGCTGATGCCGCAGGAGCAGCCGCAGACGCTTTGAAATCCACAAGGAGAGTTTGCATGATCAAGCATTACCTGACCGGCCTGGCATTGGCCTGCTCGCTGTCATCGGCAATGGCCGATGACTACACGGCCGCCTACGGGCAGTGCATGGACAAGGCGTCCAGTACCGTGGCCATGAGTGAATGCATCAAGGCCGAAACGCAGGTGCAGGACCAGCGCCTGAACCGGGTGTACAAGCAACTGATGGGCAAGCTCGATGCCGGGCAGCAGAAGCGCCTGCGGGATGTGCAGCGTACGTGGCTGGCTTACCGCGATGGCAATTGCCAGTTCCATGTGCAGGCCAGTGGTGGAACCATGGCGGTACTGGAAGGTGGGTCCTGTTTGATGGACATGACCCGCGACCGGGCGGCGGAGCTGGAACGAGTGCTCAGCCCCGGGCAATGAGGTCGTGTCCGGGATGACTGGCCCCGTTGTAGGAGCGGCCTTGTGTCGCGAAAGGGCCGCAAAGCGGCCCCCCGGTTCAACATGGCGAAAACGGCCGGGGCCGCTGCGCAGCCCTTTCGCGACACAAGGCCGCTCCTACAGGTATTGCCGTGCCCTTGGCAGCAGCTTTAGCTGCGCGGTGCGCGTAGTGCCCGGGCCTTGAGGTACTCGCGTACTTCCACGGCATCCCCGGCAAACTCGATACGCTCTGCCTTGGCTGCGCGCTGGTAGGCGTACATCGGGTCGTAGTACTCGTTCAGCAAGCCTTCGATCCAGCCTCGATGCAAGTCCACCGCACCGCTGCGCTGCTGTTCCTCTAGGGCCAGGCGGAGGATGTCCGACAGGCGCTGATAGCGTTCGCCGCCCAAGCGCTTGTAGATGTTGGCCATGCTCTGCAGCAGACGCTCGGCGAACAGCCGGCGGCCGTCCTCTTCGCCATGCACGCTGACGAACTCGGCGCTCAGGTTGATCACATAATCGCGCAGGATGCGCTCCACCCGGTTGGCGAACGTGTCTTCCAGCCACACCAGTGGGTACTGCTGCATACCCTGGTATAGCTCCAGTGGCACCGTGCAGCTGCCGACAATGCGGCCTTCGTCTTCCAATACGAACTGCTCGATGCCGCGGGCACGTTTCTTCAGTACATCGATGGCCAGCTGGTTCTCGAAGTCGATCTGCGCCGGCTGTGCGGTGGCGCGCTTGCCGAAGCTGGAGCCGCGATGGTTGGCGTGGCCTTCCAGGTCGAGCACGTTGTCCAGCTGGTGCAGCACGTCGGTCTTGCCGGTGCCGGTCAGGCCGCCAACCAGCACGAAATCACATTGCTCCACTGCCTGCTGAGTGGTTTCCAGCAGGAAGGTACGCATGGCCTTGTAGCCACCTTTGATCCGCGGGTAATGGATACCCGCTTCATCACGCAGCCAGCCCTGCACGATCTGCGAGCGCAAGCCACCACGGAAGCAATACAGGTAACCCTCCGGGTGAGCCTGGGCAAATGCCGCCCAGGCTTCCAGGCGGGCCTGTTTGCTGGCGCCACTGACCAGCTGGTGGCCGAGGGCGATGGCGGCGGCCTGGCCCTGCTGCTTGTAGCAGGTACCGACCTTCTGCCGTTCCTGATCGGTCATCAGCGGCAGGTTGACGGCGCCGGGGAAGGCGCCCTTGGCAAATTCGATGGGGGCGCGCATGTCCATCATCGGCACGTCATCGAGGAACAGCTGGCGGAAGTCGGTGCAGTCGGGGCGCATCAGATCACCTCGACCGCGTGGCTCTGTCGCTCGACCAACTGGCCGATCGCTGCCAATTGCAGGCCCAGCCCGGCGGCTTCGGCGAGGAACTCGGCTTCCCCGTCCGGGGTGACCGCCACCAGCAGGCCGCCGCTGGTTTGCGGGTCGCACAGCAGGTGCTTCTGGTCGTCAGTGAGGGCGCCGATCTTGTGCCCGTAGCTGTCGAAGTTGCGCAGGGTGCCACCGGGGATGCAGCCCTCGGCCAGGTAGTGTTCGACACTCGGCAGCCGTGGCACAGCGGCGTACTCCAGGTGCGCGGTGAGGCCACTGCCTTCGGCCAGTTCCACCAGGTGGCCGAGCAGGCCAAAGCCGGTGACGTCGGTCATCGCCTTGACCCCGTCGAGCTTGCCGAAGCGGCTGCCGGGGGTATTGAGGGTGCACATCCAGTCACGGGCCAGGCCCTGGTCCTGTGGGCGCAGCTTGGCCTTTTTCTCGGCGGTGGTGAGGATGCCGATGCCCAGCGGCTTGGTCAGGTACAGGCGGCAACCTGCGCTGGCGGTGTCGTTGCGCTTGAGGTGGCGCTTGTTCACCACGCCGGTGACAGCAAGGCCGAAGATCGGTTCGGGGGCGTCGATGGAGTGGCCTCCAGCCAGCGGGATGCCGGCTTCGGCGCACACCGCACGGCCACCGCGGATCACTTCGCGGGCCACTTCCGGCGGCAGCACATTTACTGGCCAACCGAGGATGGCGATGGCCATCAACGGGTCGCCGCCCATGGCATAGATGTCGCTAATGGCGTTGGTGGCGGCGATGCGGCCGAAGTCGTAGGGGTCATCGACGATCGGCATGAAGAAGTCGGTGGTCGAAACCACACCACGCTCGTCGTCCAGCGCATACACGGCCGCGTCGTCACGCGAGGCGTTGCCGACCCACAGTTTCGGATCCAGGGCCTGGGCGCCGCTTTCGGCGAGGATCACATCCAGCACCTTGGGGGAGATCTTGCAGCCACAGCCGGCACCATGGCTGTACTGGGTCAGGCGAATCGGCTCGCTCATGTGTACCTCGGCAGGTCAAATTATTGCGCGATTGTAGCAAAGCTGGCCTTTGCGCCCGCGCCTCTTATAATTCCCGTGGTCGGCCTGACGGTCGGCCTTTCCCCGCTATTGAACCGGAGAACACCCATGCTCAAACGCCCCCTGGCGCTCGCCGCCGGCCTCGTGCTGTCCTGCTGTGCCGTAGTCGCCCAGGCTGCTGAAACCCTGCGGGTCAGCGCCATTCCCGACGAAGCACCGACCGAACTGCAGCGCAAGTTCAAGCCGTTGGGCGAATACCTGGCCAGGCAACTGGGCATGGAAGTCAAGTTCGTGCCGGTCGCCGACTACCCGGCAGTGGTCGAGTCGCTGGCTTCCGGTCGCCTGGACCTGGCCTGGCTGGGCGGTTTCACCTTCGTTCAGGTCCACCTGAAGGACCCGACCGCCACGCCGCTGGTGCAGCGTGAGCAGGATGCGCAGTTCACCTCCAAGTTCATTACCGCCAACCCCGATGTGAAGAGCCTGGCCGACCTCAAGGGCAAGTCGTTTGCCTTCGGTTCCATCTCGTCCACCTCGGGCAGCCTGATGCCGCGTTACTTCATGCTCAAGCAGGACAATATCAAGCCTGAAGACTACTTCAGCCGAGTGGCCTATTCCGGTGCCCACGATGCCACCGTGGCCTGGGTGCAAGCCGGCAAGGTCGATGGCGGCGTGCTCAACGCCAGTGTCTGGCAGAAGCTGGTCGATGCCGGCAAGGTCGATACCGCCAAGGTGAAGGTGTTCGCCACCACCCCGACCTACTACGACTACAACTGGACCGTGCGCGGCAACATGGACCCGGCGCTGAAGGAAAAGATCCAGAAGGCGTTCCTCGACCTCGACCCGGCCAACCCGGAGCACAAGGCCATTCTCGACCTGCAAGCGGCCAGCCGCTTCATCGAGACCAAGCCCGAGAATTACGTGGGCACCGAGCAGGCTGCACGCGAGGCCGGCCTGCTCAAGTGACAGTCTCTTGCGAAGTGGCTATTCAGCTGCACGGCGCCGGCCTGCGCCATGGCCAGGTGCGTGCGCTTGACGCGGTGAACCTGCGTATCTGCCAGGGCGAGCGCGTCGCCATCATCGGGCCGTCAGGGGCAGGCAAGTCCAGCTTGCTGCACCTGATGGCCACGGCGATCCAGCCCAGCAGCGGGCGCCTGGAGCTGCTGGGCGAACAGCCCTGGGCGTTGTCCGCCAGGGCGCGGCAGCGCCTGCGTGCGCGGGTCGGCCTGGTGCATCAGGCCCCGCCATTGCCGCCACGCCAGCGGGTGGTGACGGCGGTGCTGGCCGGCCGCCTGGGGCAGTGGGGTGTGCTGCGCGGCTTGCTCAACCTGTTGTACCCCAGCGATGTGCCTGGCGCGCGCCAGGTCCTGGCCGAGTTGGGCCTGGCCGACAAATTGTTCGTGCAGTGCGGGCAATTGTCCGGCGGCCAGTTGCAGCGCGTGGGCATTGCCCGCGCGTTGTACCAGCAGCCACAGCTGTTGTTGACCGATGAGCCGGTGTCGGCCATGGACCCGGTACTGGCTGACCACAGCCTGGCCTTGCTCAACCGTCACGCCCAGGCCCATGGCATAACCCTGGTGGCCAGCCTGCACGCGGTGGAGTTGGCGCTGGCGCACTTTCCGCGGGTGGTGGGGATCCGCGAAGGGCAGGTGGTATTCGACTGCCCGGCGCACGCGGTGACCGAGCAGTTGCTCGATGCGCTGTACGCCAACGGACAGCTGGTGCCGGCGCCGCCTCAGGGGCCGACGCTGACTGTGCAGATTCCGCGATGCTGAAGGCTGACGTGCGCGACCCGGCCTTGCTGCCGAGGTTGCTGCTGGCGCTGCTGGCGGTACTGCTGCTGTGGCCGGGCGTGCAACTGAGCGAACTGAACCCGGGGGTGCTGCTCCAGGCGCAGAATCGCCAGCAGATCGCCAGTTTTACCAGCGCCTTCTGGCCGCCGGCTCACACAGCAGACTTCCTGGCGCTGCTGTATGAAGCCACCTTGCAGACCCTGGCCGTGGCCACCGCCGGGATGGCGTTGGCCTTGTTGCTGGCGGTCCCTGCCGGGCTGCTGGCCAGCCGGGCCTTGTCGTTGCGCGCGGCCTCGCGTGGCGGTCGTGCCGGGCTAAGGTCACGCGTGCTGCGCCTGCCGGTGCGCTGGCTGCTGATATTCCTGCGCAGTGTGCCGGAAATTGTCTGGGCGTTGCTGTTCGTGCGGGCTGTCGGGCTGGGGCCGACGGCCGGTGTGCTGGCTATCGCCATTACTTACAGCGGCATGCTCGGCAAGGTCTACGCGGAAATCTTCGAGTCGGTCGACCAGCGCCCGGCCCATGCGTTGTTGCAAGCGGGCAGTGGCAGGTTGGCGGCGTTTCTCTACGGCATCCTGCCCAGCGCTGCGTCGGAAGTGGTGTCGTATACCGTGTATCGCTGGGAGTGTGCGGTGCGGGCCTCGGTGGTGATGGGCTTCGTCGGTGCCGGTGGGTTAGGGCAGCAGATCGACCTGTCGATGCGCATGTTCGCCGGTGCGGAAGTGGCGAGCATGCTGCTGACATTCCTGGTGCTGGTGATGCTGGCTGACCTGCTCAGCCGCTTGCTGCGCTGGAGGCTGGCATGAACCGGGCGATCAACCTGCTGCTGCTCGGGGCCATTATCGCCGCAGTGGTGGCCTCGTTCGCCTACCTCGAGCTGGACTGGCAGGCCCTGTTCGGCAATGGCGGGCTGGGGCAGATGGCGGAATATGCCGGGCGTTTTCTGCACCCGGACCTGTCTGCCGGGCATTTGCGCGCGGTCGCGCATGGCGCGTTGGAAACCTTGGCCATGTCTGGGTTGGGTACTTTGTTGGCCATGCTGTTGGGCCTGGTGCTGGCGTTACCCGCCGCGGGCCGCTTCGGGTGGCCGCTGCAGGGCTGTGCGCGGTTGTTGCTCAATGCCCTGCGGGCCATTCCGGAACTGGTGTGGGCCGCGCTGACGGTACTGGCGGCCGGGCTGGGGCCCAATGCCGGTACCCTGGCCCTGGCGCTGCACACCGCCGGCGTGCTCGGGCGGCTGTTTGCCGAGGCCCTGGAGAACGCGCCGCCGGAGCCGGCGGCGGCCATCCGCCTGCAGGGTGGCAGCCAGCTGGCGGCGTTCTGCTTCGGTACCTTGCCTAACCTGTGGCCGCAGTTGCTGGCCTACAGCTTGTACCGCTGGGAGAACAACATCCGCATGGCCAGCGTGCTGGGGTTTGTCGGCGCTGGTGGTTTGGGGCAGATGCTGTACACCACCTTGAGCCTGTTCCAGGAGGCCCAGGCCAGCACGGTGATCATGGGCATGCTGGTGCTGGTTTTGCTGGTGGATGCCTTGAGCGATGTGCTGCGTCAACGCTACGTACGCGCCTGATCGGTAGCCGGGGCTGCTCTGCAGGCTGGCGCTGTACCTGTAGGAGCGGATTCATCCGCGAAGCAGGCGACGCGGTGGCTGGCACCGGCTGTGCCGGTTATCGCGGCTGAATCCGCTCCTACGAGGATCGCGCAAGGCCTAGGATCCCGAGCAAGGCAGATGCTTGCGTGGAGTCGGAATCGTTCACGCACCAACCACTTCGGCACATTGCGCTTCCCGCTGCATCGACTCCAGGTTGCGCTCGATCGTCTCGCAAATGCTGTCCATCTGGATCTGGTGCTCACTGAAGCGGAACGGGCTCTGCAAGTCCGTTCCGATCCGCTCGATCGCCAGCAGCATGAACCCCACCACCGTCGACGCCAGCGGCGTGAACCAGCCCAGCGACTCCACCAGCCCCACCGGTACGATCAGGCAGAACAGGGTGATGAACAGCCGCGGGAAATACACATAGGGGTAGGGCAGCGGGGTGTTGGCGATCCGCTCCATGCCACCCTGGGCATTGGACAGGTCTACCAGCGTCGACTCCAGCCGCGCCAGGCGAATGCTGTCCAGCCGCCCGGCCTGGTACTCCCGCGCCAGCAGGGCCGCCGAGCCGCTGAGGATGTCGTTGGCGAAATTGTTCGAGCGGTTGCGCCGTTCGAACTCTGCGGGCGGGATGAAAGCCATCAGCGCGTCCGGGCAGCTTTCGCCCTTCAAATGCGCTGCCAGGCAGTTCACATAGGCGATATGCCGGCGCAGCAGGGTGGCCTTGACCGGGTTGAGCGCGTCATCCGCGTCGTCGATCAACGTAAGTGTCTGCCGAGCGAAGCTGCGCGAACTATTGACCAGCGCCCCCCACAAGGTGCGTGCCTCCCACCAGCGGTTGTAGGCGCTGCTGTTGCGAAAACTCACCAGCACCACCAGCGCAGAACCCAGCAAGGTCAACGGGATCAGCGGCAGGGTGAACTTGCTGTTGAAGAACAGCATGAAGTCGATGGTGACCAGCACATCCCAGATCAGCAGCCAGAACAGCGACCAGCCGATGTAGCCGATGGTCTTCACGGCCAGGCGGTACTTGCGGACGATGATGTCTTTCACGCGGGGTACCTCGAAAATGGGCAGATGCAGGATCCGACGTCGAGGTAGTGTGAAGGTTCGCTGGATGATTGTTGCAAGGGATTTTGCTTTCCTCGTTCAGCCCCATGCACTGCCACGCTGACTCAGCCGGGCTGAGTCAAGACCTGTTTCATCTGCACCAACGCCACTCGCGAACCCTCCCACGCCTGCCGTTCCTCGATACCGAACGGCACGAAGCCCAGCTGTGGATAAAGCAGCAGGCCCGCGGTGTTGTGGTTGAAGCACGACACCCACACCTCCCGGGCTGCGAACTGTTGGCGGGCCAGTTCGATCATGGCCGTTACCAGGTAGCGCGCCACGCCGTGGCCGCGTGCAGCGGGGGCCACGACCACGTTGCCCAGGGCGCATACACCGCCGTGTTCGGCCTTGTAGAAGTTGGCGAAGGCCAGCACCGTGCCGTTGCCTTCCACCACCGTGGAGCCGCTGCGTTGGGCGATGGCATCGCTCAATTGCGCGGGGGTGAGGGGATAGGTGGCTTTGGGGAACATATAGAACAGCTCGGCCGGGCTTTGCGGGAAGCGGCAGATTGCGGGGATGTCGTCGGGCCGTACCGCGCGGTGGGTCAGGTGCATGGCGAGTCCTTGTGTGCTGGCTGATCGGGCCTATTCGCGGGTTGGGGCAGTATCGGTGTGGGCAGGTGTGCCCGCGAAGCCACATTCTGCCCCACGACGGGTCAATGCTCACTGTCTGGCTATTTCCCCGCTTGGTTCGGGTTGGCGTTTCGCAGCAGCTCTTTGCGCAATTTGCCGGGAGACATGCCGAACAGGTTCTGGAAATGCCGAATGAAATGGGGCGCATCGGCAAAACCGCATTCAAAAGCGATTTCGCCGATATGTCGATCCGAGCTGATCAGCAGCCAGCGGCCAAACCTGAGGCGAACCTGGCGATAGAACTGGGCCGGAGTGCTACTGGTTTCAGCAACGAACAGCCGCTCAAGCTGGCGTTTACTGGTCCCGACCAGGTTGGCGATCGCGTCGATAGCCAAAGGCTCGGTCATGTGCTTTTCCATCAGCATCACGGCTTCGTGCAGGCGCCTGTTCGAAGAGCTGGCGTAGCCCAGCGCCTTGCGCCGGTCGACGAAACTGCCAGAGCTGCTTTTCGCGACGGTCATCTGGTGCACGACCTTGCCGGCCCGATCCGGACCGCAATGCAGCCCGACAAGATGGATGGCCAACTCGATCACCGAGATACCCCCTGCGCAGGTGATGCGATCCTTGTCGATGAGGAAGTCACTGTTGCTGACAAAGCGCAATCGGGGGAACAGGCGTTTCCAGTCATCGCAATGGTAGGCATGCACGCAAGCGGTACGCCCTTCCATCAGGCCATGGCGTGCGAGCACGAAGCTGCCCGTGCACAGGCCGATCAATGGCACGCCAGCGGCAGCCGCCTGATGCAGGAATGCCGGATAAGTCTTCGGCGCTGTCTCCAGGTAGTCCAGTAACCCACCTATCACCACGATGTAGTCGAATTGATGAGGGTCGCTGAGTTCACTGTCGATGGGTACATCCAGCCCGCAACTGGAAACAACCCTTTGCCCAGGGCTACCGAGGACATTCCATCGGCAACGTATCGGGCGGCTCTGATCGCCGGTGTCGGCAGCATGTCGCAACGCATCGGTCAGGCCCGAGAGAGACAGCAAGGGGAAACGCGGCCATAGCACGATCCCGATAGACAACTCGGTGGCGCCGCGTCGGCTTGGCGGATGCCGTGCCTGGCCCTTGTCGAGTGCTTCCACGAGGCTTGCGCTGGAGGTGTTGGGCAGCACATCTCCGAAATGTCGCAAATGTTCAATCATTCCTGCAAACCATCCAACCAGTTATGCCGCTGGTCACCATACGATGAGTGCCTGCCTAACACCATGCTGTTCATAGAAAAACAATCAAGGAGCACGTGATGCAGAAGCCCATTGTTCAACGGTTGGCCGGTATCTACGCGGGTTTGCTGGTATCCATGCTGGCCTCGCTACCGGCGTCCGCACTGGAAACGGTAGAGCCGGGAAGCCTGACTATCGCCTTCACCGGGGACATGCCAGGGACCGGTTATCAAGACAGCCGGATGGTCGGCTACGACGGTGAAATCCTTCAACAAATATCCGAGAAACTGGGTTTGAAGGTCAAACCTGCCTTGATGGACTGGGCCAGCACCATTGCCTCGGTACAAGCCAACCGCGTGGATGTCATGGCCGGCACCATGGGTTGGACCGAGCAGCGCGCGAAGATCATGACCGTGAGCGACCCGATTCACTATTTCAAGAACGGCATCACCCAGACCGACAAGACCAACTGGAGCAGCCTCAAGGATCTGCAGGGCAAGAAAGTCGGCACCATCACCGGTTTTTCGTTCATCCCGGAGATGCGCAAGATCGAAGGGTTGCAAGTGGCGCTGTACGACACCTCGGATGCTGCGGTGCGTGATCTGCTCGCCGGGCGCATCGATGCAGTGATTGGCGACCCTCCAGTCATGCAGTACGCCATTTTCCGCAATCCACAATGGCACCTGCGCTTCAACGCATTCACCGACAACGATCCGAAGTTCCCCCTGCTGACCGGCCTGGGGCAGGTGGTGTACGGCTTCAACAAAGAGGCCAGCCCGCAGCTGGTGGCCGCCGTCAACGAGCAGATCCAGACCCTCTGGAAAAACTGTGAAATGCGCAAGATCGGTGCCCGCTACGGCCTGACCCAGGATGTCTGGTATGTGCCGCAAGGCAGCAACCTGAGGCTGGGTGTCGACCGCCCGGCGGACTGGCAACTGCCTGGCTGCAAGTAAGCGCCTGAGCGGATGAATCGGCCACATGCCGGTTCATCGCCACACCTATAACAATAAAGAGGTTAACCAAGATGTCGACCCCGTCCGAACCTGCGTTGCTGCGCGTGCATGACCTGCACAAGAGTTATGGTGATCTGGAGGTGCTCAAGGGCATCAACCTGGAGTTGAAAGCCGGGGAAACGCTGTCGTTGATCGGCCCCAGCGGGTCGGGCAAGTCCACTTGCCTGCGCTGCATCAATTACCTGGAAAAACCCACCCGGGGCGATATCTGGCTGGGCGACGAGCTGATCGGTCAGGTCAAGGACGGCAAGCGCATACGCCTGATGAGTGATCGGGAAATGGCCCCGCAGCGTCGCGAGATCGCGATGGTGTTCCAGCTGTTCTACCTCTGGCCACATTTGACCGTGCGCGACAACGTTGCGCTGGGGCCGATCAAGGCGCAGGGAATGCCACGCAAGCAGGCCTACGAGCTGGCTGATGCCATGCTGGAAAAGGTCCACCTGCGGCACAAGGCCGAGGTCTATCCCGAGCAGTTGTCCGGCGGCCAGCAACAGCGGGTGGCTATCGCCCGCGCGTTGGCCCAGCAACCCAAAGTCATCCTGTTCGACGAGCCGACCTCGGCACTGGACCCCGAGCTGGTGGGCGAAGTACTCGCCGTGATTCGTGAGCTGGCGCAGGAGGGCCGCACCATGATCATGGTGACCCATGAAGTGCGCTTTGCTCGGGACGTGGCGGACCGGGTGATCTTCATGGACGGTGGCCACATTGTCGAGCAAGGGCCCTCGGCGCAGGTAATCGACAGCCCGCGTCATGAGCGTACCCGCAGTTTTCTTGGGCGCATGGCCATGGAGGGCGCTTGATGGCGAACGTCGAGGTGTTTCTCGGGCTGTTGCCCCTGTTGCTCAAAGGCGCGCTCACCGCTCTGGAAATCGCACTATGCACCTTGCTGCTGGCGAGCGCCGGCGGCGTGGTATTGGCTGTGTTGCTGACGTTCAGTCGGTCACGGCTGTTGCATGGGGTGATTGGCTGCTTCATCGAGTGGATGCGCAATGTGCCGGCGCTGGCGCATCTGTTCCTGATCTATTTCGGTCTCTCCTACCTTGGCATCAACCTGCCCGCATGGCTGGCCGCCATCGTTGGCCTGAGCCTGGTCGGCAGTGCGGTGTTGGCCGATATCTTCCGTAGCGGCTTGCAGTCGCTGCATGTCGGCCAGCATGAAGCCGGGTTGGCTGTCGGCCTGAGCCGGATGCAGATTCTGCGGTGCATTTTGTTGCCCCAGGCCCTGCGCGTGACCTTGCCAGCGTTCGCCAACTACGTCACCCAATTGATCAAGGACACCTCCATCGCCTCGGCCATCGCCGTGCCGGAGATCATGTTCCTGGCGCGCAATCTGGTGACCTCAACCTTCCAGACGTCACTGATCTACCTGGCGGTGATGTGCATCTACGCGGCGATGATCCTGCCGATCGGTGTGGGATTCATTCGCCTCGAACGTCATTTGGGGAGCGCGCGATGATCGGTTTCTTCCAGCAATACCCGGAGTACTGGAGCGACTGGAGCGTTCGCCTGTTGCTCGGTGCACGGATCACTGCCGAACTGTCGCTGATCGGGTTCGCCCTGGCGGTCGTGCTGGGCGCGTTGCTGGTCTGGGCGCTGAGAAGCCCCAACCGCATCCTCAAGCGCCTGGCAGCGTTGTTCATCCAGAGCATGCGGGCAGTACCGCTTCTGGCGTTGCTGCTGGCCCTGTATTTCGCACTGCCCAGCCTGGGGTTGACCTTGTCCGGCTATTGGGCAGGGGCCATCGGCCTGGGTTTGCAGGGTGCCGCGTACGTTGCGGAAATCCTCCGTGGCGGCCTGGATTCGCTGCATCGCGGCCAGCGCGAAGCCGCTATCGCAATCGGCCTGACGCCGCTGAAAGCGTTTACCGCGGTCATCCTGCCGCAAGTGTTTCGGGTCATCTTGCCGCCCCTGCTCAATGCCTACGTGTCGATCCTCAAGGACAGCTCGTTGTGCGCCCTGATTGCCACCGATGAATTGATGCTGGCAGCGCGGGCCATCGCTTCGGAAACCTTCCTGCCAATGCATGTCTTCCTGCTGGTTGGGCTGTTCTATTTCGTTATCGCCTTCCCTCTTTCAATGCTGTCGCGGGTGCTTGAAAAGCACGTTTCACGCGGCCGCAAAACCGTGCGAGGTTGAACCTATGAACACCATGGATCAGGTAACTTTCCACAGCATCGGCCAGTTGCAGCAGGCGCTGCAGGCCGGCTCGCTGACCAGCGAAGCGCTGGTGCGTGCGCAACTGGCGCGCATCGAGCGCTTTGACGAGCAACTGAATGCCTATGTCGAAGCCTATCCCTCGCGTGCGTTGAACGCGGCCATCGCTGCAGATCGCCAGCGTGCATCCGGCATTCACCTGGGGCCGCTGCATGGCATTCCGCTGGCGATCAAGGATTTGTTCGAGATCCAAGGCCAGGCCATCACCGGTGGCTCATTGGCGCAGCAACCGCGAGTTTCCACGTTGACCGCCACTGCAGTGCAACGCCTGGAGCGGGCCGGTGCGATCATTCTCGGCAAGACCCACACCGTCGAGTTCGCTTTTGGTGGCTGGGGCACCAATGCGGTGATGGGCACGCCCTGGAACCCGTGGGACCGTAACGTACATCACGCTCCTGGTGGCTCCAGCAGTGGTTCGGCAGTGGCCGTGGCCAGCGGCCTGGCGAGCGCGGCGCTGGGTACCGATACCGGCGGTTCGGTGCGGATTCCGGCGGGGATGTGCGGCCTGGTCGGGCTGAAGACCACACGTGGCCTGGTCAGCCGCCATGGCTTGATCGAGCTGTGCCCTTCGCTGGACTCGGTAGGGCCTATCACGCACACGGTGGAAGATGCGGCGTGGATGCTGGATGCCCTGCTGGGGCCAGACCCGCTGGACCCGGTTTCGGCCCGCGCACCGGTGTTCAGCGCCGCTGCCGGCCTCGAGCGGCCGGTCGCCGGCTTGCGCATCTGGGTGTTGCCCGAGGCGGAACGCGCGCACATCGCCCCCGGGGTACTGAAGGCATACGACCTGGGGCTCAAGCAGTTGGCCGCGCTGGGCATGCAATTGATCGAGCAACCGCTGCCCACGTCGCTGGAGCAATGCATGCGCATCGCTGGCGGGCTGATGAGCGCCGAGGGTTACGCCAACCTCGGGCGCTTGTTCGAGCGCGACGACCTGCGCTTCGACCCCCATGTGCAACGGCGCATACTCAGTGGTCGCGCCATCGACGCGGCGGCTTATATCCAGCTGCAGCATCAGCGCCGCGCCGCCCGGCAAACCATGCAGGAGGCGATGAGCAACATAGACGCCTGCGTCTTCCCGACCAATGCTATTGGCAGTGTGCCGTTGGAAGAGGTCGACGAATATGGCACGCCATTGGCCTTGCTGGGGCGCTTCGCCAACTTGTTGAATCTGTGCTCGGTGGCGCTGCCCATCGGCTTCGATGAAAAGCGCATGCCTGTCTCGATGCAGATCGTGGGGCCGGCCTTCGCCGAAGCGTTGGTTCTGCGCATCGGCCATGCCTATCAACAGGCCAGCGACTGGCACACGCTACGGCCTCAGGGTTGGGCGCTGGCAGATAAAGCGGTGGCATGATCCATGTGACGCTTTGATATATCCCTGAGTATCACCCTGGCAGTATCAAAAGTTGCGGGCGCTTCAAACTTTTTTGACCCGGTGTTTGGTTTTTTGTCGCTGTTGGTAATGTTTATTGCTGCACGTCAAGCCAAGCCATTTTCTGCCTCGGTTAATGGCTTGCGCAGGGCAATACATGACTGTAAGCTTCGCCGCCCTCATCAGCTGTATCGTGTACCTGGAGATGTATTGTATGCCTTTAACACGGACTGTTATTGCTCTTTCCTTGGCGATGATCATAGGGCAAGGGTATGTTCAGGCTGCGCCGTTGCTTGCTGTGGATAATGCGCAGTCTGAACAAGCCGTGGCAACCAGTAACGCCTGGGTTGAAGTCAACCAGGTGGTGTTTGAAAACAATATCCGGATGCTTCAGGGCACCCTGACGAATAAAGCGAAACTGTGCGCCATTCTCAAGGCGGATGCCTATGGGCACGGTGTTGCTTTATTGATGCCTTCGGTCATCAAGATGGAGGTGCCCTGCGTAGGGGTTGCCAGCAATGAAGAGGCCCGAATCGTACGGGAAAGCGGGTTCAAGGGCGAACTTGTACGTGTGCGTACAGCGACGTTGGCCGAGGTGGAAGGCGCACTGCCGTACAACATGGAAGAGCTGGTCAGTGGCCTCGATTATGCTCGGAAAATGGCCGCCGTTGCTGAAAAGCACGGGAAGCGCCTCAAGGTTCACCTGGCCTTGAACGCAGGTGGCATGAGCCGTAACGGCCTTGAAATGAGCACTGAGCAGGGTCGGCAGGAAGCCTTGGCGATCACGCGTCTGGCGCCTCTGCAACTGGTCGGCATCATGACTCACTTCGCGGTGCAGGATAAGCAGGATGTTCGCCAAGGGCTCGCTGCCTTCAATGAGCAAACGGCCTGGCTGATAAAGACTGCCGGCATTGATAGAAATAAAATCACCCTGCATGCAGCAAATTCCTATGCAACGTTGGAAGTGCCAGAGTCGCATCTGGACATGGTGCGTGCTGGTGGTGCCTTGTATGGCATGATGCAACCGTCGCAGGTTCAATACAAACCTGTCATGCAAGTCAAGTCATACGTGGCGTCTGTCAACCAATACCCGAAAGGCAATACAGTAGGGTATGACCGAACAGTGACGCTGAGTCGTGATTCACGGCTGGCGAATATTCCAGTGGGTTTCTCTGACGGCTACCGTCGCGCGTTTACCAATAAAGGCGTTGTTCTGGTAAATGGACAGCGTGCGCCAGTGGTGGGGAAAGTTTCCATGAATACCGTCATGGTGGACGTGACGGATATTCCGGCGGTGGCGACTGGCGATCAAGTTGTGCTGTTCGGTAAACAGGGTGAAAGTGAGATCACCCAGGGTGAAATTGAAGCGCTCAGCGGAACATTGCTGGTCGACCTTGCGACTGTGTGGGGAAGCAGCAATCCGCAAACGCTGGTGACGAATAAAACGTCTGATTAACTCACAAAAGAGCGAGTCGCTACTGCGGTGCTGACGCTTCGCAGTAGCGACCTTTGGCAGTGACCAACGCTGTTCACTGCCGCTCCCGGATTTCACCGAGGATGGACGCCGGGCTGAAGCTATTGCACCGGATCGCTCACCGGCTTGGCGAAGATCGCCTTGAGTTCGCTGGTCATCGGGAATTCCAGGTTCAAGCCTTTAGGCGGAATCGGCTGCTGGAACCAGCGTTGGTAGATCCCGTTGATTTCCCCTGAGCTGTACAGCTCGCCCAGCGACGCGTTCACCAGGGCGAGGAACTGCGGGTCATCCTTGCGTACCATGCAGCTGTAGATTTCCCGTGACTGCTCTTCCCCGACCACTATCCAGTTGTGCGGATCACGGGCCTTGGCGCGTTCGCCGTAGAGCAGCGCATCGTCCATGTAGAACGCCGCCGCCCGACCGGACTGCAACATCTGGAAGGCTTCGCCATGGTCCTTGGCGCTGATCACGAACATGTCCATCTTGTTATCGACGTTATAGCTTTTCAGGTAGCGTTCGTTGGTGGTGCCGGCGGTGGTCACTACATTCTTGCCACGCAGGTCGGCGAAGCTCTTGATCCCGCTGTCCTTGGCCGTCAGCAACTGGCCCTTGACGTAGATGAAGCCATAGGAAAACGCCACCTGTTTCTGCCGCTCTGCGGTGACGCCAGTCGAGCCGCATTCCAGGTCCACGGTACCGTTCTGCACCAGCGGAATACGGCTTTGCGAGGTCACCAGGTTGTACTTCACCTTGAGTTCGGGCAACGCCAGCTTCTGCCGCACCCGCTCGACGATCTTGTTCGCCAGGTCGACCGAGTAGCCCATGGGTTGGCCCGAGTGATCGCCCACGTAGGAGAACGGCACTGAAGCATCGCGATAGCCCAGGGTGATACTGTTGGCTTTGGCAATCTTGCTTAACGTGGGCCCCAACGCTGCTTCATCGGCATGGGCCTGGGCACCGAGCAACAGGGCAAGGGTGCAGCCGATCAACGTGATTTTTTGCATTGTTATTCTCCGTTGTGGGTAAGGGGTGGTCAGCGGCGTGCCGCGACCACGGATATTTCCACCAGCACCTGCGGGCGTGCCAGTTCGGCCTGCAAGGTGGTGCGGCTGGGAGCCTGGCCGGGCGACAACCAGGCGGACCAGACGTCATTCATCGCGGCGAAATCCCTGCCGATGTCCTTCAGGTAGATGGTCGCGCTGAGCAGATGGTCTTTGTCGCTGCCAGCCTCGGCCAGCAATGCGTCGATTTTTTCCAGTACCTGGGCAGTCTGGCCGGTGGCATCGCTGGCGTCATCCGGCACCTGGCCGGAGAGAAACACCAGGTCGCCATAGGTGACGGCGGCGGACAAGCGTGGGTTGGGCTGGATGCGCTCAATGATCATTGCGGTAGTCCTTCAGAGGGTTGGGGTTCAGGCCGCACGGGGCGTAAAGCCGTGCAGGTCGATGGCGGGGCGGCGCTGGCCGATCAGTTCGCTGAGCAGGCGTGCGCTGGCGCAGGCCAGGGTGAAGCCCAGCGCACCATGGCCAAGGTTCAGCCACAGGTTGCGATACGCCGTTGCGCCCAGCAGCGGTACGCCGCTAGGGGTCGCCGGACGCATGCCGGCCCATTCGATGGCATAGTCGTAGTCGCCGGCATTGGCGAAGGTTTCGCGGGCCTGGCGTTTGAGCAGGGCCAGGCGCTTGGGGTCCAGCGATGGGTCGAAACCGACGATGTCGACCATCGCCGCCACCCGCAACTGCTCGCCAATCCGCGCGTAGACGATCTTGCGGTCGTAATCGGTGATGCTCAGGTCTGGCGCCCGGTGCTGGCTGCCGATCGGTACGGTCAGGCTGTAACCCTTGAGCGGGTACAGCGGCAGGTCGACACCCGGCAGTGCCAGCAATGCACTGCGATGGCCGGCAGCAACCACCAGGTGCTCCACCGGCAGCACTTCGTCACCCAGTTCGATCGCACTTACCGCGCCATGCGCATGGCGAATGCCGGAGACGGCCTGGCCCAGGCGGAACTGGCAACGTCCCGACGCCCGCAGGCGCGCCGCCAGTTGCTGGCAGAACGCGTGGCAATCACCGACTTCTTCATCCGGGGTATAGACGGCGCCGACAAAGGGCGCCTCCGCCAGCGCCGGGTCCAGGCGGGCGCAGTCGGCGTGCGACAGCACCTGTTGTTGCTGAGGCGCGGCAAGGTTGTTGCGTGCGTGTGCGAAGCTGCTGGCCTGGCGGAAGGTGACCAGCTTGCCGTTGCGCCGCCAGTTGAAACCACTCAGGCCATCCTCTTCACGCCAGGCCTGCAAGGTCGACTGGCTCAACAGCGCCAGGCGCAACAGATGGCCTGCATTGGCGCGGTTGACCGAGGAGCGGCAAGCAGCGAGGAACGCGGCCATCCAACGCCACTGTGCAGGATCGAAGCGTGGGCGCAATCTCAGCGGTGAGTCACCGCGCAGCATCCAGCCAATGGCCTGCAACGGCACGCCGGCATCGGCCAGCGGCGCCACGTAGCGATAGGACAACTGGCCGCCGTTGGCGAAGCTGGTTTCACTGCCCAGCGAATCGCGAGCCTCGACCAGCGTCACCTCAACGCCGTCGCGCACCAGTGCGTAAGCCGTTGCCAGGCCAATCACGCCACCGCCGATGATGCATACATGCTTTGCCATGTCAGTCCTTGTTCGTGGTTGGAACAAGCCTGAGGTTAGGGTCAGGTGACAGGTGGCGAAAAATGAATAAAGATCACTGAGCCATAAACAAAGGTTATAGGCTTGCCATGCGCCTTCGCCATATCGAGATTTTCCAGGCCATCCGCCAGACCGGCTCGGTCAGCGGTGCCGCGCAGTTGCTGCACGTGTCCCAGCCTGCCGTGACCAAGGTGCTGCAACACGCCGAGCAGCAGTTGGGCTTCCCGTTGTTTCTGCGAGTGCGCGGCAAGCTGCAGCCGACGCCCGAAGCGCTGGAGCTGGAGCGTGAGGTCGACAAGGTCACGGAGAGCCTGCAAGGGGTGCGCCGCCTGGCGCAAAGCCTGCGTCGTGAGCCGGGCCACAGCCTGCGCATCGGTGCCACCCCGGCGCTGGCCCTGTCGCTGTTGCCGCCGGCGATTCACGAGTGGACCCAGCGTTATCCGGACATCGCCTGTGAACTGTCCAGCGCCCACAGCCGCGAACTGGTGCAGAACCTGCTGATGCGCGAGATCGATGTCGCCCTGACCCTGCAACAGCCCGATCACCCTGCGCTGAAGGCGCAGGCACTGGCCAGTGGGGTGCTGGTGGCGTTGGCACCGGTCGGCTATTGGCCGCCTGCGGATGAAGGCAAGCCGCTGCCATTGACGGCCCTGGCCGATGCGCCGTTGATCGGCCTGAGCAGTGCCGACCCGCTGTCGGCCCGCCTCGACAGCTACCTGAAGGCAGTCGAGCCACCGCCGCGAGTGAGCATCGCGGTGCAGACCTATTCGCTGGCCAGGGCGATGGTCGAATCCGGCGCCGGGCTGGCGGTCATCGACCCGTTCACCGCGCTTGGCGCAGCGCCCGGGGCGACCACGATTCGTCCGCTGGCACCGGCATTGCCGATCAACTTGTATGCGGTGACCCGCGCTGCCGAGCCGTCAGCGCATACCCTGAGCGAGCTGCTGGCCATCTTCAGCAGCCGTGCCCAGGGGCAGTTGGACCGTTGGCGCTGATTGAAAACCGGCTGATTGAAAACCGATAGGCACAAAAAAACCGGCTCAGTGGCCGGTTTTTCTGCTGTTCCGGGTCCGCTAGGGACCGCTTGGAACGATGTGATGGTGCCCCGAGGGAGACTCGAACTCCCACTCCTTTCGAAAACGGATTTTGAATCCGCCGCGTCTACCAATTCCGCCATCAGGGCTTGTGGCGCGCAGTATAGAGAGGCTCCGCTGGTCGGTCAATCGGCTTTCATGGTCAATTTTCACACATTGGGCTAAACTTCCCGGCCCTGCCGAACCGAACATCATCATGCGCGTCGCCGATTTTTCCTTCGAACTCCCTGATTCCCTGATCGCCCGCCACCCGTTGGCCGAGCGCCATGGCAGCCGTCTGCTGGTGCTCGATGGGCCAACCGGCGCGCTGGCGCACCGGCAATTCCCCGACCTGCTCGAGTACCTGCGCCCGGGCGACCTGATGGTGTTCAACAACACCCGGGTGATCCCGGCGCGCCTGTTCGGCCAGAAGGCTTCCGGCGGCAAGCTGGAAGTGCTGGTCGAGCGCGTGCTCGACAGCCACCGGGTGCTGGCCCACGTGCGTGCCAGCAAGGCGCCCAAGGAGGGCGCGGTCATCCTCATCGACGGTGGTGGCGAGGCGGAAATGGTCGCGCGCCATGACACGTTGTTCGAGCTGCGCTTCAGCGAAGAGGTGCTGCCGCTGCTCGACCGCGTCGGCCACATGCCGCTGCCGCCCTATATCGACCGCCCGGACGAGGGCGCCGACCGCGAGCGCTACCAGACCGTGTACGCCGAACGCGCCGGTGCGGTCGCCGCGCCGACGGCGGGCCTGCACTTCGACGAGGCGCTGCTGGAGAAGATCGCCGCCAAGGGCGTCGAGCGCGCCTTCGTCACCCTGCACGTGGGCGCAGGTACCTTCCAGCCGGTGCGGGTCGACAAGATCGAAGACCACCACATGCATAAAGAGTGGCTTGAAGTGAGCCAGGATGTGGTGGATGCCATCGACGCCTGCCGCGCCCGTGGCGGCCGGGTGATCGCGGTTGGCACCACCAGCGTGCGTTCGCTGGAAAGCGCAGCGCGCGACGGCGTGCTCAAGGCCTTCAGCGGCGACACCGACATCTTCATCTACCCGGGCCGGCCGTTCCATGTGGTCGACGCCCTGGTCACCAACTTCCACCTGCCGGAGTCCACGCTGCTGATGCTGGTCTCGGCCTTTGCCGGCTACCCCGAGACCATGGCCGCCTATGCGGCGGCGGTGGCGCAGGGGTACCGCTTCTTCAGTTACGGTGATGCCATGTTCATCACCCGCAATCCGGCGCCACGCGGGCCCGAGGATCAAGCATGAGTCGCACCTGTCGAATGTCCTTCGAACTGCTGGCCACCGACGGCAAGGCCCGTCGTGGCCGCATCACCTTCCCACGTGGCACCGTGGAAACCCCGGCGTTCATGCCGGTGGGCACCTATGGTACGGTCAAGGGCATGCTGCCGCGCGATATCGAGGCCATCGGCGCCGAGATGATCCTGGGCAACACCTTCCACCTGTGGCTGCGCCCGGGCACCGAGGTGATCAAGAAGCACAACGGCCTGCACGACTTCATGCAGTGGAAAGGCCCGATCCTCACCGATTCCGGTGGTTTCCAGGTGTTCAGCCTGGGCGCCATGCGCAAGATCAAGGAGGAGGGCGTGACCTTCGCCTCGCCGGTCGACGGCGCCAAGGTGTTCATGGGCCCGGAAGAGTCGATGCAGGTGCAGCGCGACCTGGGCTCGGATGTGGTGATGATCTTCGACGAGTGCACCCCGTACCCGGCCGAGCACGATGTGGCGCGCGCCTCGATGGAGCTGTCGCTGCGCTGGGCCCAGCGCTCGAAGAACGCCCATGCCGACAATACCGCGGCGCTGTTCGGTATCGTCCAGGGCGGCATGTACCAGGACCTGCGCATGCGCTCGCTGGAAGGCCTGGAAAACATCGGTTTCGATGGCCTGGCCATCGGCGGCCTGTCGGTCGGCGAACCCAAGCACGAAATGATCAAGGTGCTGGATTACCTGCCGGGCCAGATGCCTGCTGACAAACCTCGTTACCTTATGGGGGTAGGCAAACCGGAAGATCTCGTTGAGGGTGTGCGCCGCGGCGTCGACATGTTCGACTGCGTGATGCCTACGCGTAACGCACGCAACGGCCATCTGTTCGTCGATACCGGGGTGATCAAGATCCGCAACGCGTTCCATCGCCACGATGATTCGCCGCTGGATCCGACCTGTGATTGCTATACCTGCAGCAACTTCTCCCGCGCCTATCTGCATCACCTGGACAAGTGCGGCGAAATGCTGAGCAGCATGCTGAATACCATCCACAACTTGCGCCATTACCAGCGCTTGATGGCCGGTTTACGCGAGGCTATTCAACAAGGTAAATTGGCCGCCTTTGTCGACGCCTTCTACGCCAAGCGCGGGCTTCCGGTACCGCCCTTGGACTGACTGTTCGCATCCATTATTAGAAAATTACATTAGGAGTGCCCAATGAGCTTCTTGATCCCCGCCGCATACGCGGACGCCGCAGCACCCGCCGCCGGCCCAGCCGGTACCGGCTTCGAGTGGATTTTCCTGGTCGGTTTCCTGGTCATCTTCTACCTGATGATCTGGCGCCCGCAGGCCAAGCGTGCCAAAGAGCAGAAGAACCTGCTAAGCAACTTGCAAAAGGGTGACGAAGTTGTCACCAACGGCGGCATCGCCGGCAAGATCGTCAAGGTTTCCGATGATTTCGTGGTCCTGGAAGTTTCCGACAGCGTCGAGCTGAAGTTCCAGAAGGGTGCCATTGCGGCCACCCTGCCAAAAGGTACGCTCAAGGCTATCTGAGTTACCAGTTTCATTTTTCCAGTCGGGGCGCGCAAAGCGCCCCGCGTCTTGAACGGGCGGCGTGATGCTGAACAAATACCCTCTGTGGAAATACGCACTGATCGTGCTGGTACTGGCGATCGGTTTTATTTATTCCGCTCCCAACCTCTACCCGGATGATCCGGCGGTACAGATCAGCGGTGCCAGCTCGGCGCTGCACGTGAGCCAGGCCGACCTCGATCGCGTCAGCAAGGCGCTGGTCGATGCCAAGATCGCCGTCAAGGGCGCGAGCCTGGGTGAAAAGGGCAGCGGGCTGATCCGCCTGACCAGTCAGGAAGACCAGCTGCCAGCCAAGGATGTAGTGCGCAAGGCACTTGGCGATGACTACGTCGTGGCCCTGAACCTGGCCCAGACCACCCCGCAATGGCTGCGCAGCCTGGGCGCCAGCCCGATGAAGCTGGGCCTGGACCTGTCCGGTGGTGTGCACTTCCTGCTGGAAGTGGACATGGACAAGGCCATGAGCGCGCGCATGAAAGTCTACGAAGGCGAGGTCAAGACCTTGCTGCGCAAAGAGCGCGTCCGCTACCGCAGCCTGCCTCAGCAGGATGGCGGCATCATGCTGGGCTTCGCTGACGATGCCACCCGCGAGCAGGCACGTGCCCTGATTCGCAAGAATTTCAATGATTTCGACCTGACCACCACCGAGCGCAACGAGCTCGCCGTGCTGCGTCTGGCGCTGACCCAGGCGAAAGTCGCCGAGATCCGCGAATACTCGATCAAGCAGAACCTCACCACCGTGCGCAACCGGGTCAACGAGCTGGGCGTGGCCGAGCCGCTGGTACAGCGCCAGGGCGCCAACCGCATCGTGGTCGAGCTGCCAGGCGTGCAGGATACTGCCGAAGCCAAGCGCATCCTCGGCAAGACCGCCAACCTGGAATTCCGCTTCGGTGCCGAGCCGGGTGCATCCAAGGCCACCACCGAAGTGTTCGAGTTCCGTGAAGGCGGCCGCTCCGCCGCGGTCGAGCGCGGCCTGATCATCACCGGTGACCAGGTCACCGACGCCCAGGCCAGCTTCGACGAGCACGGCCGCCCGCAGGTGAACATCCGCCTCGATGGCCATGGTGGCGAGCTCATGAGCCGCGCTACCCGCAGCAATGTCGGCCGCAGCATGGCGGTGATCTTCATCGAGCAGAAGCCGGTTACCCGCTACGTCAAGCAGACCGTCGACGGCGTCGAGAAGGACGTTGCCGTACAGAGCTTCCAGGAAGAGAAGAAGATCATCAGCCTGGCGACCATCCAGTCGCCGCTGGGCAGCCAGTTCCGCATCACCGGCCTGAACGGCCAGGGCGAATCGTCCGAACTGGCCCTGCTGCTGCGTGCCGGTGGCCTGGCCGCGCCGATGTACTTCGCTGAAGAACGGACCATCGGCCCAAGCCTGGGTGCCGACAACATCACCAAAGGTATCGATGCGTCGCTGTGGGGCATGCTGTTCGTCTCGCTGTTCATCATCGCCATCTACCGCGGCTTCGGCGTGCTGGCGACCATCGCCCTGGCTGGCAACATGGTATTGCTGCTGGCGTTGATGTCCTTGCTGGGGGCCACCCTGACCCTGCCGGGTATCGCCGGTATCGTACTGACCATGGGTATGGCGGTAGACGCCAACGTGCTGATCTTCTCGCGTATCCGTGAGGAACTGGCGGCGGGCATGTCGGTGCAGCGTGCCATCCATGAAGGTTTCAACCGCGCCTACTCGGCCATCGTCGACGCCAACCTGACCACCTTGCTTGTAGGTGGCATCCTGTTCGCCATGGGCACCGGGCCGGTGAAGGGCTTTGCGGTCACCATGTCCCTCGGGATTTTCACATCGATGTTCACTGCCGTGATGGTGACCCGTGCGCTGGTCAACCTGACCTGCGGCGGGCGTGACATCAAGAAGCTGTGGGTTTGAGGGGAGCTGCGATGAAAACCATCAACTTCATGGGCGTGCGCAATGTCGCGTTCGCCATTACCTTGCTCCTCACTGTGCTGGCGCTGTTCAGCTGGTGGCACAAGGGCCTGAACTTCGGCCTGGACTTCACTGGCGGTACGCTGATCGAGCTGACCTACGAGCGCCCGGCCGACCTTGAGGCGGTGCGCACCGAGCTGGTCGGTTCCGGCTTCCACGAGGCAGTGGTGCAGAGCTTCGGCGCCACCACCGACCTGCTGGTGCGCATGCCGGGCGATGACCCGCAGTTGGGCACCAAGGTCGCCGAGGCCTTGCAGAAGGCTGGTGGCGACAACCCGGCCACGGTCAAGCGGGTCGAGTTCGTCGGCCCGCAAGTGGGTGAAGAGCTGCGCGACCAGGGTGGCCTGGGCATGCTGCTGGCCCTCGGTGGCATCCTCATCTACCTGGCCTTCCGCTTCCAGTGGAAGTTCGCCGTGGGCGCGATCGTCTCGCTGATCCACGACGTGGTGGTGACCCTGGGTATCCTGTCGTTCTTCCAGATCACCTTCGACCTGACCGTGCTGGCAGCGGTGCTGGCGATCATCGGCTATTCGCTGAACGACACCATCGTCGTGTTCGACCGGGTGCGCGAGAACTTCCGGGTCATGCGCAAGGCCTCGCTGATCGAGAACATCAACGTTTCCACCACGCAGACCCTGCTGCGCACCGTTGCCACCTCGGTTTCGACCTTGCTGGCGATTGCCGCGCTGCTGTTCTTCGGTGGTGACAACCTGTTCGGCTTCTCGCTGGCGCTGTTCATTGGCGTCATGGCCGGTACCTACTCGTCGATCTACATCGCCAACGTGGTGCTGATCTGGCTGAACCTGAACAGTGAAGACCTGATCCCGCCGGCCAAGACCGACGGTGTCGACGACCGTCCATAAGGCATGCTGCATGCCGCCCGGCGGCCCAAAAGGCGCAAGTGTTGAACTTGCGCCTTTTTTTTCGCTCCAAGGCTGGGAGAAGGCGGGTCGGACCCGCGGGTATGATCAGGAGGTTCATGTGAACAAATCAATGCTGGTGGGTGCGGTACTGGGTGCTGTCGGTGTGACTGCCGGAGGTGCTGTCGCGACCTACAGCTTGGTCAACAAGGGGCCTGAGTATGCGCAGGTCACCGACGTGCAACCGATCAAACAACAGGTAAAAACCCCGCGTGAGGTCTGCAAGGACGTCACCGTGACGCGCCAGGCGCCGGTCAAGGACCAGCACCAGATCGCCGGTACCGTGGTGGGTGCCATTGCCGGTGGCCTGCTGGGTAACCAGATCGGCGGTGGTACCGGCAAGAAGATTGCCACCGTGGCCGGTGCGGTCGGTGGCGGTTATGCCGGTAACAAGGTGCAGGAAGGCATGCAGGAGCGTGATACCTACACGACCACGCAAACCCGCTGCAACACGGTCAATGACATCAGCGAGAAGGTGGTGGGCTACAACGTCAAGTACACCATCGGCGATCAGGTAGGGCAGGTGAAGATGGATCACGAGCCTGGTTCGACCATTCCGGTGGACAAGAATGGCAAGCTGATCCTCAGCGAAGCCGGGCAATAAGTCCCGGCGCGGTCTGCTCTTTGTAGGAGCGGCCTTGTGTCGCGAAAGGGGTGCGAAGCAGCCCCGACAATCTCTGATATGGCACAGATCGTGGGGGCGCTTCGCACCCCTTTCGCGACACAAGGCCGCTCCTACACGGATCGCGAAAGCCCTGGGATATGGGTACAGGCACAAAAAAAGCACCCCGCGGGGTGCTTTTTCGTATCTGCAATTCGCGCTTAGCGCTTCATGCTTTCTGGCAGGTGCGGCTGGATGGCGGTCAGCACCGCCTTGAAGCACTTGATGTTGCCAGCAACGATATGGCCTTTCTCGAGGAAGTCATGGCCACCGTTGAAGTCGCTGACCAGGCCGCCCGCTTCCTGGATCAGCAGCACGCCGGCCGCCATGTCCCACTCGGACAGGCCCGACTCCCAGAAGGCGTCGAAACGGCCAGCGGCAACGTAGGCCAGGTCCAGGCTGGCGGAGCCGGCGCGGCGGATGCCGGCGGTCTGGCCGGTCAGCGCGCGGAACATACCCAGGTAGTTGTCCAGCTCGGCCATCTGGCTGTCACGGAACGGGAAGCCGGTGCCCAGCAGGGCGCCTTCGAGGCTGGTACGCGAGCTGACGCGCAGGCGGCGGCCATTGAGCTGGGCGCCACGGCCACGGCTGGCGGTGAATTCTTCCTGGCGAACCGGGTCGACGATTACGGCGTGCTCAAGGCGGCCACGGTATTTGCAGGCGATGCTGACCGCGAAGTGTGGGATGCCACGCAGGAAGTTGGTGGTGCCGTCCAGCGGGTCGATGATCCACAGGTAGTCCTTGCCTTCTTCGCCACTACCCACGTGCAGGCCGGTTTCCTCGCCCTGGATGGAGTGGTTCGGGTAGGCCTTGCGCAGGGCGTTGACGATGCTCTGCTCGGCGGCGCGATCGACTTCGGAAACGTAGTCCTTGGCCTCTTTCTCATCGACCTTGATGCTATCCAGGCGTTCGATGGAGCGGAAAATCAGTTCACTGGCGCTGCGAGCGGCGCGCAGGGCGATATTCAGCATAGGCTGCATGGGCGGGTCACCTGGAGATGTTAAAGAAGAAAGCCGATCATTCTAGCAGAAATCTTTGGCGGCAGAAGTGTCACATTTGCTTTCGTGGCGTTACGTCTGTCGGTTCTGTAAGATCGGAAGCCCTGATTCCTGCATCTGTGAGCACAACACCTTGCTGCAAAATATTCGTGTTGTTCTGGTCAATACCAGCCACCCCGGCAACATCGGCGGCGCTGCACGAGCCATGAAAAACATGGGCTTGTCGCGTCTGGTGCTGGTGCAGCCGAAAGAATTTCCCGCCGTGGATGCAAGCGCCCGAGCCTCCGGGGCCGACGATGTGCTGGACAGCGCCCAGGTGGTCGACAGCCTGGAGCAGGCGCTGGTCGGCTGCAACCTGGTGATGGGCACCAGCGCCCGCGAGCGGAGCATCCCCTGGCCGCTGATCGGCCCACGTGAATGCGGAGCCAAGGCAGTGGAGCATGCCAATGGCGGCGAGGAGATCGCCCTGGTGTTCGGGCGCGAGCACGCCGGCCTGACCAACGAAGAACTGCAGCGATGTCACTTCCACGTGCACATTCCCTCCAGCCCCGACTTCAGCTCGCTGAACCTGGCTGCGGCTGTCCAGGTGCTCGCCTACGAGGTGCGCATGGCCTGGCTGGCGGCCGGCGAAGCGCCGGGCAAGGTCGACAAGGTTGACGCCAGCGAACTGGCGACCATGGACGAAATGGAGCTGTTCTACGACCACCTGGAGAAGACCCTGGTCGGTATCGGCTTCCTCGACCCCGAAAAGCCCAAGCACCTGATGCCGCGCCTGCGCCGGCTGTATGGGCGGGTCGCGGTCGAACGTTCGGAAATGAGCATTTTGCGCGGCATCCTCACCGAGACCCAGAAAGTGGTCCGCGGCGAGCCGCATAAACGGAAGGACTGACAGATGTTCGAACGCCTGCGTGAAGATATTCAAAGCGTATTCCACCGCGACCCGGCCGCGCGCAATGCCTTCGAGGTGCTGACCTGCTACCCCGGCATGCACGCCATCTGGCTGCACCGCCTGGGCCATGCCCTGTGGAAGCGTGATTTCAAATGGCTGGCCCGCCTGGTGTCGAACTTCGGGCGCTGGCTGACCGGCATCGAGATCCACCCCGGCGCCACCATCGGCCGGCGCTTCTTCATTGACCATGGCATGGGCATCGTCATCGGTGAAACCGCCGAGATCGGCGATGATGTCACCCTGTACCAGGGGGTGACCCTGGGCGGCACCAGCTGGAACAAGGGCAAGCGCCACCCGACCCTGGAAAACGGCGTGGTGGTAGGGGCGGGGGCCAAGGTGCTGGGCCCGTTCACCGTCGGCGCCGGGGCCAAGATCGGCTCCAATGCGGTGGTGACCAAGGCGGTGCCGGCGGGCGCCACGGCGGTGGGTATCCCGGGGCGTATCATCGTCAAGAGCGAAGACACTGAAGTCGAGGCCAAGCGCAAGGCCATGGCCGAGAAGATCGGCTTCGATGCCTACGGGGTCAGCGGCGACATGCCCGATCCGGTGGCCCGTGCCATCGGCCAGATGCTCGATCACCTGCAAGCGGTCGACGAGCGGCTTGAGGGGATGTGCGGCGCCCTGACCAAGATGGGCAGCGATTATTGCGCCAAGGAGCTGCCGGCCCTGCCGGAAGATGACTTCAAGGATGTCGCCCAGGTGGCCCAGCGCGACACCCAGCCGCATTGATTGCGCCGTGCCCGCGGTGCCGTGACATACGGGGCGTGTGCTCACGCCCCTGGTCTGCTACAATCGCGCCCGCCTCCCCGATGCAAACCCGACTAAAGCACTAGGTCTAATAGTTGACTTAAATGCTCGGGAATCGCATACTCGCACACATCCCGAAACTCCCGTGGTACCCAATAGCCATGCGACTGACTACCAAAGGCCGATACGCCGTGACCGCCATGCTCGACCTGGCGTTGCACGCGCAGCATGGGCCGGTGTCTTTGGCCGACATTTCCGAGCGCCAGGGCATTTCCCTCTCTTATCTGGAGCAGCTGTTCGCCAAGCTGCGCCGCAGCAGCCTGGTTTCCAGCGTGCGCGGTCCAGGCGGTGGCTACCAGCTGTCGCGGGGCATGGAAACCATCCGGGTGGCCCAGGTCATCGATGCGGTCAACGAATCGGTCGATGCCACCCGCTGCCAGGGCCTCGGGGACTGCCATGCCGGTGATACCTGCCTGACCCACCACCTGTGGTGCGACCTCAGCCAGCAGATCCATGAATTCCTCAGTGGCATCAGCCTGGCCGACCTCGTCATGCGCCGTGAGGTGCAGGAAGTCGCCCAGCGCCAGGACCTGCGTCGTGTCGCAGGCCGAGCCGCCCAGCTGGACAAGATTGAGACGTCCGCCGTCGATTGATCCCCTTGGGACGACGAGCGACGCCACCGCCTGATAGGAGAGACAAATGAAGTTGCCGATCTACCTCGATTACTCCGCGACCACCCCGGTCGACCCACGCGTGGCCCAGAAGATGGCCGAGTGCCTGCTGGTCGACGGGAACTTCGGTAACCCGGCTTCGCGCTCCCATGTCTTCGGC
This sequence comes from Pseudomonas anuradhapurensis, assembly GCF_014269225.2. Classification (NCBI taxonomy): domain Bacteria; kingdom Pseudomonadati; phylum Pseudomonadota; class Gammaproteobacteria; order Pseudomonadales; family Pseudomonadaceae; genus Pseudomonas; species Pseudomonas anuradhapurensis. Next base: position 960,250 of record NZ_CP077097.1, read on the forward strand.
TGGAAGGCCGAGGAAGCGGTCGAGAACGGTCGCCGTCAGGTTGCCGAACTGATCAATGCCGATCCGCGCGAAATCGTCTGGACCAGCGGTGCCACCGAGTCCGACAACCTCGCACTGAAAGGTGTCGCGCACTTCTATCAGACCAAGGGCAAGCACATCATCACCTCCAAGATCGAGCACAAGGCGGTGCTGGACACTGCTCGCCAGCTGGAGCGTGAAGGGTTCGAAGTCACCTACCTGGAGCCGGGCGAAGACGGCATCGTCACCCCGGCCATGGTCGAGGCGGCGCTGCGTGACGACACCATCCTGGTCTCGCTGATGCACGTGAACAACGAAGTCGGCTCGATCAACGACATCGCCGCCATCGGTGAACTGACCCGCTCGCGCGGCGTGCTGTTCCACGTCGATGCCGCGCAGTCGGCCGGCAAGGTCGAAATCGACCTGCAGAAGCTGAAGGTCGACCTGATGTCGTTCTCGGCGCACAAGGTCTATGGCCCCAAGGGTATCGGCGCGCTGTACGTCAGCCGCAAGCCGCGTGTGCGCCTGGAAGCCATCATCCACGGCGGTGGTCATGAGCGCGGCATGCGTTCGGGCACCCTGCCGACCCACCAGATCGTCGGCATGGGCGAAGCCTTCGCCATCGCCAAGCAGGAAATGGCCGCTGAAAACGCGCGCATCAAGGGCCTGAGCGAGCGCTTCTTCAAGCAGGTTTCCAACCTGGAAGAGCTGTACGTCAACGGCAGCCAGACCGCCCGCGTACCGCACAACCTGAACCTGAGCTTCAACTACGTCGAAGGCGAATCTCTGCTGATGTCGCTGAAGGACATCGCCGTATCGTCCGGTTCGGCATGCACCTCCGCGTCGCTCGAGCCGTCGTACGTACTGCGCGCCCTGGGCCGCAACGACGAGCTGGCGCACAGCTCGATCCGCTTCTCCTTCGGCCGTTTCACCACCGAAGAAGAAGTCGACTACGCCGCGCAGAAGGTCTGCGAGGCAGTGAACAAACTGCGTGAGCTGTCGCCGCTGTGGGACATGTACAAAGACGGCGTTGACATCTCCAAGATCGAGTGGGCCGCCCACTAAGCAGTCGCCGGCAAGAGCGGCTCCCTGATGAGGAAGGAATTGCACCATGGCATACAGTGAAAAGGTCATCGACCACTACGAAAACCCGCGCAACGTCGGCAAGATGAATGCCGAAGACCCGGACGTCGGCACCGGCATGGTCGGCGCCCCGGCCTGCGGTGACGTGATGCGCCTGCAGATCAAGGTCAACGAACAGGGCGTGATCGAAGACGCCAAGTTCAAGACCTATGGCTGCGGTTCGGCCATCGCTTCCAGCTCCCTCGCCACCGAGTGGATGAAGGGCAAGACCCTGGACGAAGCCGAAACCATCAAGAACACCCAGCTGGCCGAAGAACTGGCGTTGCCGCCGGTCAAGATCCACTGCTCGGTACTCGCCGAAGATGCCATCAAGGCAGCGGTACGCGATTACAAGCAGAAGAAAGGCTTGATCTAAGTCGCCTGTTGCGAGGTAAGGAGTGCAGATGGCTATCAGCATGACAGAAGCCGCCGCCAACCACGTGCGGCGTTCCCTGGAAGGGCGCGGCAAGGGTGAAGGCATTCGCCTGGGCGTGCGCACCACCGGTTGCTCGGGCCTGGCCTACGTGCTGGAGTTCGTCGACGAACTGGCGGAGGAAGACCAGGTGTTCGAGAACCATGGCGTCAAGGTGATCATCGATCCCAAGAGCCTGGTCTACCTCGACGGCACCGAGCTGGACTTCGTCAAGGAAGGGTTGAACGAAGGCTTCAAGTTCAACAACCCCAACGTGCGCGGTGAGTGTGGCTGCGGCGAAAGCTTCAACGTTTGAGGCTGGCTGTGGGTACTCCTTGTCATTTCGCATTGTTTGACCTCCAGCCAGGCTTCCGTCTGGATCTCGACAAGCTGGCCACTCGCTATCGCGAGTTGGCCCGCGAAGTCCATCCCGACCGCTTTGCCGATGCCTCCGAGCGCGAGCAGCGCGTAGCCCTGGAAAAGTCCGCAGCTCTCAACGACGCCTACCAGACCCTGCGCAGTGCGCCGCGTCGCGCCCGCTACCTGCTGGCCATCAGCGGCCACGAAGTGCCCCAGGAAGTCACGGTCCATGACCCGGACTTCCTGTTGCAGCAGATGCAGTGGCGCGAGGAGCTCGAAGAGCTGCACGACGAAGCCGACCTTGACGGTGTCGGTGTGTTCAAGAAGCGCCTGAAGGTCGCCCAGGACACGCTGAACGAGGATTTTGCCGCCTGCTGGGACGCCCCGGGCGAGCGCGATAAGGCAGAGCGCCTGATGCGCCGCATGCAATTCCTCGACAAGCTCGCCCAAGAAGTGCGCCAACTGGAAGAGCGCCTCGACGACTAACCCGGTGCTGCCCGTGATGGCACCTAAGGTATTCAGATAAGCATGGCCCTACTGCAGATTGCCGAACCCGGTCAAAGCCCTCAGCCGCATCAGCGCCGCCTGGCGGTGGGGATCGACCTGGGTACCACCAACTCCCTGGTCGCCGCTCTGCGCAGCGGCCGTAGCGAGCCCCTGCCCGACGCGCAGGGCAACGTCATTCTGCCGTCCGCGGTGCGCTACCTCGAAGGGCGCAACGAAGTGGGGCAGGCTGCGCGTGACGCTGCCTCCAGCGACCCGCTGAACACCGTGCTGTCGGTCAAGCGCCTGATGGGGCGCGGCCTGGCCGACGTCAAGCAATTGGGCGAGCAGCTGCCCTATCGCTTCGTTGGCGGTGAATCGCACATGCCGTTCATCGATACCATACAGGGGCCGAAGAGCCCGGTTGAAGTGTCCGCCGACATCCTCAAGGTGCTGCGCGAGCGTGCCGAAGCCACCCTGGGTGGTGAGCTGGTGGGCGCGGTGATCACCGTGCCGGCCTATTTCGACGACGCCCAGCGCCAGGCCACCAAGGACGCTGCGCGCCTGGCCGGCCTCAATGTGCTGCGCCTGCTCAACGAGCCGACCGCGGCCGCCGTGGCCTATGGCCTGGACCAGAACGCCGAGGGCGTGGTGGCCATCTATGACCTGGGTGGTGGCACCTTCGATATTTCCATTCTGCGCCTGACCGCCGGCGTGTTCGAAGTGCTGGCCACCGGTGGCGATACCGCCCTGGGTGGAGACGACTTCGATCACGCGATTGCCGGCTGGATCATCGAGCAGGCCGGCCTGTCGTCCGACCTGGATCCCGCCACCCAGCGCGCATTGCTGCAAACCGCCTGTGCCGCCAAGGAAGCCCTGACCGACGTTGACGTGGTCAGTGTCCGCCATGGCGCCTGGCAGGGCGAGCTCAGCCGTGCCGCTTTCGAAGCCATGATCGAACCGCTGGTCGCCCGCAGCCTCAAGGCCTGCCGCCGCGCCGTGCGCGACAGCGGCATCGAGCTGGAGGAAGTCAGCGCCGTGGTCATGGTCGGTGGCTCGACCCGCGTGCCGCGTGTGCGCGAAGCGGTGGGCGCGTTGTTCGGGCGCACCCCGCTGACCTCGATCGACCCTGACCAGGTAGTGGCCATCGGTGCCGCGATCCAGGCCGATACCCTGGCCGGCAACCGCCGTGAGGGTGGCGAACTGCTGCTGCTCGATGTCATCCCGCTGTCGCTTGGCCTCGAGACCATGGGCGGGCTGATGGAGAAGGTGATCCCGCGCAACACCACCATTCCGGTGGCGCGGGCCCAGGAGTTCACCACCTACAAGGATGGCCAGACGGCCATGATGATCCATGTGCTGCAAGGTGAGCGCGAGCTGATCAGCGACTGCCGCTCGCTGGCGCGTTTCGAGCTGCGCGGCATTCCGGCCATGGTCGCCGGTGCGGCAAAGATCCGCGTCACCTTCCAGGTCGACGCCGACGGCCTGCTCAGCGTGGCTGCCCGCGAGCTGGGTTCGGGCGTGGAAGCCAGCATCCAGGTCAAGCCGTCCTACGGCCTGACCGACGGCGAAATTGCCCGCATGCTCAAGGATTCCTTCGAACACGCAGGTTCCGACAAGCAGGCCCGCCAGTTGCGCGAGCACCAGGTGGACGGTGAACGCCTGCTCGAAGCGGTACAGGGCGCCCTGGACGCCGATGGCGAACGCCTGCTCAGCAGTGACGAACGCGAAGCCATCGAATTCCAGATGCAAGAACTACGTGATTTGCTGGCCGGCACCGATGGCGCTGCCATCGAGCAACAGACCAAGCGTCTGTCGCAGGTGACCGACGCATTTGCCGCCCGTCGCCTTGATTCGACGGTCAAAGCCGCACTGGCCGGGCGCAACCTGAATGAGATCGAGGAGTAACCGATGCCGCTGGTGACATTCCTGCCGCACGAGAAATTCTGCCCCGACGGGCTGACTGTGGAGGTTGAGCCCGGGACCAACATCCTGGAGCTGGCCCACGACCATCACATCGAGATGGAAAGCGCCTGCGGCGGCGTCAAGGCCTGCACCACCTGCCATTGCATCGTGCGCAAGGGCTTCGACTCGCTGCAAGAAGCCGACGAGCTGGAAGAGGACATGCTGGACAAGGCCTGGGGCCTGGAGGCTCAATCGCGGCTCGGCTGCCAGGTGGTCGTCGCTGACCAGGACCTGGTCATCGAAATCCCCAAGTATTCGCTCAACCACGCCGCCGAAGCGCCGCACTGAGGTTTGTTCCATGAGCCTGAAATGGATTGATGTACTTGAGATCGCCATCCAGCTTGCAGAAAGCAAGCCTGACGTCGATCCTCGTTATGTGAATTTCGTCGATCTGCACCGTTGGGTGCTGGCCTTGCCAGAATTCAGCGACGATCCGTCACGCGGCGGTGAGAAGGTGCTCGAGGCCATCCAGGCGGCCTGGATCGACGAAGCCGACTGAACGCGACCTGCAGGTTAGGCAATCCCCTGGAACCCGCGTATAATTCGCGGGTTTAATTTTTCGCAACACTCATTTTTCTGGAGTTTTCCATGGCTGTTCAACGTACTTTCTCCATCATCAAGCCTGACGCCGTCGCCAAGAACGTCATCGGCGAGATCACCACTCGTTTCGAGAAAGCCGGCCTGCGCGTCGTCGCTTCGAAAATGAAGCAGCTGTCCAAAGCCGAAGCCGAAGGCTTCTACGCCGAGCACAAAGAGCGCGGCTTCTTCGCTGACCTGGTTGCCTTCATGACTTCCGGCCCGGTCATCGTTCAGGTTCTGGAAGGCGAAAACGCCGTTCTGGCCAACCGCGAGCTGATGGGCGCCACCAACCCGAAAGAAGCTGCTGCCGGCACCATCCGTGCTGACTTCGCCGTTTCCATCGACGAGAACGCCGTTCACGGTTCCGACTCGGAAGCTTCGGCTGCCCGCGAAATCGCTTACTTCTTCTCCGCTACCGAGCTGTGCGACCGCATTCGCTAAGCGAAGCAGGTCTTGGGTGATTCCATGAGTGACATGACTGGCAAGATCAACCTGTTGGGCCTGACCCTGCAGGAAATGGAAAAATTCTTCGAGTCGATCGGAGAGAAGCGTTTTCGTGCCGGTCAGGTCATGAAATGGATTCACCACTATGGCGTCGACGATTTCGCCGCCATGACCAATGTCGGCAAGGCCTTGCGCGAAAAGCTCGAGGCCGTTGCCGAGATTCGGGGCCCGGAAGTGGTCAGTGAAGACATTTCCGCCGACGGCACCCGCAAGTGGGTGGTGCGCGTTGCTTCCGGCAGCTGCGTCGAAACCGTCTACATCCCCACCGACGACCGCGGCACCCTGTGTGTCTCGTCGCAAGCCGGCTGTGCCCTGGATTGCAGCTTCTGCTCCACCGGCAAGCAAGGCTTCAACAGCAACCTCACCGCCGCCGAAGTGATCGGCCAGGTTTGGCTTGCCAACAAATCCTTCGGGACCGTTCCGGCCAAGATCGACCGCGCCATTACCAACGTGGTCATGATGGGCATGGGCGAACCCCTGCTGAATTTCGACAATGTCATCGCCGCCATGAAGATCATGATGGAAGATCTCGGCTATGGCATTTCCAAGCGTCGCGTCACCCTCTCGACATCAGGCGTGGTGCCGATGATCGACGAGTTGGCCAAGCATATCGACGTGTCGCTGGCCCTGTCGCTGCACGCGCCGAACGACGAACTGCGCAACAAGCTGGTACCGATCAACAAGAAGTACCCGCTGAAGATGCTGCTGGAATCGTGCATGGGCTATATGTCCACCCTGGGTGGCAAACGCGTGCTGACCATCGAGTACACCCTGCTCAAGGACGTCAACGACCAGCCCGAGCACGCTGCGCAAATGATCGAGCTGCTGCGCGACGTGCCGTGCAAGATCAACCTGATCCCGTTCAACCCGTTCCCGCATTCGGGCTACGAGCGGCCGAGCAACAACGCTATCCGCCGCTTCCAGGACCTGTTGCACCACGGTGGCTTCAACGTCACTACCCGTACTACCCGTGGTGATGACATCGACGCCGCCTGCGGCCAGCTGGTTGGCCAGGTCAACGACCGCACCCGCCGCAGCGAGCGCTATATCGCTGTGCGCCAGCTTTCTGCGGACGCCGACCTGCAAGACAGCGCTGCGCAGCACTGACCGGGACCTTGCCCATGAGCCTGCGCGCCGCGCTGTCGATCCTTGCGCTTTCGCTGCTGGCCGGCTGCGTGTCGGGCGGCGCGGGCGACCCCCTGGCCAGCCGCCAGGGCAGGGCAGAGGCAGGGCGGGCTTATGTGCAGCTTGGCCTGGGCTATTTGCAACAAGGTTTGACCGAGCAGGCCAAGGCGCCGCTGGGCAAGGCCTTGGCCCTGGACAACGACGACGCCGATGCGCATGCCGCCCTGGCGCTGGTGCTGCAGGCCGAAGGCGAGGCCGAAATGGCCGAAAGCCACTACCGCAAGGCACTGCAGGCGCGCCCTGGCGACACGCGAATTCGCAACAATTACGGCAGTTTCCTTTATGCTCGGGGACGATTTGCCGAGGCCGAGCAGATGTTTCGCCTGGCCAGCGCCGATACCCTGTATCCTGAGCGTTCACGCGTTTACGAGAACCTGGGCCTGACTGCCCTGAAGCTCGAGCGCCGCGACCAGGCGCACGCCTATTTGCTGAAAGCTTTGCAACTCAACCAGCGGCAACCGAAAGCGTTGTTGGAAATGGCTGAGTTGTCCTACGAAAACAGGCATTATGTGCCGGCCCGGGACTACTACGATCGTTTCAGCCAGCTGAGCGAACACGATGCCCGTAGCCTGCTGCTGGGCAGCCGCCTTGCCAGGGTGTTCGACGAGCAGGGCAAACTGGCCGAGCTGGGTCAGCAATTACAACGACTTTATCCCGGTACGCCGGAATATCAGCAATACCTGTCGGAGCAACGATGAAAGCCGCGCATCCCGAAGTAGCCGTAGCGCCTGGCCAGAACCCCGGTGAGCTTTTGCGTCAGGCCCGTGAGAACCGGGACTGGTCACAAGCCGAGGTGGCCCGCAAGCTCAACCTCACTGTCAGTTCGTTGAACCACGTGGAAACCGGCGCCTTCGACAAGCTGCCCGGGCATACGTTTGCCCGTGGCTACATCCGCGCCTATGCCAAGCTGATGGAGCTGGACCAGGCCGCCCTGGTAGATGCCTTCGACCGCTACACCGGTACCCACGCCAAAGGCAGCGACGTGCACTCGCTGGGCCGTATCGAAGAGCCGGTGCGCCTGTCGCACAACATCCTGCGTGGCGTCAGCCTGCTGTTGCTGGTGGCCGTGGTCGGTGGCGGCTTTGTCTGGTGGCAGGACCAGGGCAGCCTGCGTGGCAAGGACCTGGCCAAGATCGCCCTGGAACACGTCGAAGTCGAGAGCGCCGACGGTACCACCCAGATTCACCCGCTCGATGAGCCTGAAGACCAGGCCGTTTCGGCTGGCCAGCAGCCCGAGAGCGCGCCGCTGCCGCTGGAGCAGGGCGCTAGCGGGCAGCCCGCCGCTGTCGCCGAACAGGCCCCGGCAAGCCCCGCCGCCGCCGCTGCCGCAGCACCTGCCCCGGCGCCCGCGCAGCCGGCTCCGGCGCAGCCTGCGGTCAGTGCACCGGTGGTGGCGCCTGCGCCGGCAGCGCCGGTTGCTCCGGCCCCGGCGGCTGCTCCGAGCGCCCCGGCGGCGACCGTAGCCGCCGCCGAGCCTGCCACGCCCGCCGTGCCCGCCGAAGTGCCGGCCGGCAGTGGCAAGGTGGCCATCCAGTTCAGCGCCGATTGCTGGACCCAGGTCAGCGACGGCAATGGCAAGGTGCTGTTCAGCGCCATCAAGCGCAAGGGGGACAACCTCGAGCTGACCGGCAAGCCGCCGTTCGCGGTACGCCTGGGCTTTGCCCGTGGCGCCCAGGTCAGCTACAACGGCCAGGCCGTCGATGTTGCCCCGTTCACCAGTGGCGAAACCGCTCGCCTGAAGTTGGGACAGTAAGTCATGCACGGCGAATCTCCGATCAAACGTCGCGAATCCCGCAAAATCTGGGTCGGCAATGTGCCTGTGGGTGGTGATGCGCCCATCGCGGTGCAGAGCATGACCAACACCGACACCAACGATGTGGCCGCCACCGTGGCGCAGATCCAGCGCCTGGTCGATGCCGGCGTGGACATCGTGCGGGTCTCGGTGCCGGACATGGACGCCGCCGAGGCGTTCGGCCGCATCAAGCAGCAGGTCAGCGTGCCGCTGGTTGCCGACATTCACTTCGACTACAAGATCGCCCTGCGCGTAGCCGAACTGGGCGTCGACTGCCTGCGTATCAACCCGGGCAACATCGGCCGTGAAGACCGCGTGCGCGCGGTGGTCGATGCGGCCCGCGACCGTGGCATCCCGATCCGTATCGGCGTCAACGCCGGCTCCCTGGAGAAGGACCTGCAGAAGAAGTATGGCGAACCGACCCCGGCTGCGCTGGTCGAGTCGGCGCTGCGCCACGTCGAGCACCTCGACCGCCTGGACTTCCAGGACTTCAAGGTCAGCGTCAAGGCCTCCGACGTGTTCATGGCCGTCGAAGCCTACCGCCTGTTGGCCAAGCAGATCGTGCAGCCGCTGCACCTGGGCATCACCGAAGCCGGTGGCCTGCGTTCCGGCACGGTGAAATCCGCTGTCGGCCTCGGTATGCTGCTGGCCGAAGGCATTGGCGATACCATCCGTATCTCGCTGGCGGCCGACCCGGTCGAAGAAGTGAAGGTCGGCTACGACATCCTCAAGTCGCTGCACCTGCGCTCGCGTGGCATCAACTTCATCGCCTGCCCTAGCTGCTCGCGGCAGAACTTCGATGTGGTCAAGACCATGAACGAGCTGGAAGGGCGCCTGGAAGACCTGTTGGTACCGCTGGACGTGGCGGTGATCGGTTGCGTGGTCAACGGCCCGGGCGAAGCCAAGGAGTCCCATGTGGGGCTGACCGGCGGTACGCCGAACCTGGTCTACATCGACGGCAAGCCGGCGCAGAAGCTGACCAACGACAACCTGGTCGACGAGCTGGAAAAGCTCATTCGCCAGAAAGCGGCCGAAAAGGCCGAAGCCGACGCGGCGCTGATCGTCCGTGGCTGACACCCGAATTCGTAAGGACTTTTCGTGAGCAAATCGCTGCAAGCCATCCGTGGCATGAACGACATCCTGCCTGAACAGTCGCCGTTGTGGCGCTACTTCGAAGGCACCGTGGCCGGCCTGCTGGATACCTACGGGTACAGCCAGATCCGCACGCCGATCGTCGAGTTCACCGAGCTGTTCAAGCGCTCCATCGGTGAAGTGACCGACATCGTCGAAAAAGAGATGTACACCTTCGAGGACCGCAACGGCGATTCGCTGACCCTGCGTCCAGAAGGTACTGCTGCCTGTGTGCGTGCCGTGCTCGAGCATGGCATCACCGGCAACGGCCAGGTACAGAAACTGTGGTACATCGGCCAGATGTTCCGCCACGAGCGCCCGCAGAAAGGCCGTTACCGCCAGTTCCACCAGATTGGCGTGGAAGTGTTCAACCTGGACGGCCCGGACATCGACGCCGAGCTGATCATGCTGACCTGGCGCCTGTGGGGCCTGCTGGGCATCCAGGACGCGGTCAAGCTGGAGCTCAACAGCCTGGGCACCAGCGAAGCCCGTGCGCGTTACCGCGATGCGCTGGTCGAGTTCCTCTCGGCACGCCTGGAGCAGCTGGATGAAGACAGCCAGCGCCGGCTCAAGAGCAACCCGCTGCGCATCCTCGACAGCAAGGACCAGAACACCCAGGCGGTGCTGGTTGGCGCGCCGAAGCTGGAAGACTACCTGGACGAAGAATCGCGCGTGCACTTCGAGGGCCTCAAGGCCCGCCTGGACGCTGCCGGTATCCCGTTCGTGATCAACACCAAGCTGGTGCGTGGCCTGGACTACTACAGCAAGACCGTGTTCGAGTGGGTGACCGACAAGCTCGGCGCCCAGGGCACGGTCTGCGCTGGTGGCCGCTACGACGGCCTGGTCGAGCAGATGGGCGGCAAACCGACCCCGGGCGTCGGTTTCGCCATGGGTATCGAGCGCCTGATCCTGCTGCTGGAAACCCTGGGCAAGGTGCCCGAGTCCATCAGCCGACAGATCGACGTCTACCTCTGCGCCTTCGGCGAACCGGCCGAACTGGCAGGCCTGCGCTTGTCCGAGGGCCTGCGCGACCGCCTGCCGGGCCTGCGCCTGGCGGTCAACGCCGGTGGCGGCAGCTTCAAGAGCCAGTTCAAGAAAGCCGACAAGAGCGGCGCGCTGTTCGCGCTGATCCTTGGTGATGACGAGCTGGCCAAGCAAGAGATCGGCTTCAAGCCCCTGCGTGGGCAGGGCGAACAACAGAACATTGCCTGGGATGCTCTGGCTGAGCACCTGGAAACCGCGATCGCGCAGGCGTAACGCGGTTCAACAAGCGAATAGGCGAAAAGGAGTATTGGGGTGTCGAGTACCGATGATGAACTGGCAGGGGTCAAGGACTGGTGGAACCGCAACGGCAAGCCGCTGCTGACCGGTGCCCTGCTGGCTGGCGTGGTGGTGTTGGGCTGGAATACCTGGCACAAGTACCAGAACAATCAGTCGCAAGGTGCCTCGCAGCTGTACCAGGCCTTGCTGGAAACCAGCCTGACGCCCACTGGCCAGCCTGACGCGACCAAGGTCGCGGAACTGGCCGGCAAGCTCAAGAGCGAGTTCGGCGGTACCGCCTACGCCCAGTACGGCAGCCTGTTCGTGGCCAAGGTCGCGGTCGAGAGCGGCAAGCTCGACGACGCCGCTGCCGAGCTGAAAAGCGTGCTGGACAAGCCGGCCGATGCCACCCTGGGCGAAATTGCACGCCAGCGCCTGGCTCGCGTACTGGCTGCCCAGAACAAGGCCGAGGACGCCCTCAAGCTGCTCGACGGGGATGCCGACCAGGCCTTCCTGGCCAGCCGTGAAGAGTTGAAGGGTGACCTGCTGGTGCAGCTGGGTCGCGCCGACGACGCGCACAGTGCTTACGAGAAAGCCAAGGCTGCGTTGTCCGATGAGGCGGCGGTCGGTGGCCTGCAATTGAAGCTGGATGACTTGGCCAAAGGGGACGCGTAAGTGATCGGTTGGAAACATGCAGCAGTGCTGACCCTGGCCGTACTGGCCGCGGGTTGCAGCAGCAACAGCAAGAAGGAACTGCCCCCGGCCGAGCTGACCAAGTTCACCGAGGAAGTGGTGCTGAAGAAGCAGTGGAGCCGTTCGATCGGTGACGGCCAGGGCGAAACCTACAACACCCTGGTGCCGGCCATCGAAAACGACCGCATCTACGCCTCCGACGTCAATGGCGAAGTCTTCGCCCTCGACCGCATCACCGGCGACGTGGTGTGGAAGAAGGACCTCGAGCTGCCGGTTTCCGGTGCTGTCGGCGTCGGCTATGGCCTGGTCATGCTGGGTACCCTCAAGGGTGAAGTGATTGCCCTGGACTCCAGCACTGGCGAGGAGCGCTGGCGCTCCCGGGTGACCAGCGAAGTGCTGGCCCCGCCTGCCAACAATGGTGATGTGGTGGTCGTGCAGACCCAGGACGATCGCCTGATCGGCCTGGATGCCGCTACCGGTGACCGCCGCTGGATCTACGAGAACAGCCCGGCCGTGCTGACCCTGCGTGGCACCGGTGCGCCGATCGTCACCAACCGCCTGGCCGTCGCCGGCCTGTCCACCGGCAAGGTGGTGGCGGTAGACATCAACAACGGTGTGCCGGTGTGGGAAAGCCGTGTGGCGATTCCGCAAGGCCGTTCCGAGCTGGACCGTGTGGTCGATATCGACGGCGGCCTGCTGCTGTCGGGTGGTACCCTGTACGTCAGCACCTACCAGGGCCGCGTCGCGGGCCTGGACCTGGAAAGCGGCCGGGTGCTGTGGCAGCGTGATGCCTCCAGCTACGTGGGTGTCGCCCAGGGCTTCGGCAACGTCTACGTCAGCGAAGCTTCCGGCACTGTCGAAAGCGTGGATGAACGCTCTTCCAGCGCGCTGTGGAGCAACGACACCATGGCGCGTCGCCAGCTGACCGCGCCGGAAGTGTTCTCCAGCTACGTGGCGGTGGGTGACTTCGAGGGCTACCTGCACCTGCTGAGCCAGGTCGATGGCCGCTTCGTCGGCCGTGAGCGTATCGACAGCGATGGCCTGCGTGCCCGCCCACTCGTGGTCGGCGACACCATCTACGTCTTTGGCAACAGCGGCAAGCTCGAGGCACTGACCATCCGCTGAAGCTATGCTTGAAGCCTTGGCGGGCTTCAAGCCGCGGCGTAGGACACGCCGCCCGAACTCCGGCCGCTGCCTTGCAGCGGCCTTTGCATTTTCAAGAATTCAAGAGTGGAGAGCCGAATGGTTCCCGTAATCGCCCTGGTGGGCCGCCCGAACGTCGGCAAATCCACCATGTTCAACCGCCTGACCAAGACCCGCGATGCCATCGTTGGTGACCTGTCGGGCCTGACCCGTGACCGCCAGTACGGTGATGCCAGCTGGCAGGGTCGTTCCTTCATCCTGATCGACACCGGTGGTATCACCGGTGACGAAGTGGGCATGGACGAGAAAATGGCCGAGCAGTCGCTCATGGCCATCGAAGAAGCCGACTATGTGCTGTTCCTGGTCGATGCCCGTGCCGGCATGACCGCTGCTGACCAGATGATCGCCGAGCACCTGCGCAAGCGGAACAAGGAAGCGATCCTGGTTGCCAACAAGATCGACAACATCGATGCCGATGTCGCCCGCGCCGAGTTCTCGCCGCTGGGCATGGGCAATGCCATTCCGGTGGCGGGCTCCCAGGGCCGTGGTATCAATGCGTTGATGGAGGCCGTGCTCGGCCACCTGCCGCGCGACCAGGTCGAGGAAGCGCTGGACGCCGAAGTCGCCGAAGGCGAAGAAGCGGTGCGCATCCCTGGCCCGAGCGAGAAGGACGGCATCAAGATCGCCATCATCGGCCGCCCCAACGTGGGCAAGTCGACCCTGGTCAACCGCATGCTCGGCGAAGAGCGCGTGGTGGTGTACGACCAGCCGGGCACCACCCGCGACAGCATCTACATCCCGTTCGAGCGCGATGACGAGAAGTACACCTTCATCGACACCGCCGGCGTACGCAAGCGCGGCAAGATCCACGAGGAAGTCGAGAAGTTCTCGGTGGTGAAGACGCTGCAGGCGATCAAGGACGCCAACGTGGTGATCTTCGTCATGGATGCCCGCGAAGGCGTGGTGGACCATGACCTGAACCTGCTGGGCTTCGCCCTGGAAGCCGGCCGCGCCATTGTCATTGCCCTGAACAAGTGGGACGGCATGGAGCCGGGCGAACGCGACTACGTGAAGACCGAGCTGGAGCGCCGGCTGTTCTTCGTCGACTTCGCCGACATTCACTTCATCTCCGCCCTGCACGGCACCGGCGTAGGCCACCTGTACAAGTCGGTGCAGGCCGCGTTCAAGTCGGCCGTGACCCGTTGGCCGACCAGCCGCCTGACGCAAATCCTCGAAGATGCCGTGAGCGAGCACCAGCCGCCGCTGGTCAATGGCCGCCGCATCAAGCTGCGCTATGCCCACCTCGGTGGTGCCAACCCGCCGCTGATCGTGATCCACGGTAACCAGACCGACAAGATTCCGAAGTCGTACTCGCGTTACCTGGAAAACACCTACCGCCGCGTGCTGAAACTGGTCGGTACGCCGATTCGCATCGAATACAAGGGCGGTGAGAACCCGTACGAGGGCAAGAAGAACACCCTCACCGATCGTCAGGTCAACAAGAAACGCCGCCTGATGTCGCACCACAAGAAGGCCGAGAAGAAGCGTCGCGACAAGAAACGCTGATTCCGCGTCAGCTTCTTCGCGGGCTTGCCCGCTCCCACAGATACGGTACGACCCTTGAGCTACGTGCAGTACCTGTGGGAGCGGGCAAGCCCGCGAATCGCCCTTTGACCCAGCGCAATGCCCCCAGCGTTTCAACCTTTTTCCTGACCGCTCGATCCGCTATGCTCGGACTCCAACCCGTGCCGGATACACCCCAGGAAAGAGGGCTTCATGATCCGCAGCAAACTGCCGAATGTCGGCACGACCATCTTCACCAGCATGTCCCAGCTCGCCGCGCAGACCGGTGCGCTCAACCTGTCGCAAGGCTTCCCCGACTTCAATGGCCCGCAGGCGCTGCTCGATGCAGTGGGCCGGCATGTGGCTGCCGGGCATAACCAGTATTCACCGATGACCGGCCTGCCGGCGTTGCGCCAGCAGGTGGCGGCCAAGGTCGCGCGGCTATACGGTGCACAGGTGGATGCCGACCAGGAAGTGACCATCACCCCCGGTGCCACCGAGGCGATTTTCTGTGCCATCCAGGCGCTGGTCCACGCTGGCGACGAGGTGATCGTCTTCGACCCGTGCTATGACAGCTACGAACCGTCCGTGGAACTGGCCGGTGGCCGTTGCGTGCATGTGCGCCTGAGCGATGGCGACTTCCGTATCGACTGGCAGCAGTTCGCCGATGCGCTCAGCCCGCGCACGCGCATGGTCATCCTCAACTCGCCGCACAATCCCAGCGGTGCGCTGATCACTCGCGCAGACCTGGACCAGCTGGCGCAGCTGATCGCCGGCCGCGATATCCACCTGATCAGCGATGAAGTGTACGAACATCTGGTCTATGACGGTGTGCGCCATGCCAGCGTACTGGCCCATGAGCAGCTGTACTCGCGCGCTTTCGTGGTCAGCTCGTTCGGCAAGACCTATCACGTTACCGGCTGGAAGACCGGTTATGTGATCGCGCCGCCGGCGCTGAGCGCCGAGCTGCGCAAGGTGCACCAGTACGTCAACTTCTGCGGGGTGACGCCGCTGCAGTGCGCCTTGGCCGAGTTCATGGCCGAGCATCCCGAGCATATCGATCAATTGCCTGCCTTCTACCAGGCCAAGCGCGACCTGTTCTGCGGTTTGCTGGACGGCTCGCGGTTTCGTTTCACCCGCACGGCGGGTACCTATTTCCAGCTGGTGGACTATTCGCAGATCCGCCCGGACCTGAACGATGTCGACATGGCACTGTGGCTGACCCGTGAGCACGGAGTGGCGAGCATCCCGGTGTCGGTGTTCTACCAGCAGCCCATCCCCGAGCAACGCCTGGTCCGCCTGTGCTTTGCCAAACGAGAGGAGACGCTGCGTCAGGCAGCGGAAAGACTATGCGCGATCTGAGCACACTGCCCAACCTGAAAGTCGCCCTGGTGCAAACCACCCTGGCCTGGCACGACCGCGAGGCCAACTATGCGCACTTCGAGGAGCTGCTGGCGCAGGTCGGCGAGGTGGACCTGGTGATTCTGCCGGAAATGTTCACCACCGGTTTCTCGATGCAGTCGGAGAGCCTGTGCGAGCCTGAGAATGGCCCGACCTACAAATGGTTGAAGGCCCAGGCGAAGAAGTGCAACGCGGTTGTCACCGGCAGCGTGATCATCCAGGCCGCCGATGGCAGCCACCGTAACCGCCTGCTGTGGGCACGGCCGGATGGCGAGATCCTGCACTACGACAAGCGCCACCTGTTCCGCATGGCCGGTGAGCACAAGCACTACACCCCGGGCGAGCGCCAGGTGCAGTTCGAGCTCAAAGGCTGGCGGATTCGCCCGCTGATCTGCTACGACCTGCGCTTCCCGGTGTGGAGCCGCGATGCCCAGGACACCGACCTGCTGCTGTACACCGCCAACTGGCCGGCTGCGCGGCGCCAGCACTGGAACCGCCTGTTGCCGGCACGGGGCATCGAGAACCTGTGCTATGTGGCGGCGGTGAACCGGGTAGGCACCGATGGCAAGGGCTTCGCCTATTCTGGCGACAGCCAGGTGCTGGACTTCCAAGGCGAGAGCCTGCTCAGTGCCGGGGAGGCGGACGGGGTGTTCACCGCCGTATTGAGCGCGGCGGAACTGGCGGCGTACCGGGCCAAGTTCCCGGCCAACCTGGATGCCGATACCTTCGAACTCCGTTGAGCTGCCACTGGCCCCTGTAGGAGCGGCCTTGTGTCGCGAAGGGCCGCAGAGCGGCCCCAGGGTTCTGGTGGCGATGCGAAGATTGCCGGGGCCGCTTTGCGGCCCTTCGCGACACAAGGCCGCTCCTACAGAGGTTGCGTTATCAGTACACATCCCGTCGGTAGCGTCCATCCTCGATCAGTTGCTGCACTACTGCTTCGCCCAGGATGCCATTGAGCGCCGTGTCGACACCCGCCGCCATCCCTTGCAGGCTACCGCAGACATATACACAGGCGCCGTCGTGCATCCAGCGCTTGAACTCATCGGCCTGTTGCCACAACACATCCTGCACATACACCTTCTCGGCCTGGTCCCGCGAAAACGCCAGGTCCAGGCGCGCCAGGTCGCCGCTGGCCAGCCAGCCTTGCAGTTCGTCGCCACACAACAGGTCGTGCGCCCGGTTGCGCTCGCCAAACAGCAGCCAGTTGCGCTGCTCACCTGCATTCACCCGCGCGCGGATCAGGCTGCGCAGGCCGGCCAGGCCGGTGCCGTTACCGATCAGCACCAACGGTGCCGCCGTTTCCGGCAGGTGGAAGCTGCTGTTACGCCGCACCCGCAGGCTCAGCGTGCCGTTCAGCGGCAGGTACTCGGTCAGCCAGCCGGAGCCCAGGCCCAGGTGGCCATCGGCGTGGCGTTCCTGGCGCACGATCAGTTCCAGCACGCCATCGCTGGCGATCGAGGCGATCGAGTATTCGCGGCTGCCGATCGGCACAAGTGCATCGACCAGCGCTTGCGGCTGCAAGCCGACCAGATGCTCGCGATGGGCCGGCAACTGCCGGCCGGCCAAGGCTTGGACGAGGGTTTCAGCCAGGCCGTTCACCTGCACCTTGGCCCCGGCATCCAGCGCCATGCCAGCGAGGAAGGCGTCGATCCGCGGCTGGCCATTGAGTGGCAGGATCTCGACCAGGTCGCCGGCTTCCCAGCTGGCGGGCTGTTGCGGCTGCAGGCCGAGCAGGTACACCGGTTGGCCCTGACTGCCCGGGTTGAGCAGTACCCGGCGCACCAGTGACCAGTTGCCGAAGCTCGGCGGCTGCCAGGCAGCCACTGGCTGGGCGCCAGTCAGTTGCGCCAGTTCCTGCTGCCACTGCTGCAGGGCGGCCTGGTCGGCGTTGTCCACTTCCACCGGGCTGAATGCGCTGCTGGCACCGCGCTCACCCAGCCACGCCTGCAGGCGCCGGGCGAAGCCGCAGAAGTGCGGGTACTGGCGGTCGCCGAGGGCGAGCAGGGCATAGCTGAGGTTGTTCAGCGCCCACGGCTGGCCGAGCACCTTGCGCTCGAACACGCGGGCGCTGTCCGGGGCTTGGCCGTCGCCGAAGGTGCTGACCACGAACAGCGCACGGCGGGCCTGGCGCAAGTCGTTTTCACCCAGTTCGGCCAGGGCGCGCACCTGTACCGCCAGGCCGGCAGCCTGCAACTGACCGGCGCTCTGCCAGGCAAGCTGCTCGGCCAGGCCGCTCTGGCTGGCAAACCCGATCAGCCAGCTGTCGCCGCTGCCATGGCTGTCGGCGACCTTGCCACGTGCGGCGCGCACCTGGCGCTTCTTGCGGCGGCGGTCGAGGTACAGCAGCCAGCCGGTGACGAAGAACAGCGGCATGCTCAGGCTGGCGAGGGTGACGATGATGCGCCCCGGCAGGCCGAAGTATTCGCCGACATGCAGGGCGTAGACGCTCTGCAGCAGTTGCGCCTTGAAGGATTTTTCGCTGTAGCGGTCATGCTTTTTTACCTGGCCGGTGGCCGGGTCCAGCACCAGGGTGTTGAAGGCACGCGGATGGTCGGCGTTTTCCAGCAGGTAGAACAGGTTGGCCGGTTGGCCGCCCACCGGTGGCAGGCGCAGGTTGTACATGGCCAGGCCCGGGCCCGCAGCGTCCTTCAGGTTGGCCCAGATCGCGTCATAGTCGACCACCAGCGGCGGGGCGTTCTTGTCGCTGTGCTGCGGCCCGTGGCGGCCACGGCCTTCGCCACGTTGCTGCTGCTGGCCGCTGGCTGGGGCGTCGGCCAACAGCCGGTTCAGGCCTTCGCGGTACCACTCGTAGGACCAGAACAGCCCGGTCAGGGCGAACAGCAGGTAGAACAGCAGGCACCAGGTGCCGGCCACGGCGTGCAGGTCCCAGTTGAACGCACGGCCCGTCTTGGCCCAGTCGAGGGTCAGCCAGGCGCGCCAGTCCAGCGCCTTGCGCGGCCAGCGCAGGTACAGGCCGGACAGGCAGAAGAACACCAGCATCAAGGTGCAGGCACCGGTAATCTGCCGGCCAGTGTCGCCCATGGCCAGAAAACGGTGCAGGTTGAGCATGAGGTTGAAGAAGCCTTGGCCGGCTGCTTCACCCTTGAGTTCGCCGGTGTAGGGGTCGGCATAGCGCAGCTGGCCACGGCGCTCGCCCGGTGGCGGCGTGAAGAAGATACGTGCGGCATTGCCGTCGCGCACGTCAACCCACAGCATTGCCACCTTGTCGTGTTGCTGGGCCTCCACCCGCCGTACCAGCTCGGCCGGCGGCAGCACGCCTTCGGTGCGCACTTCTACCTTGAGGACATCGGCATTGAAGGCACGCAGCAGTTCGTCCTGAAACGAATACAAGGCCCCGGTAATGCCCATCAAGGCCAGCACCAGGCCGGCGCTGATGCCGAACAACCAGTGCAACTGGAACAGCGTCTTCTTCACCACCTGATCACCTTGTGTTTCTGCCGCATACCGCGCGGCGTGCATTATGCCTTGATACGCGAACGCCCCGCTCACGGCGTGTGAACGGGGCGGGGGCTTATCGGTCATTGGTTGCCCGTGCCGGCCTCTTTACGGGTAATCTCGCTCCCGCCGTTGCTCCACTAAACTCGGGGCTGGTGACACCTGTGGCAGCGGTTTACCCGCGAAGAGGCCAGCACAGATGCATCAACCCCGCCCGGCCATCAGAAGTGCACGCTGGTGGTCAACAGCGCAGTCCGCCCGGCTGCCTGGTTGGCGAAGTGGGTCGAGAACGCCTTGTCGTAGTACACCTCGTTGGTCAGGTTCTGCACGTTCAGCTGCAGGTCGACATTCTTGGTCAGCTTGTAGGCGGCCATGGCGTCGTAGCGCACGTAGCTGTCGACCATCGTGGTGTTGGCCACGTTGCCATACACGTCATCCACGTAGAACGCGCCACCGCCGACGGTCAGCTTGGGCGTAATGGCGTAAGTGGTCCACACGCTGGCACTGTTGTTCGGCGTGTTCGGCAGCTGGTTGCCATCGTTGGCCTTGCCCATCGGCCCGCCGTCGATCTGGCGGGCTTGCAGGTAGGTGTAGCCGGCGAACACCTGCCACTTGTCGGTCAGCTTGCCGCTGGCCGACAGCTCGATGCCTTGGACCCGGGTTTCGCCGACGTTTTCGTAACTGGTGGTGTCCACCTGCACACGGGCGTTTTCCTTCTCGGTGCGGAAGATCGCGGCCGCCAGCGACAGGCGTTCGTCCAGCAAGTCCCACTTGGTACCGATTTCGTAGTTGCTGGTTTCTTCCGGTTCCAGGTCGCTGCTGAGAATGTTGCCGCCGCGGTCAGTGGTGCCTGACTGTGGGTTGGTCTCGGTACCTTCGCCGAGCATGGCGCCAGGCGGAGTCGCGGATGTGGCGTAGGAAACATAGATGCTGCCGTTCTCGGCCGGCTTCCAGACCAGACCCAGCTGGCCGGTGAAGAATTCGCTCTTGTCGCGGCCTTTGAGAGGGACGCCATTCTTGTTCACGCTGGTTGCGCCATTGGCGTTGTAGGTGCGGAAGCGGGTATCGAAGTGGTCGTAACGCAGGCCCATGTTCAACAGCCACTGGGGCGTCAGCTCCAATGTGTCGAACGCATAGATCGCCCGGGTCTTGCCGCTGGTCTTGGTACCGGCGTAGTTGCGCGTGACGGTGCCGTCCCAGGCGTCGTCCGGGTTCGGGTCGCTCAGCGAGGTGCAGCTACCGCCATTGCCGGGCCCGCTGCAGGTGAGCTTGCTGTTGGGCGTGACGGTGTAGCTCTGGCGGTCGGAGTCTTCCTTGCTGAGCTCGATACCGGTGGAAAAGCTGTTCTTGAAACCTGCCACGAAGAACTCGCCGAACAGGTCGGTCTGGTTGGTGGTGGTAGCGGTATTGCCCACACGGCTGTTGGCACGACGCCATACACCGTTGTTGTTCACGTTGCCGGCACTGTCGTCAGGCTGGGTCAGCACATAGTCCTGCATGCTGTTGCCGTGACGCAGGGTGTTCTTGATGGTCAGCGAATCGCTGAGGTCATGCTCGATGGCGATGGTCGCGATATCGGTGCGGGTCTTGCGGAAGTCGCGGCCGGTGAGGCCGTAGAAGTTGTCGCTGTCACCGCCATCGATTGGCTTGCTCGGATGGGCCGAAGTACGCGCGTTGCTGCCGCCAGCCGGAATGCTGTAGGGGATGCCGGAATCCGGCAGGTCGTCGCTTTCCAGGTGGTAGTAGTCGAGGTTGACGCGGGTCGGCGTGCCCAGGCCGAAGGCCAGCGATGGGGCGATACCCCAACGGTCGTAGTTGACCTTGTCGCGGCCGGCGACGTTGCTTTCGTGGGTCATCAGGTTCAGGCGCCCGGCCGCGCTGTCGCTGAACTGGTAGTTGCCATCGAAGGTGTAGCGCTGGGTCTGGTCGCTGCCCCAGGTCCAGGCGCCGTCCAGCGAGTTGCCCAGGTGCGCGCGCTTGCTCACCAGGTTGATGGTGCCACCCGCGGCGCCGCGGCCACCGATGGCAGAGTTCGGGCCCTTGGCCACTTCCACCGATTCGATGGCGAAGATCTCGCGGGTTTGCGCGCCGGTATCACGTACACCATCCAGGTAAGTGTCGCCCTGGGCATCGAAGCCGCGGATGAACGGGCGGTCGCCTTGCGGGTTGCCACCTTCGCCAGCACCGAAGGTGATGCCCGGCACGGTGCGCAGGGCGTCCTGCAGGGTCAGGGCGGTGGTGTCCTTGATCACTTGCTGCGGGATCACGGTGACCGAGCGCGGGGTGTCCACCAATGGCGCGGTGTACTTCTGCGAGGAAGCTTTCTCAACCTTGTAGTCGGTGCTGGCCTGTTCGGCCTTGCCCTGGACGCTGGTGGCATCCAGGGTGATCGCGTTGCTGGCGGCCGGGTCGGCGGCGTAGGCCGTCGAGGCGCTGAGGGCAACGCCGATGGCGGAGGCGATCAGGCGTGGTGAACTCACTGCAGTTGGTACGGATTGGCGCATTGCTCAGGACCTTCCCCAAGGTTTCAAGGCCGCGGATCTTAATGTAAGCAATTAGGAGTCTCAATTGAGATCGGTTACCATTCGCGAATAATTTACAAACTTTACAATTTGCCTTTACGGTTTCATCCGCCTGTAGCGTCTTGCCGGGTGGATAGGGCTTGTGAAGCGCAAAAGGGAATCAATATCATTGGTCCCCCTTTCTGTTGCCAATGGTGCTGACGCCATGCTGCTTCACATCCCCGGCCTGTTCGACGCCGATGAACTGGCCCGTATCCGCGAGGCGCTGGAACAGGCCGACTGGGCTGATGGCAAGATCACCGCTGGCTATCAGTCGGCCAAGGCCAAGCACAACCTGCAGCTGCCGGAAGGCCACCCGCTGGCCAAGGAGATCGGCAGTGCGCTGATCGAGCGCCTGTGGAAAACCCCGCGCTTCATGTCGGCGGCCTTGCCGCACAAGGTGTTCCCGCCACTGATCAACTGTTACCGCGAAGGCGGCAACTTCGGCTTCCACATCGATAATGCCCTGCGCCAGCCCAAGGGCAGCCCGGAGCGGGTGCGCACCGACCTGTCCTCGACGTTGTTCCTCAGCGACCCGGAAAGCTACGACGGCGGCGAGCTGGTGATTCAGGACACCTTTGGCGAGCAGCAGGTCAAGCTGGCCGCCGGTGACCTGGTGCTGTACCCGGGCACCAGCCTGCACAAGGTCAACCCGGTCACTCGTGGCCAGCGTTACGCCGCGTTCTTCTGGACCCAGAGCCTGGTCCGCGAGGACAGCCAGCGCGCCTTGCTGTTCGAGATGGACAATGCCATCCAGCAACTGACTGCCGATGTGCCGGACCATCCTGCGTTGCTGCAGCTGACCGGCACCTACCACAACCTGCTGCGCCGCTGGGCGGAGGTCTGAAACGTGTCCTACCCGTTGCGACGTGAGGAAGTACTGGATGTGGCCGGGTTGCAGGCCATGCTCGAACAGCGTCCTGGCAAGGCCGCCCAGGCGATCCTGGCGGCGGCGGGGCAGGGTGTGGTCGAGGCCCAGTTGCTGCTGGGGCAGATCCTGCTCGACGGGCGGGGTATCGAAACGGATGCCGGCGTGGCCCGGCGCTGGTTCGGCATTGCTGCCCAAGGCGGCAGCGCCATGGCGCACAACATGCTGGGGCGGTGCCTGGAGCATGGCTGGGGCGGCAGCGTAGACCTTGCGCAAGCTGCCATCCACTATGCCCGGGCAGCCGATGCGGGGTTGGACTGGGGGCTCTACAACCTTGGCAACCTGTTGGCCACCGGCCGTGGCGTACCGGCCAACCAGGCGCAGGCACTGCTGTGCTACGAGAAGGCCGCACACATGGGGCATGCCAAGTCGATGAACCTGTATGGGCGTTACCTTGAACAGGGCATTGCCACCGCGCCCAGCCCGGCGCGGGCGGTACGCTGGTATCGGCGTGCGGCCGAGGCGGGGGATTTCCGCGGCATGTTCAGCCTGGGCCTGGTGCTGGTCGAACGCGGGCAGATGGTCGAGGCCGGGCGTTGGCTGGAGCAGGCTCGGCTCGAGGGCAACATGAACTTCCTGCGCAGTGCGCTGGCGACCTTGCAGGGCGCGGGGCCGGTGCTGATGGCTGTTGCGGCGCGCTATGCCGAAGAGATCGAACGGCGCGGGAAATGAGGTTTGGCTGTGCTGGCCGGATCGCCGGCGCCGCACTGCACAAATGAAAACGGGGCCTCGCGGCCCCGTCGTGCATTACAGGTAGTAAGCCTTCAGCGGCGGGAAGCCGTTGAATTCCACTGCGCTGTAGCTGGTGGTGTAGGCACCGGTCGACAGCCAGTACAGGCGGTCACCGATTGCCAGGTTCAGCGGCAGGCCGTACTTGTAGTGCTCGTACATGATGTCGGCGCTGTCGCAGGTCGGGCCGGCGATGACCACTTCTTCGGTTTCGCCTTTTTTCTCGGTCCAGATCGGGAACTTGATCGACTCGTCCATGGTTTCGATCAGGCCGGAGAACTTGCCCACGTCGGTGTAGATCCAGCGCTCGACGGCGGTGCGCGACTTGCGCGCCACCAGCACCACTTCGCTGACCAGGATCCCGGCGTTGGCAATCAGCGAACGGCCCGGCTCGAGGATGATTTCCGGCAGGTCGTCACCGAAGTCTTCCTTGAGGAAGCGGATGATTTCTTCGGCGTAGGTTTCCAGGCTGTTGGTACGGGTGATGTAGTTGGCCGGGAAACCGCCACCCATGTTGATCAGCTTCAGCTCGATGCCGTCTTCGTCCTTCAGGCGTTCGAAGATCACCTTGACCTTGGCGATGGCGGCGTCCCACACGCTGATATCGCGCTGCTGCGAGCCCACGTGGAAGGAGATGCCGTATGGCACCAGGCCCAGGTCGCGGGCGAGGATCAGCAGGTCCATGGCCATGTCGGTCTGGCAGCCGAACTTGCGCGACAGCGGCCAGTCGGCAGTGGTGGAGCCTTCGGTAAGGATGCGCACGTACACTTTCGAACCCGGTGCGGCCTTGGCGATGTTGCGCAGGTCGGCTTCCGAGTCGGTGGCATACAGGCGCACGCCCTTCTCGTAGAAGTAGCGGATGTCCTTGGACTTCTTGATGGTGTTGCCGTAGCTGATGCGGTCGGCGCTGACACCGCGGCCCATTACCTTGTCCAGCTCGTAGATCGAGGCGATGTCGAAGCTCGAACCTTTATCCTTGAGCAGGTCGATGATCTCGACGGCCGGGTTGGCCTTGACCGCGTAGTACACCTTGGCGAACTCGAAGCCGGCGCGCAGGTCGTCATAGGCCTGGCTGATCATCTGGGTATCGATGAGTACGAACGGGGTTTCCTGCTTGTCGGCGAACGCCTTCATCTTCTGGAAGGTGTCACGCGCGAAATAGTCTTCGACCTGGATCGACATGCTCAGGGACTCCATGGGCAAACTGAAAGATTAAGTGGCTGCAAACTGAACGTCCTCCGTATCCCCACTTTGGTTCGCCTACTCAGTACTTGAGCCGGATGGATCGTTTCCAGCATGGACGTTCGGCGCGCACTTTAGGGCGTGAAGAATGCAGAATCAACAGGCAATCCGGGCGTGATCGACGCGGATCGACGACCAGCCATTTGAATAACCGACTCGTGTGACCGGCTGATGTTCCCCAGCGTGTTTCAAACGTAAAAAATAGTGGAATGGAATGCGTTGGCTCCTTCGCGGGCACGCCCGCTCCCACAGGCATCTCGCGGTTCCTGTGGGAGCGGGCATGCCCGCGAAGGGGCCTCAGGTGTTCATATTTATGGCCACATTTCCCTGGCACTGCCGTGCATGAAAAAGACGATAAATTTTTTGTTACCGACTGGCGGAATTGCCGTTCTTGATGAGAAACATTACTATTCGCACCCTCATCCGCCTCCCTGACGACCACCGACCGTGTCCGGACCCAAAGGCTTCCTCGACCACTACCATGAGCTGATCGGCACCTGGACGCGCAAGCTGCGCAGTCGTCAGCAGGCCGAGGACCTCGCCCACGATGCCTTCGTCCGGGTCCTGGAAAGCCCGGGCGAGCAGGTCGAGCAGCCACGCGCCTACCTGCACCAGACCGCACGCAACATTGCCGTGGATGGTTTTCGTCGCGAGGATCGGCGCCAGGCCCTGGAGCTGCAGGCCTGCGACGAAAGCCCGGCCGGCGGTGGCGACCCCGAGGCCTACGTGCACGCCCTGGAACTGGCCGACAGCGTCGAGCGGGCGCTGGCCGAGCTGCCGCTCAACTGCCGCCAGGTGTTCATCTGGCAGAAGCTCGAAGGCCGCACCCAGGCGGAGATCGCCGCGCGCATGGGGTTGAGCAAGAACATGGTCGAAAAGTATATGATCCGCACGCTCCGGCATCTGCGTGAGCACCTGGATGTGTCGGCATGATGAGTCAGGAGGCCTTTTCGATGGAACAGCACGGTAGCGAAACCGTCCGCGAGCAGGCGGCCGCATGGTTCGCCCGCGTGCAGGATGCGCCGCGGGATGCCGGGCTGCAGGTGCAGTTGCGGGCCTGGCTGGAGGCTGACAGGCAACACCGTGACGAGTACGAGCAACTCGCCCGCCTGTGGCACGCCGCCGATTTCATCCCCCGCCAGCGCCTGGAAGCGCTGGCCCGGCCAGCCCCGGTACCCCAGTTGCCACGGCGGCGCCTGGTGCGCATGGCGTTGGCCGCCACGCTGGGCGCCGTGGCGGTGGGGCTGGGCTGGGGCGGCTGGCAGTACCAGCAGCTCAATCACCAAGGCAGCCTGCAAACCGCCTTCAACGAACGCCGCCAGGTCGAATTGCCGGATGGTTCCTACCTTGAACTCAACGGCAGCAGCCATGTGCAGGTCGCGTTCAGCGCCGGCCAGCGTCATGTCCGGCTGATGGCGGGCGAGGTGATGTTCACCGTCGCCCACGACAGCGGCAGGCCGTTCGTGGTCGCCACTGCCCAAGGCCGCGTGACGGTCACCGGTACCCGTTTCGACGTCCGTCAGGATACGGCCAGCACCCGCGTGGCGGTGGAGCAGGGTTCGGTGCGCGTGCAGGGCAAGGGCGCTTCGCTGGCACAGCTTACCGCTGGCCAGGGCTCGCACATCGACGCCCAGGGCCAGGTGGCTGCGCCCTATGCGGTGAATGCCGCCGCGCTGACGGCCTGGCGCCAGGGCAAGCTGGTGTTCGACAACGCCACCCTGGCCGACGTGGTGGCGGAAGTTTCCCGCTACCGCAGCCAGCCGCTGCGGGTCGCCCCCGGCAAGGTTGCCCAGCTACGCCTGTCCAGCACGTTCCGCACCGACGACAGCGACGCCTTGCTGCGCGCCTTGCCGAGCATCCTGCCGGTGGCCATCAAGGCCCATGCCGATGGCTCCAGCGAAATAATCGCGAAATAGATTCAGGTTTTTTTCCGCTCGTTCGTCTTCCCCGCCAGCTGCAACTGCCAAGCATTTCCATTTGCATGCAATTGGCGTTTATTCGGTTTTCCAGGAAGTTTCGACGACGTGAACAACAACAAGCCCTTCCCACGCTTGCGCGCCCTGGCCCTGACCCTGGCGGTCAGTGCCGTGGCCGCCGGCAGCCAGGCCGCAGAAACTGGCAACACCATCCAGATCCAGGCACAACCGTTGGCTTCGGCACTGAACCAGCTGGGTCAGCAGAGCAACCTGCAGCTGTTCTTCAGCCCCGAGCTGGTGACCGGCAAGCAGGCCCCGGCGGTGTCTGGCCAGCTGACGCCCGAGCAGGCGCTGCAACAGTTGTTGCAAGGCAGCGGCCTGACCTATGAAATGTCCCAGGGCACCGTGGTGCTCAAGGCGGCCCAGGCCGATGGCACTGCCACGCCTGGCAGCCTGGAGCTGGCGCCCACCGACATCAAGGTGGTGGGTGACTGGCTGGGCGATGCCCAGCAGAGCGTGGTGCAGAACCACCCCGGTGCGCGGACCGTGGTGCGCCGCGAAGCGATGGTGGAGAAGGGCGCGATGAACGTGCGCGATGTGCTGCGCGGCATTCCGGGGGTACAGGTGCAGGACTCCAACGGCACCGGCGGCAGCGACCTGTCGCTGAACGTTGGCGTGCGTGGCCTGACTTCGCGGCTGTCGCCGCGCTCCACGGTACTGATCGATGGCATCCCGGCCGCTTTCGCGCCGTACGGCCAGCCGCAGCTGTCGATGGCCCCGATTTCCTCGGGCAACCTCGACAGTATCGACGTGGTGCGTGGTGCCGGCTCGGTGCGTTATGGCCCGCAGAACGTCGGCGGGGTGATCAACTTCGTGACCCGGGCGATCCCGGAAAAGCCTTCGGCAGAGCTGGCCACCACCCTGGAAACCTCCCAGCATGGCGGCTGGAAGCACACCGAGTCGGCGTTCGTCGGCGGTACGGCGGACAACGGCATGGGCCTGGCGCTGCTGTACACCGGGGTAAATGGCAACGGCTACCGGGAAAGCAACAATGGCAATGACATCGATGACGTCATCCTCAAGACGCACTGGGCGCCCACCGAGGTCGACGAGTTCTGGCTCAATTTCCATTACTACGACGGCCGTGCCGACATGCCGGGCGGCCTGACCCAGGCCCAGTACGACAGCAACCCGTACCAGTCGCTACGCGACTACGACTACTTCGCTGGCCGGCGCAAGGATGTGTCGTTCAAGTGGCAACGTCAGCTGGACGACGCCACTCAGTTCGAAGTGCTGACCTACTACACCGACAGCTTTCGCGGCAGCGCCATTGCCTCGCGGGACATGAAGACCCTGTCGACCTACCCGCGCAACTACCATACCTTCGCCATCGAGCCGCGGCTGTCACGCATCTTCTTCGCCGGACCCACCACCCAGGAAGTCAGCGTGGGTTACCGTTACCTGAAGGAAGCGATGCGCGAACAGTCGACGCGCCTGGGCCTGGTCGACAACGTGCCGACCCCCGTGCCGGGCTCCGACGGCCATGTGTTCCAGGACCGCAGCGGCGGCACCGAGGCCAGCGCCTACTACATCGACGACAAGATCGACGTGGGTAACTGGACCATCACCCCGGGCCTGCGCTTCGAGCACATCAATACCGACTGGCGCGACCGCCCGGTGCTCGGTGCCAACGGCAAGCCGGTGGCGGAGAAGAACCGCAGCATCACCAGCAACGAACCGCTGCCGGCGCTGAGCGTGATGTATCACCTCTCCGATGCGTGGAAGCTGTTCGCCAACTACGAGACCTCGTTCGGCAGCCTGCAGTACTTCCAGCTGGGCCAGGGCGGTACCGGCAACAGCACGGCCAATGGCCTGGAGCCGGAAAAGGCCAAGACCTATGAAATCGGTACGCGCTATGACAATGGCGGTTTTGCCGGTGAGCTGACGGCGTTCTACATCGACTTCGACGATGAGCTGCAGTACATCAGCAACGACGTGGGCTGGACCAACCTGGGCGCGACCAAGCACCAGGGTATCGAGGCCTCGGTGCGCTATGACCTGGCCGGGCTGGACCCGCGCCTGGACGGGCTGTCGCTGAGCGGTGGCTACACCTATACCCGCGCGACTTATGAAGGGGACATTCCCGGCTTCAAAGGCCGTGACCTGCCGTTCTATTCACGCCAGGTGGCCACCGCCGGGGTGCGCTATGCCGTCAACCGCTGGACCTGGAACCTGGATGCCTATGCACAATCCAGGCAGCGCGCGCCGGGGACCGGAATCAATGCCGAGGGCAGCTTCAATGGTGACTATATTACCGAGCCGAGTGCCGATGGGCAGTATGGCGACATTCCCGGCTATGTGACCTGGCATGCCCGTGGCGGCTACGAGTTCGGGCCACAGCTGTCCAACCTGAAGCTGGCGGCGGGGGTGAAGAACCTGTTCGACAAGCAGTACTTCACCCGCTCCAGCGACAACAATGCCGGCCTCTATGTGGGTGAGCCGCGGACCTTCTACGTGCAGGCCAGTGTAGGGTTCTGATCGGCATTGCCGGGGCCGCTTTGCGGCCCACCGCGACACAAGGCCGCGCCTACAGGAGATCGCATTCCGCTGTAGGCGCGGCCTTGTGTCGCGATGGGGCGCAAAGCGCCCCCAGCGTTCAGGAAGTCACCACCTCAGCCGGCGAGACAATGCTGGTCTTGGCCCCGCGCGAGCGCCCCGAACTCAGGTAAGCCGCAATCGACTCTTGGGTCACCTCACCCAGGAACACCTGCCCGGCATCCAGCACCGGCAACCATGCCCGGTTGTACTCGTACATCCGCGACAACAGGATACGCAGGTGCTCGTCATGTGACGCCGTGGCATTGAAGGGCCGCAGGAAGTCGCCACAGCTGCCCTGCTGGCGATGCATGTCGCGCCGGCGCACATAGCCCAGCGCCTTGTTCTGCCCGTCGGTCACCACCACATAACGGCGGTCGTGCTCGTCGAGCAGTTCCAGCGCCTCGCCCACCGGGGTTTCCGGGCTCACCGATGGCGCGTTGTCCGCCGCATCCTCGGCCCGCACCAGCAGCAGGCGCTTGAGGGTGCTGTCCTGGCCGACGAAATTGCTCACGAACTCATCCGCAGGATGGGCCAGCAAAGTGTCCGGGTGGTCCAGCTGCAACAGCTTGCCGGCACGGAAGATGGCGATCTTGTCGCCCAGCTTGATCGCTTCGTCGATATCGTGGCTGACCATGATCACGGTCTTGTTCAGGGCCCGCTGCATCTCGAAGAATTCGTTCTGGATCAGCTCGCGGTTGATCGGGTCGACCGCACCGAATGGCTCGTCCATCAACAGCACCGGCGCTTCGGCAGCCAAGGCACGGATCACGCCGATACGCTGCTGCTGGCCGCCGGACAGCTCGCGCGGGTAGCGCTGCAGGTACTGCTTGGGCTCCAGCTTGATCATGTGCATCAGCTCGCGGGCGCGTTCGTGGCACTTTTGCCGGTCCCAGCCGAGCAGGCGCGGGACCACGGTGATGTTCTCCTCGATGGTCATGTTCGGGAACAGGCCGATCTGCTGGATCACGTAGCCGATGTGTCGACGCAGGGTCACTTCGTCCAGCCCGGTGGTGTCTTCGCCATTGATGAACACCTGGCCAGAGGTGGGCATGATCAGGCGGTTGATCATTTTCAGCGTGGTGCTTTTGCCGCAGCCCGAGGGGCCGAGGAACACGCAGATCTCGCCTTCATTGACGGTGAGGCTTACCGAGTCGACGGCTTTGACGTCCTTGCCGTTGACGTTGAAGGTTTTGCTGAGGTTCTTCAGTTCGATCATGGGCGCAGTCCTTCTGGAGTCAGGGCACGTTGCAGGGTTTGCAGGAGCAGGTCGGCGACGATCGCCAGCAGGCTGACCAATACCGCACCGACCAGCAGCATCGACATGTCGCTGCGGCTGATGGAGGTGAGGATGAGCACGCCCAGGCCGCCAGCGCCGATGGTGGCGGCAATGGTCATGACGCCAATGTTCATCACCACGGCGGTGCGCACGCCGGCGAGGATCACCGGCACCGCGATGGGCAGCTCGACCATGCGCAGGCGCTGGCCGAAGGTCATGCCGATACCGCGCGCGGCCTCGCGAATGCCGGGTTCGACGTTGGTCAGGGCGAGGTAGGTGTTGCGCAGGATGGGCAGCAGCGAATAGAGGAACACGGCGGTGATCGCCGGCAGCGGCCCCAGGCCCTGGCCGAACTTCGAGTAGAACGGCAGCAGCAGGCCGAACAGGGCGATCGAGGGGATGGTCAGCAGCACCGTGGCGCTGGCTTGCAACGGCCCGGCGACGGCGGGGAAGCGGGTCATCAGGATGCCCAGTGGTACGCCGACGAGGATGGCCAGGCCCACGGCGACGCCCACCAGCATGATGTGCTGCCAGGTGAGCTGCAGCACCTGGGCCCAGTCCAGGTGGCTGAAGGTATCGATCAGGTTCATGGCTGGCCCTCGCTGTTCAGTGGGTGCTCACGCAGGAAGGCCGCCGCCACGGAGGAGGGGTTCTGGTGTTCGACATCGACCTTGGCGTTGAGCTGGCGCATGGTTTCATCGTCCAGTTGCTCGGCCAGTGGCTTGAGCAGGCCGGCCAGTTGCGGGTTGGCGTCGAGCACGGCCTTGCGCACCACCGGGGCGGCGGTGTAGTCGGGGAAGTAGTGCTTGTCGTCTTCCAGCAGCTTGAGCTTGAACGCGTTCAGGCGGCCGTCGGTGGTGTACACCAGGCCGGCGAACACCTGATTGTTGTGCATGGCGGTGTAGACCAGGCCAGCGTCCATCTGGCGAATGTTGGCGCGATCCACTTGCAGGCCGTACATGGCCTTCAGGCCGACCAGGCCATCCGGGCGGTTGGCGAACTCGGTGTCCAGTGCCACCAGGTGCTGGCGGCTACGTTCGCTGCGCAGCACCTGGTTGAGGTCGCTGATCGAATTGATCTGCGGGTAGGCCTCGGCGACCTGGCTGGGCAGGCCAAGCGCGTAGGTGTTGCTGAACTTCGACGGGGTCAGCCAGATCAGCCCCTTCTGCGCATCCAGTTGCTTGACCTTGGCATAGGTTGCGGCAGCACTGGGCATGCGTTGCTCGACGTGGTTGTACGACACCAGTGACACACCGGTATATTCCCACATCAGGTCGAGCTGGCCGGTTTCCTGGGCCTGGCGCGCGATATTGCTGCCCAGGCCGCCGGTGACACGCACGTCAAAGCCATTGGCGCGCAGGTATTGCGCAGTGATTTCGGCGAGTACGGTCTGTTCGGTGAACACCCGCGCGCCGATGCGGATCAGTGGTTTTTCTGCCGCTTGGGCAAATCCTGCGAACAGCAGGGCCGCGCCCAGCAGCAAGGCGATTTTCTTGTTCATCGGTTCCCTCTCGTTATCCGGCCAGGCCGCGTTCCAGCCAGCGTTTGCTGGCGAAGCTCACCGCAGCGTCCAGCGCCAGTGCCAGCAGCGCGGTGCAGGCGGCACCCAGCAGCAGCTGCGGCTGGTTGTTCAGGGCGATGCCGGGGAAGATCAGGCTGCCCAGGCTGTTGGCGCCGATCAAAAAGGCCAGCGGTGCGGTGCCCACGTTCAACGCCAGGGCCACGCGCACACCGCCGACGATGATCGGTACGGCATTGGGCAGTTCCACCTGCCACAGTTGCTGGCGCGGGGTCATGCCGATGCCGGTGGCGGCTTCCTTGAGCGAGGCGGGGACGTTTTTCAGGCCCTCGTAGGTGTTGCGTACGATGGGCAGGAGCGAGGCGAGGAACAGGGCGAAGATTGCAGGCCCGGCGCCGATGCCCAGGATACTCAGGGCGATGGCCAGAACGGCCAGGGGAGGGATGGTGTTGCCAACATTGAACAACTGCATGAAGCGCTCGGCCTTGTCGACCCGTTGCGGTCGACTCAAGGCAATGCCGGCGGGGATGCCCACGGCCAGCGCCGCCGCCATCGAAGCCAGCACCAGTACCAGGTGCGCTTGCAGGTAGAACCCGAGATCGTCGCGATAACGGGCGATCGTGTCGATGCCGATCCAGTGGACCAGCAGGGCCAGGATGACGAGCACGGCGGCCCATCCCAACAGCCCTTTTCCGTAGCGTTCAGCCACAGGCGGACTCCTTGTGTAGTCGGCGAGCACACTTCTTGATAGCCGGCCAGTCCTGGCGGCGGGTGGTGTGTTCGCGAGTAGCAGCGTGACGCATGCCGAAGGCAGCGATCAGGCCATGAGCCGAACCCCGTCGGGTCCGAAAATGCTGATGAAACCAGTCCCCAACCGAAGCGGGTTACGGGGGAGTGGACGTCTCCGAAGGGATAAAGGTTCCCATGGAAAGCGGCATGTGGCCAGCCCGGGTTGCCCCGACGTGCGCTCTTTCCTTGTGCCAATCGCTCGTCCATTGGGTTTGGATACGAGGCCTGTGGGATACCCGTGGGCATTTATTTCAAGGAGCCAATCTGATGCTTGTTCATAACTATGATCGATCTTTCGTTGCACACGTCGCATGCACCACACCGGAGTTCGAGGGCTACCTGGATTGCGCCAAGCTCTCCGAACGGGAGGGCCAGGCAGCGCGCATAGCCGATGATTTTCTAGTGGTTTCCTCGCTGCTGGGCAGAGAGCCTCATCGTTTCTGGTTCCGTTGCATGGTGGACGAGACCCGGGGGCGTCGCTACTACGACATTCAGTCCTGGAGCCGGCGCACCGGTCGTGATTTCAATTCCAGAAAGCGCTACCTGGATCGTGACGGCAATGGCTACGCTTGCCTGTATGACACAAAGGTCAGCGACGACAGGTTATGGAAGGTGATGACACGCAACGATCAAGGGCAGTTTGTCAGCATGGATCAGGACCTGCACGCGGGTGACAAGCTGGCCGTGCGCATCTGGACCCGCACCACCAACATCCAGTTGTGCGCGATGGGCCGGATGGACGTGCTTGATCATTGGTTTGCCTACGGCTGTGCCGGCACGGGCGAACCGCTCGACCTGGAAGTACAGATCACCGACATCGGCGAAGAATTGCTGGACGACCATTGATCCGCAACCGGCATGCGGCTTCGATGGGGGGCATGCCGGTGCTTTGGTCTGCCTGCGGTTTCGGGTATAATCTTGGCCCTTTTTGATCCCCAGTCAGGCGATTTCCCATGACCAACCAGGCCGCCGAAGTCGCGAAGCGCCGCACTTTCGCAATCATTTCCCACCCCGACGCCGGTAAGACCACCATCACCGAGAAGCTGCTGCTGATGGGCAAGGCCATTGCCGTCGCCGGTACCGTGAAGTCGCGCAAGTCCGACCGCCACGCCACTTCCGACTGGATGGAGATGGAGAAGCAGCGTGGCATCTCCATCACCACCTCGGTGATGCAGTTCCCGTACCGCGAGCACATGATCAACCTGCTCGACACCCCCGGCCACGAAGACTTCTCGGAAGACACCTACCGCACCCTGACCGCGGTGGACTCGGCGTTGATGGTGCTCGACGGTGGTAAGGGTGTAGAGCCGCGTACCATCGCCCTGATGGACGTGTGCCGCCTGCGCGACACGCCGATCGTCAGCTTCATCAACAAGCTCGACCGTGACATCCGTGACCCGATCGAACTGCTCGACGAGATCGAAGCCGTACTGAAGATCAAGGCCGCGCCGATCACCTGGCCGATCGGTTGCTACCGCGACTTCAAGGGCGTGTACCACCTGACCGGCGACTATATCGTGGTCTACACCCCGGGCCACGGCCACGAGCGTACCGAGGCCAAGATCATCCAGAAGCTGGACTCGGACGAAGCCCGCGCCCACCTCGGCGACCAGTACGACGCGTTCGTCGAGCAGCTGGAGCTGGTGCAGGGGGCCTGCCACGAGTTCAACCAGGACGAGTTCATCAACGGCCAGCTGACCCCGGTGTTCTTCGGTACCGCGCTGGGCAACTTCGGTGTCGACCATGTGCTCGATGCGGTGGTCGACTGGGCGCCGCGCCCGCTGAGCCGGGTCGCCCACGAGCGCACCGTGGAGCCTGTGGAAGAGAAGTTCAGCGGCTTCGTGTTCAAGATCCAGGCGAACATGGACCCGAAACACCGCGACCGCATCGCCTTCATGCGCATCTGCTCCGGCAAGTACGAGAAGGGCATGAAGATGCGCCACGTGCGTATCAACAAGGACCTGCGCATCGGCGATGCGCTGACCTTCTTCTCCTCCGAGCGTGAGCAGCTGGAAGAGGCCTACGCCGGCGACATCATCGGCCTGCACAACCACGGCACCATCCAGATCGGCGACACCTTCACCGAAGGCGAGGCGCTGGGCTTCACCGGTATTCCGCACTTCGCCCCGGAACTGTTCCGCCGTGTGCGCCTGAAGGACCCGCTGAAATCCAAGCAGCTGCGCCAGGGCCTGCAGCAGCTGGCCGAAGAGGG
Source organism: Pseudomonas anuradhapurensis (assembly GCF_014269225.2). Classification (NCBI taxonomy): domain Bacteria; kingdom Pseudomonadati; phylum Pseudomonadota; class Gammaproteobacteria; order Pseudomonadales; family Pseudomonadaceae; genus Pseudomonas; species Pseudomonas anuradhapurensis. The sequence goes on from NZ_CP077097.1 coordinate 995,087, forward strand.
GGCGACCCAGGTGTTCTTCCCCGAGCGCAGCAACGACATCATTCTCGGTGCGGTCGGTGTGCTGCAGTTCGACGTGGTCGCCAGCCGGTTGAAGGAAGAGTACAAGGTCGAGTGCGCCTACGAGCCGATCACTGTGTGGTCGGCTCGCTGGATCACCTGCGACGACAAGAAGAAGCTCGAGGAATTCCAGAACAAGGCCATGGAAAACCTGGCCATCGACGGTGGCGGGCACCTGACCTACCTGGCGCCGACCCGGGTCAACCTGTCGCTGATGGAAGAGCGCTGGCCGGACATCAAGTTCCGCGCTACCCGAGAGCACCACTGATTTCGCAAGCTTGCTCCTGATTTCCAGGGCCTGCTCCTGCCCCTCGTGGGAGCGGGTTTACCCGCGAATGCGTCGGTAAACTAAACATCGCATTCGCGGGTGAACCCGCTCCCACAGGGACCGTGTTACGGTCGAAATCAATTCCCTGCCTTGATACTGGTCCAGATCCGCGTCCGGATACGGTCGATCTTGGCCGGCATCGCTTGCAGCGCATACAACTTGCCCATCACGTCGTCGCTCGGGTAGATCATCGTGTTGCTCTTCAGCGCCGGGTTCACCAGTGCGTCCGCCTCGCGGTTGCCGTTGGCGTACTGCACGTGATTGCTGATGTTGGCCATCACCTCTGGCTGCAGCAGGTAGTTCATGTAGGCATACGCAGCCTTCTCGTCCGGTGCATCGGCTGGCATGGCGACCATGTCGAACCACATCGGCGCACCTTCCCTGGGGATCGAGTAGCCCACTTTCACCCCGTTGTTCGCTTCTTCGGCACGGTTCTTCGCCTGCAGTACATCCCCCGAGAAGCCCACCACCACGCAGATGTCGCCATTGGCCAGGTCACCGGTGTACTTCGAGGAGTGGAAGTAGCTGATGTACGGGCGCACCTGCATCAGCAGCGCCTTGGCCTTGTCGTAATCCGCCGGGTCCTGGCTGTGGTGCGGCAGGCCGAGGTAGTGCAGGGCGATCGGCAGCAGTTCGGGGCCGTTGTCCAGCACCGCGACGCCGCAGCTTTTCAGCTTGCTCATGTATTCGGGCTTGAAGATCAGGTCCCAGGAACCCACCGGCGCATTGTCGCCAAGCACGGCCTTGACCTTGTCGATGTTGTAGCCGATGCCGGTACTGCCCCACAGGTAGGGGAAGCCGTACTGGTTGCCCGGGTCGTTGACTTCCAGTGCCTTCAGCAGCACCGGGTTGAGGTTGTGCCAGCCGGGCAGTTGCGCCTTGTCCAGGCGCTTGAGGGCCTTGCCCTGGATCTGCCGGGCCATGAAGTGGTTGGAAGGGAACACCACGTCGTAGCCGGAGTTGCCGGTCATCAACTTGCCATCGAGGGTTTCGTTGCTGTCGTACACGTCGTAGGTGGGTACGATGCCACTGGCCTGCTGGAAGTTCTTCAGCGTGTCGGGGGCAACATAGCTGGACCAGTTGTAGATCTTCACCGTTTCGGCGGCGCTGGCCACGCTGGCAGCCAGCATCAGGGGGGCGAGAAGGTGCGTGCGCATGTCGGATTTACCTTGCTTTGTCTGTTGTTATCGAAGGCAGGCGATCAGCGGATCAGAAGATAAGGACGTAGGTCTTGCGCACCGTCTCCTGGATGTCCCAGGTGCCGGTGCTGTTGGCCGGTAGCATCAGTGCGTCTCCGGCTTCTATATGCAGCGGCTCGCCGTCGTCGGGGGTGAAGGTGCAGCGGCCCTTGATGAAATGGCAGAACTCCTGCTGCACGATCTGCCGACGCCAGCGCCCGGGGGAGCACTCCCAGATGCCGGTCTCGACGCCGTCGTTGCGAGCCACACAGGTGACCGAGGTCACTGCCACGGGGTCGCCGAGGGGGACCGCGACCGGGCTGGAACTGTCGAGCACGGCGATGTCGGTGTTCTTGAACTGGGTGATGCTCATGACCGGTTGATCCTGTGTCGGGTGATGGGAAATCAGTGCATGAAGCCTTCCATGAAGTCCGCCAGCGCGCCGGCCAGACGCCGCCGCCAGGGCGCGCTGGCGGGGTTGGCGAGGGTACGGTCCTCGTGGACGAAACTCTGGATGATCGCGTTGTAGCCCAGCCAGCGGCAGGGCTCGGCGGGCCAACTGGCCAGGCTCGACAGCGGGCGGTTGTCGAGCACCCAGGGTTGCCCGGTCAGTTCGTTGTGCTGGTTGAGGATCAGCGCCGCCAGGGTGCGCCCGCCGAGGTTGCTGGCGCCGACGCCTTCGCCACCGTAGCCACCGGCCAGGGCGATGCCACGCTGGCGGTCACAGAGCATGTGCGGACGAAAACGCCGGGCCATGCCCAGGTTGCCGCCCCAGGTGTGGGTGATGCGCACATGCTTCAGCTGCGGGAACAGCTCGCTGAACAGGTAGCGGCGCAGTTCTACTTCGTGTTCGCCAAGGGTGAAATTTTCTCGCAGGCGGCCGCCGAAGCGGTAGCCGCCACGCGCACCGAACACCAGGCGGTTGTCGGCCGTGCGTTGGCCGTAGGTGACCTGGCGGCTGTTCTCGCTGAAGGCCTGGCCCTGGCTCAGGCCGATCTGTGCCCAGGTGGCCTCTGGTAGCGGTTCGGTAGCCACCAGCAGGCTTTGCACCGGTAACTGGTGTTTGCCCAGTGGCGGCAGGGTGACGGCATAGCCTTCCACGGCAGGTACGGTCCACTGGCAGCGGATACGTGCCAGCGGGGTACGCACCTCACCGGGCTGCCAGTCGATGGCCGGGGTATTTTCATAAAGCTGCACGCCCAGCGCTTCCACCGCCCGAGCCAGGCCGCGCACCAGCTTGGCCGGCTGAATGGTGGCGGTGTGAGGGCTGTAGATGGCGCCATAGGCGTTGCTGACCCGCAGCTGGGTGTCCAGTTGCTCGGGGCGCAGCCAGCGGTAGTCGTCTTCGGTCATGCCCTGGCGGTACAGGTCGTCCAGGTAAGCGCGCAGGCTGCGCTCCTGCTCCGGATAACGCGCGGCGCAATACAGCACGCCGCCCTTGCGGTAGTCGCAATCGATGCCTTCGCGTTGCAATACGCGGTGCACTTCATCGGGGATGCCGTGCAGCAGGTCGATGCTGGCCCGGCGCTGCTGCGGCGACAGGCTGGCCAGCAGGCGGTCTTCCCCGAGCAGGTTGCCCATCAACCAGCCGCCATTGCGCCCCGAGGCGCCGAAGCCGGCGATGTTGGCCTCGATCACCGCGATGTTCAGGTGCGGTGCCTGGCGCTTGAGGTAGTAGGCAGTCCACAGCCCGGTGTAGCCGGCGCCGAGGATGCACACATCGACTTCGAGGTCCTGGCGCAGGGCCGGGCGCGCGCACAGTGGCTCGTCGAGCTGGTCCATCCACAGGCTGAGCGTGCGCAGGGGTTGCATCGGGTTTTGCTCCACATCCGTCGAGGTCTGTGGGCGATGCTAGTAGTGTCGGTCGGCGCCTGTCTTACGTGCGTGCACGCAGGGAATTTTGCTTCAGGTAGGCCTTGGGGGTCAGGCCGGTGTGTTCGCGGAAGCACTTGTAGAACGCCGAGAGCGAGTTGAAGCCGGCGTTGAACGCCAGCTCGTCGATCGTCGCCTCGACGCTGTTGTCGCCCAGGCTGGCCATCAGGTGTTGCAGGCGGGCCTGGTTGACGTAGCGGTAGAAGCTTTGCCCTAGCACCTGGTTGAGCAGGTAGGAAATCTGGTTGCGGCTATAGCCACTCGCGTCCGCCACCTGTTGCAAGTCCAGTTGCGGGTCCAGGTAGGGGCGCTGGCGCTGGAAGTACTGCTCCAGGTCCTGGGCCATGGTCGACAGCTGCCGCGGTGACAGGCCCAGGCGGCTGGTGGCCGGGCGCGGGCCGCTGCTGGCCAGGCCGTTGCCGTTCTGGCGCACCAGGGTGGCGTACTCGTTGACCTGCCAGATCAGGCCGTCCTTGACGGTAATCGCCTCGCTGGACTGGAACGCCACCAGGCCGTCGCCGCCCTGCACCGTGACCTGGTACTGGATGAACGCCGTGCTGCCGTCGACGCGGATGCGGTCGCTGTGGACGATGTCTTCGCCGGCTTCATGGGGCAGGCAGGCGCGTACGTAGTCGCGCAGTTCCTGGTAGCGGAGCACGCGGTTCTGGAAAAAATCGTGGTAGTGGATGTCGGGGTGGTAAAGCGCGATGACGCCGTCGAGGTCACGGTGCTTCCAGCACAGGTGGTAGCGCAGCACGGTGTCGGCGGTGAGCGGGGTCTGCTCGGGGCCGTCGGGGAGGGTGGTGGCGGTCATGAGGCCGATAGTGCATTGCAGAACACCCAGGTGCAAGGGTGGGGATCTGGCATATTGCATGGTTCTGGCAAGCGGCTTGGGGGTAAGCCTTTGATTCGGTTGGGTGTGATTCTTTGACAAGGATGGCATGGCAAGTGCACCGAACTGTTCAACATCGAACAAGGAGAAAGGCCATGCGCTCGATACTGCTGTGGATGATTGGGGTGCCGATTCCGGTGATTATCCTGATCTGGTTGTTCATGCATTGAGAATTCAGGGGGCCGCTTTGCGACCCTTTCGCGACACAAGGCCGCTCCTACAGGATGAGGTGCGCCTCATTTGTTGGACAAAAAATCCAACCTAGGGGCGCAGTTCAGGAGATCGCGGTCCCTTGTAGGAGCGGCCTTGCGTCGCGAAAGGGCTGCAAAGCAGCCCCGGCAATCCAAGGGCTAAAGAAACTGCTCGGCATAATGACAAGCCACCTGCCGCGTACCCACCTGCCTGAACGCCGGCACCTCCTTGGCACAGCGCTCGGTCGCATACGGGCAGCGTTTGTGGAATGCGCACCCGTCCGGTGGATTGAGCGGGTTGGGTAGCTCCCCGGCAATGCGGATCTTCGGCTTCAGCGGATCAGGATGGATCGCCGGTGTCGCCGACAGCAGAGCCTGGGTGTACGGATGCAGCGGCTTCTCGTAGATGTCCTCCTTCGGCCCCATTTCTGCCGGTCGGCCCAGGTACATCACCAGCACCTGATCCGCCACATGTCGCACCACCGCCAGGTTGTGCGAGATGAACACATAGGCGGTGTTGAACTCCTTCTGCAAGTCCATGAACAAGTTCAGCACCTGGGCCTGGATCGACACGTCCAGCGCGGAGGTCGGTTCGTCGGCGACCAGCACCTTGGGTTGCAGCATCATCGCCCGGGCCAGGGCAATACGTTGGCGCTGGCCACCCGAGAACATGTGCGGGTAGCGCTGGTAATGCTCGGGGCGCAGGCCGACCTGTTCCATCATCTTCTGCACCTTTTCGCGCCGCTCGGCCTTGCTCAGCGAAGTGTTGATCAACAGTGGCTCGGCGAGCTGGTCGCCAATCTTCTGCCGCGGGTTGAGCGAGGCGTAGGGGCTCTGGAACACCATTTGCACGTCGCGACGCAGTTGCTTGCGTTCGGTTTTGCTGGCGCCTTTCACCTCGGTGCCGGCGATCTGCAGCGAGCCGGACGACGGCTCTTCGATCAGGGTCAGGGCGCGGGCCAGGGTCGACTTGCCACAGCCGGACTCGCCGACCACGGCCAGGGTCTTGCCCGCCTCCAGCTCGAACGACACGCCATTCAATGCACGCACCAGGGCATGGCCCTTGAACAGCCCGCGGGAGACTTCGTAATGCCGGGTAAGCTCCCGGGCGGAGAGAACGACGGCCATTACGCCACCTCCTGGTTCAGCGGGTAGAAGCAACGTGCCAGGCTGTTGGCCTGGGGATCGAGGGGGGGGCGCTGGTGCCGGCAGTTGTCCTGCACGTAGGGGCAGCGCGGCGACAGCAAGCATCCCGCCGGGCGGTCGTAGCGACCGGGGACGATGCCGGGCAGGGTAGCCAGGCGTTCGGCACCGATGCTGTGCTCGGGGATCGCCGCCAGCAGCGCTTCGCTGTAGGGGTGGGCGGGCACGTCGAACAGCTCTGGCACCTGGCCGACTTCCACAGCCTGGCCGGCGTACATCACGCACACCCGCCTGGCGGTTTCGGCTACCACGGCGAGGTCATGGGTGATCAGGATGAGCGCCATGTTGCGCTCCTTCTGCAGGTTGACCAGCAGTTCCATGATCTGTGCCTGGATGGTCACGTCCAGCGCCGTAGTCGGTTCGTCGGCGATCAGTAGCTTGGGTTCGCCAGCGATGGCCATGGCGATCGCCACACGCTGGCTCATGCCGCCGGACAATTGATGCGGGTAGGCATCCAGGCGGCTTTCCGCCGCCGGGATCTCGACTTTCTTCAACAGCTCCAGGGCCCGCTGGCGCGCGGCCTTGCCCTTCAGGCCCAGGTGCTGGCGCAGCACTTCCTCGATCTGGTAGCCCACGGTGTAGCTGGGGTTGAGCGCGGTCATCGGGTCCTGGAAGACCATGGCGATGTCCTTGCCCACCACCTTGCGCCGCTGGCGCCCGCTGAGCTTGAGCATGTCGGTGCCATCGAAGGTCAGTGCGTCGGCGGTGATGCGCCCGGGGGCGTCGACTAGGCCCATCAGAGCCATCATGGTGACCGACTTGCCCGAGCCGGATTCACCGACGATGGCCAGGATCTCGCCGGCTTCCACCGTCAGGTCCAGGCCATCGACCACCGGTACGGCATTGGCGTCGCCGAAGCGCACGTTCAGGTTGTTGATCTGCAACAGTGACATGGCGTTCTCCTCAGGCGGCGTTCTTGAGTTTCGGGTCCAGCGCATCGCGCAGGCCGTCGCCCATCAGGTTGATTGCCAGCACACTGAGCAGAATGGTCAGGCCGGGCAGGCTCACCACCCACCAGGCGCGCTCGATGTAGTCACGGGCCGATGCCAGCATGGTGCCCCACTCGGGGGTCGGTGGTTGTACACCGAGGCCGAGGAAGCCCAGGGCGGCGGCGTCGAGAATGGCCGAAGAGAAACTCAGGGTGGCCTGCACGATCAGCGGTGCCATGCAGTTGGGCAGCACGGTGACGAACATCAGCCGTGGCAGGCCGGCACCGGCCAGGCGCGCGGCGGTGACATAGTCGCGGTTCAGCTCGCCCATCACGGCGGCGCGGGTCAGGCGCACATAGGAGGGCAATGAAACGATGGCGATGGCGATCACCGTGTTGATCAGGCCAGGGCCGAGGATGGCAACGATGGCCACTGCCAGCAGCAGCGAGGGCAGGGCCAGCATCACGTCCATCAGGCGCATGATCGACGGGCCGAGCAGTTGCGGGAAGAACCCTGCCAGCAGGCCCAGCAGGATGCCCGGGATCAGCGACATCACCACCGACGACAGGCCGATCAGCAGCGACAGCCGCGCGCCCTGGATCAGCCGCGAAAGCAGGTCGCGGCCCAGCTCGTCGGTGCCGAGGATGAACTGCCAGCTGCCGCCTTCCAGCCATACCGGCGGGGTCAGCAGGAAGTCGCGGTACTGCTCGCTCGGGTCGTGCGGGGCGACCCACGGCGCGAACAGCGCGCAGAACACCACCAGGCACATGAAGGCCAGGCCCATCACCGCGCCTTTGTTGCGCGCGAAGGCTTGCCAGAATTCTTTGTACGGCGAAGGGTAGAGCAGGCTCTGGTCCACCGGGCTGGCCGGTGTGACGGATTTCGGAATCGGGCTAGTCATGGCGAAGGCCTCAGCGCTGATGACGGATGCGTGGGTTGGCCAGGCCGTAGAGGATGTCCACGACGAAGTTGACCAGGATCACCAGGCAGGCGATCAACAGGATGCCGTTCTGGACCACGGGGTAGTCACGGGCACCGATGGCTTCGATCAGCCATTTGCCGATGCCCGGCCAGGAAAAGATGGTTTCGGTCAGCACCGCACCGGCCAGCAGCGTGCCGACCTGCAGGCCGAACACGGTCAGCACCGGGATCAAGGCATTGCGCAGGCCGTGCACGAACACCACGCGGGCTGGCGACAGGCCTTTGGCGCGGGCGGTACGGATGTAGTCCTCGCGCAGCACTTCGAGCATCGACGAGCGGGTCATGCGGGCAATCACCGCCAACGGGATGGTGCCGAGCACGATGGCGGGCAGGATCAGGTGCATCAGCGCGTCCTTGAACGCGCCTTCCTCGTCGCTGAGCAGGGTGTCGATGAGCATGAAGCCGGTTTTCGGCTCGATGTCATAGAGCAGGTCGATGCGCCCGGATACCGGGGTCCAGCCCAGGCTTACCGAGAAGAACATGATCAGGATCAGGCCCCACCAGAAGATCGGCATGGAGTAGCCCGCCAGGGAAATCCCCATCACCCCATGGTCGAACAGCGAACCGCGCTTGAGCGCGGCGATCACCCCGGCCAGCAGGCCGACGATGCCGGCGAACAGCAGGGCGGCGAAGGCCAGTTCGAGGGTAGCCGGGAACAGGGTGAGAAACTCGTGCCAGACACTCTCGCGGGTGCGCAACGATTCACCCAGGTCGCCCTGGGCCAGCTTGCCAACGTAGTCCAGGTACTGGACCGGCAGCGGCTTGTTCAGCCCCAGACGCTCCATGGCCTGGGCATGCATTTCGGGGTCGACCCTGCGCTCGCCCATCATCACTTCCACCGGGTCGCCGGGGATCAGGCGTATGAGCGCGAAGGTCAGCAAGGTGATGCCGAAGAACGTCGGTATCAACAGGCCAAGGCGCCGGGCAATAAAACTCAACATTGTCGGGGTTACCTCATCAGGCCGTGGGGCGATCAGCCCGTTACGGCGGGGCCGCCGGGCCCCGTGTGGGCGGCCGGCGGTCGTTGTTGTTCTACTTCACCTTGGTAGTGGCGAAGTTGTTGTTGGTCAGAGGGTTGATCACGTAGCCCTCCACGTTGTCACGCATGGCGGTGAACATCTTCGGATGGGCCATGCTGATCCAGGGTTGTTCGTCATCGTACACTTTCAATGCCTCGTTATAGAGCCTTGCACGCTCGTCGTTGTCGATCACTTCGCGGGCGCGGCTGATCAGCTCCTGGAACTTAGGGTTGCACCAGCGCGCATAGTTCTCGCCGCTCTTGACGGCATCACAACTGAGCATCGGCGTGAGGAAGTTGTCCGGGTCGCCGTTGTCGCCGGCCCAGCCGGCGGACACCAGGTCGGCTTCGCCCTTCTTGGCCCGGCGCAGCATCTCGGCCCACTCCATGACGCGGATATCCAGCTTGAGGCCGATCTGTTTGAGGTCGCCCTGCAGCATCTCGGCGGACAGCCGCGGGTTGGGGTTGGTCGGGCCACCACCGTTGCGGGTGAACAGGGTGAACGTCGTGCCCGGCGGTACGCCAGCTTCGTTGAGCAGTTGGCGTGCCTTGGCCAGGTCGCGGGGCGGGTTCCTGTTCTCGTTGTTGTAGCCGATCATGGTCGGCGGATAAGGGTTCACGCCCACCAGCGCATTGCCCTTGCCGAACAGCTGGTCGACGTGGGTCTGGCGGTCGAAGGCCATGTTGATGGCTTTGCGTACCCGCACGTCGCTCAGGTATTTGTGTTCGGTGTTCATCGAGATGTAACCGGTGACCAGGGCCTCGATTTCCTCAACCTTGAGTTTCGGGTCCTGCTTGATCGACGGCACATCATCGGGCTTGGGATAGAGCGCCACCTGGCACTCGTTGGCGCGCAGTTTCTGCAGGCGCACGTTGCTGTCGGTGGCGATGGCGAACACCAGCGCATCGGCCGGCGGCTTGCCACGGAAATAGTCCGGGTTGGGCTTGAAGCGAACCTGGGCGTCCTTGTTGTAACGCTGGAAGATGAACGGGCCGGTGCCGATCGGCTTGCTGTTCAGCTCGGCGGTCTTGCCAGCCTTGAGCAACTGGTCGCCGTACTCGGCGGAGTAGATCGAGGTAAAGCCCATGGCCATGTCGCGCAGGAACGGCGCTTCCGGTCGGGTGAGGGTAATCACCACGGTGTGCTCGTCAGCCTTGCTGACCGACTTGAGCAGTTGCTTGAACCCCATGCTCTCGAAGTACGGGTAGCCGACGCTGGTCTTGTCATGCCAGGGATGGTTCGGGTCGAGCTGGCGATTGAGGCTCCACAGCACGTCATCGGCGTTGAAGTCGCGGGTCGGCTTGAAGTAGTCGGTGGTGTGGAACTTCACCCCCTGGCGCAGGTGGAAGGTGTAGGTCAGGCCGTCGTCGGAAATGTCCCAGCGCTCGGCCAGGGCCGGCTGGATTTCGGTAGTACCGGGCTTGAAGTCGACCAGGCGGTTGAACACTGTCTCGGCCGAGGCATCGGCGGTGACCGCAGTGGTGTACTGGACGATGTCGAACCCTTCCGGGCTGGCTTCGGTGCACACCACCAGCGGTTTGGCCGCCAATTGCGTGGCGCCACCCAGAAGCAGCGCGGCCAGGGCCAGGCGCAGTGGTCGCGATTTGGTGAACGTTCTCTGCATGGGGTGAAACTCCCTGCTTGCATTGGTTCCAGCGTAGCCGCCCCGGCCCGCAGCGAAGCAGGCCGGGGCGCCGACGGTCAGAGGATGTTGAACGGAATGGTGGTGACCACCCGGAACTCGTCCAGGCTGCCATCGCCCTGGGCCTTGCTGGCGCGGTGCGCGGTGTAGGTGGCGCGGATGCTGGTGTCCTTCAGCGGCCCGCTCTGCACCGCGTAGCTGGTGCCGATGCCCCACTCGTAGTGGGTTTCGCCATCCAGGCCGTTGACGTCATAGGCGGTACCACGGTAATGGGTGCCGTCGATACCCCAGCCGCGGGCGTTGTACAGGTTGAATTTCAGCCCCGGCACGCCATACGGCGCCATGTTCAGCACGTAGGAAAGCTGCAGCGATTTCTCGTTGGGGCCGTTGAAGTCCGACAGCAGCGAGTTGGCCAGGTAGATGCCATTGGTTTCGTGCAGGTAGTCGAAGTACTCGTTGCCGTTGACCTGCTGCCACGAGGCGCTGACGGTGTGGGCCTGGTGGGTCAGGCCGAATGACAGGCTGTAGGTGTCGTTGTCGATTTCGCCCATCTTCTGGCTGCCGGCGTCGACGGTCTTGTAGTAGTTCAGGCCGGTGCTCAGGCTCAGCACTGCGCTGTCGCCGAGCACGTGGTTGGCGCCGAAATAGTACTGGTTCCAGAAGTCGTCGACCTTGGTGGCGTACAGGCTGGTGGTCAGGCTCTTGAACGGCTGGTAGTTGATGCCGGCGGTGCTGGCGCGGTCGGTTTCAACGCCAGTGGCGCTGTACTCGCTGCGGAACTTGCTGAGGCTCTGCTCGGTGCGTGGCGAGACGCGGTCGAAGGTGCCCAGGTCGAAGCTCAGGTTGTCGAATTCGGCGCTGTGCAGGAATGCCCCCTGGAAGCTCGAGGGCAGGGCGCGGTTGCCGATGTAGGCGATCATCGGTGTGTCCACCGATTGGCGGCCGACGGTCAGGGTGGTGTTGGACACGCGTGCCTTGACGTTGGCCAGGCCCATCTTGCTCCACTGGCCGACCGGGTCGCCGTCGCTGTGGGTCAGGGTGCGGTTGTTGGGGCCGGCGACCGCCTCGCGGCTTTGCTGCAGGGCGATGGCATTGTAGCCAGCGGCTTCGACGGCGAAGCCGACGGTGCCCTGGGTGAAGCCGGAACTGTAGTTGAGGATGGTGCCCTGCACCCAGTTCTCGCGGCTGTGGGTGTCGTGACGGGTGCCGTCGCTCTTGTAGTACTTCCACAGCGGTGCGCGGGCGGCGCGTTCGTGGGCATACCAGTTGCGGGTGCTGCCCGACAGGCTCTGGCCGTCGATGAAACCGCTGGCCTGCTCCTGCTCGCTGCTGCCTTTGAGGGTGACGGGCACATAGTCCTGGCTTTGCGGGTCGGCCAGGGTCACGGTGGATAATGCACTGATGGATAACGCCAGTGCGGTCAAGGTGAATAGTCTCAAGGTTAAAAGCTCCCTTTCTGTTCTTCTAGTTATTCCCTGGCCTTGTGGGCCGGGCTTCTTGTTGCGGTGTTGCCAGGGTTGCCCGGGGTCACCGGGCAGAATCGGGCCTCTTCGCGGGCGCGCCCGCTCCCACAGGTTTCGTGAACCTGAGGAGAACCCTGTGGGAGCGGGTTTACCCGCGAAGAGGCCGGTACCGGCTAATGCTCAATCAACACTCACACCGGAAAAATCGTTGCGCCCGAAAGGGCTGACCTTGAATTCGGAAACCTTGATGCTCAGCGGTTGGTTGACCGTTGAATGTGCCACGGGGGTAATCGGCACCTGTTGCTTGAGCCGCTGCTGGGCCTGCTGGTACAGGGCGGTGCGCTGGGAGCGGTCGGTGACCTGCTTGGCCTGCTTGACCAAGCTGTCGTACTGCGGGTCGCACCACAGCGAATAGTTGTTGCTGCCAATCGCATCGCAGTTGTAAAGAGTGCCAAGCCAGTTGTCCGGGTCACCGTTGTCACCGGTCCAGCCGATCAGGGCGATATCGTGTTCGCCGCTTTTCATGCGTTTGAGGTATTCGCCCCATTCGTAGCTGACGATGCGCACCTTGAAGCCGAGCTTGCTCCAGTCGGCCTGGAGCATTTCCGCCATCAGCTTGGCGTTGGGGTTGTACGGACGCTGTACCGGCATGGCCCACAGGGTGATTTCGCTGCCGGGCTTCACGCCGGCCTGCTGCAGCAGCTGCCGGGCCTTGTCCGGGTCGTACGGCGCATCCTTGATGCTGCTGTCATAGGACCACTGGGTCGGCGGCATGGCGTTGACGGCCAGCTGGCCGGAGTCCTGGTACACCGCCTGGAGGATCGCCTGTTTGTTCACCGCCATGTCCATCGCCTGGCGCACTTCCAGGCGGTCGAATGGCGGGTGCTTGGTGTTGTAGGCGATGTAGCCGAGGTTAAAGCCCGGTTGCTGCAGCACCTGCAGCTTGCTGTCGGCCTTCAGCGCCGGCAGGTCGGCCGGGCGCGGGTGCAGGGTGACCTGGCATTCGTTGCGGCGCAGCTTCTGGATGCGCACCGACGGGTCGGTGTTGATCGAGAACACCAGGTTGTCGATCTTCACCTCGTCTGCTGCCCAGTAAGCCTGGTTGCCCTTGTAGCGAATCTGCGAATCCTTCTGGTAGCGCTGGAACACGAACGGCCCGGTGCCGATCGGTTGCTGGTTGATGTCGCTGGGGCGCCCGCTGGCCAGCAACTGCCCGGCGTATTCGGCAGAGAGAATGGAGGCGAAGCTCATGGCCAGGTTCTGGATGAAGGCGGCATCGACCGCGTTCAAGGTGAATACCACGGTCATGGGGCCGGTTTTCTCGACACGGGCGATGTTCTTGTCCAGGCCCATGCTGACGAAATAGGGGAACTCGGTCGGGTAGGCCTGGCGGAACGGGTGGCCCTTGTCGAGCATGCGGTTGAAGGTGAACAGCACGTCGTCGGCGTTGAACTCGCGGCTGGGTGTAAAGGCCTTGTTGCTGTGGAACTTCACTCCCTCGCGCAGGTGAAAGGTGTAGCGCAGGCCATCGTCAGACACCTCCCAGCGGGTTGCCAGCGCAGGCTGCACGGCGGTGCCACCGCGCTCGAACTCGACCAGGCGGTTGTAGATGGGCTCGGCGGCATCGTTGTCGGTGGCGCTGGTGTACTGCGCGGTGTCGAAGCCGGCCGGGCTGCCTTCGGAGCAGAACACCAGGTTGTTGGCCAGCACGACCGGGGTCTGGCTGACCAGGCCGAGGGCCAGCAGGGCGGAAAGGCGGGTGGTGTAGCGCATGAACAAGTCCTTTTACGTCTGTTTGCGCCGCCGCGTGCAAAAAATGCCGGCAACAGCGCGCCGCCCCCGCAGTGCTGGCGGCGGGGCGACATGAAGGGGGAGGCGAGGTTGGCAGGGGCACCCGCACTTCAGCGGGTGCCACAGCTAGCCTATTTGTCCACGCTGACGCCGTAGAAGGAGTTCAGGCCGAACGGGCTGATCTTGAAGTCCTTCACTTTGGCGCTCATGGGCTGGTACACGGTGGAATGGGCAATCGGGGTGATCGGCACCTGCTCCTTGAGGATGTGCTGCGCCTGCTTGTACAGCTCGGTGCGCTTGGCCTGGTCGGGAGTGGCCTTGGCCTGCTTGATCAGATCGTCGTAGGGTTTGTAGCACCACTTGGAGAAGTTGTTGCCGTTCATGGCATCGCAGCCGTACAGGGTGCCCAGCCAGTTGTCCGGGTCACCATTGTCACCGCTCCAGCCGATCAGCATGGCGCCCTGTTCGCCACCCTTGGAACGTTTGATGTATTCCCCCCATTCATAGCTGACGATCTTCGCCTTGATGCCCACCTTGGCCCAGTCCGATTGCAGCATTTCGGCCATCAGCTTGGCATTGGGGTTGTACGGGCGCTGCACCGGCATGGCCCACAGGGAGATTTCGGTGCCTTCCTTGATGCCGGCTTCCTTGAGCAGCTGCCGGGCTTTCTCCGGGTCGTACGGGGCGTCCTTGATACTGTCGTCGTAGGACCACTGGGTGGGCGGCATGCCATTGACCGCCAGCTGGCCGGCGCCCTGGTAGACCGACTCGATGATCTTTTTCTTGTCCACAGCCATGTCCAGCGCCTGGCGGACTTTCAGCTGGGCCAGCGGGTTGGCTTCGTTGCTGCCCTTGACCTTGTCCATCACGTTGTAGGCGATGTAGCCGAGGTTGAAGCCGGCCTGGTCAGGCATCTGCAGCTTGGGGTCCTGCTTCAGCGGCTGGATGTCGGCCGGGCGCGGGAACAGGGTGACCTGGCACTCGTTCTTCTTCAGCTTCTGCATGCGCACCGAGGCGTCGGTGGTGATGGCGAAGATCAGGTTGTCGATCTTCACGTCATCCGGTTGCCAGTAGTCCTTGTTGCCCTTGAAGCGGATCTGCGCGTCCTTTTGGTACTTGCTGAACACGAACGGGCCGGTGCCGATCGGCTTCTGGTTGATATCGGCAGCCTTGCCGTCCTTGAGCAACTGGTCGGCGTATTCGGCGGACTGGATCGAGGCAAAGCTCATGGCCAGGTTCTGGATGAATGCGGCGTCGACCTCGTTGAGGGTGAACCTCACCGTGTGGTCGTCGAGCTTCTCCACCTTGGCGATGTTCTTGTCCATGCCCATGTCGGTGAAGTACGGAAACTCGGTGGGGTAGGCCTTGCGGAACGGGTGGTCCTTGTCGAGCATGCGGTCGAAGGTGAACAGCACGTCGTCGGCGTTGAATGCACGGGTGGGCTTGAAGTAGTCGGTGCTGTGGAACTTGACCCCTTCGCGCAGGTGGAAGGTGTAGGTCTTGCCGTCGTCGGACACTTCCCACTTGGTCGCCAGGCCCGGGATCACGGCAGTGCCGCCGCGTTCGAACTGGGTCAGGCGGTTGAACACGGTCTCGGCCGAGGCGTCGAAATCGGTCCCCGTGGTGTATTGCCCCGGGTCGAAGCCGGCCGGGCTGCCTTCGGAGCAGAACACCAGGTTGGACGCGGCGAGGGCCGACGGTGCGCCGGAGAGCAAGCCTGCGCCTAGCAGGAACGGAATGACTGCGTGTTTGAGCATGGTGGCCTCATTGTTGTCATTTTTCGATTTGAGGTGGCCTCGTGAGCCGACCTGCGGATACTTATGCAGGGGGTGTACCCAATGCAATACGGGAAGGGTTCCTTGGCGCCAGAAAAGTGGTACGGCCGTACATGGATGTCGCATTGGTGTAACTTTTCGCGAAGTTGAACGTTTGCGCGGGCAGAATGATGGCTTTTTGCGGGATATTTCGGGGCGGGGAAAGCTGTAGGAAGCACCTGAATGGTGCGTAGGAGTGTTCTGAAAAGCTTGAAGTTGACGCGATCCTCAAGGAGCGGGCTCGCCCGCTCCCATCGGTTGGATCAAGGCATTTGCACTTCGATCAGGCCATCGGCATTCATGCTGACTTCGCTGGTGCCAGCCTCGATATCCGGTGCCGGCGCCGCTTCATCGGCTGCCATCGCCTTCATCGGCATCGGCGCGCTGCGCATGTAGGGGTGGGGGTAACCACTGCTGTTGAGGTTCAGGCTGACCACCTTGTAGCCTTTGCCGCCCAGCGCCTCGGTGGCGAGTTGCGCGCGTGCCTTGAAGGCATCCACCGCATCCTTGAGCAGCGCATCCTCACTGGCCTTGCGCGTGGCCGGGGCAATGGAGAAGTCCATGCCGCCCATCTTCAGCTCCTGCAGCAGGTCGGCGGTCAACTGCGACAGGGCCGGGAAGTTGGCGCTTTCCAGGCGCAGCTCGGCGCGCTCGCGCCAGCCGGTGATCTTCTGCCCCTTGCTGTCATACACCGGGTAGCTGTTGCGGCTGCCCTGGCTGATCTTCACGTCCTTGACCTGGCGCGCCTGCTTGACGGCCTTGTTCATGGTTTCGGTGATCTGCTGGGCGAGCTTGCCCGGGTCGGTGTTCTGCGCTTCGCTGTAGAGGGTCACCACCATCAGGTCGCGCGCCACTTCCTTGCTGACTTCAGCACGCAGCGATACCTGGTTGTAGCGCGGTTCATCGGCAGCCAGCGCCGGCAGGCTGGCGAGCAGGCCGCAGGACAGGATCAGCGCGGCGCCGCGACGAGGGTTTTGCATGTGGGATACTCCTTGGCAATAAAAGGCGTGGGCTTTGGCCATCCATTCCACGCATGGGCCATCAGACCGGCAACAGTGTAGTGGGTTCAAAAGTGCCATCATGGACTTGTGACAAAGTGTGGCGCTTTGCCGCATCACTGCAGCGCGGCGCCAGGCTTCGGTATACTCCAGCCGATTTTCTGGAGCACTCATCAGGAGAGCTCATGCTCGCCGCCGTACAACCGCTGTCCGCTACCCGCCAGAACCTCTGGCGCCTGACCGTCATTCGGGTCCTGGTCCTGGCTGCCCAGGCCGGCTCCGTAGGCGTCGCCTACTGGACCGAACTGCTGCCGCTGCCCTGGCTGTCGCTGGCTGGCACCTTGGCCTTGTCATCGCTGCTGTGTGCTTTCACGGCCCTGCGCCTGCGCCTGTCGTTGCCGGTTACCGAGCTGGAATACGCCCTGCAGCTGGCCTGCGACCTGCTGATCCACAGTGCCTTGCTGTACTACTCCGGCGGTTCGACCAACCCGTTCGTCTCGTATTACCTGGTGCCGCTGGCGATTGCTGCGGTGACCTTGCCGTGGCTGTATTCGCTGATTCTTTCCGGCATCGCGCTGACCGCCTACAGCTTGCTGCTGGTGCAGTTCTACCCGCTCGAAGGCTTGCCGATGGCGCGGGACAAGATGCAGGTCTATGGCATGTGGCTGAGCATCGCCCTGGCCGCTGCCGTGATCACCTTCTTTGCGGCGCGCATGGCCGAAGAGCTGCGTCGCCAGGAGCAGTTGCGCTCCGAGCGGCGCGAAGAAAGCCTGCGCGACGAGCAGCTGCTGGCCGTGGCCACCCAGGCTGCCGGCGCAGCCCATGAGCTGGGCACGCCGTTGGCGACCATGAGCGTGTTGCTCAACGAAATGCGCCAGGACCACGCCGACCCGCTGCTGCAGGAAGACCTGCAGATCCTCCAGGACCAGGTGAAGCTGTGCAAGGAGACCTTGCAGCAGCTGGTGCGCGCCGCCGAGGCCAATCGCCGCCTGGCGGTGGTGGAGCAGGACGTGACTGCCTGGCTCGACGAAGCGCTCAACCGCTGGCACCTGATGCGCCCGGAGGCCAGCTACCGCTTCCAGCGTCTGCGCGATGGCCAGGTACCGCGCCTGACCCCGCCACCCGACCTGACCCAGGCGCTGCTGAACCTGTTGAACAATGCTGCCGATGCCTGCCCCGATGACCTTGAAGTGCGCCTGGACTGGGATGCCCACGACATCGTCATCAGTATCCGCGACCATGGCCCCGGCGTGCCGCCGGCCATTGCCGAAGCCATCGGCAAGCCCTTCATTACCACCAAAGGCAAAGGCTTCGGCCTGGGCCTGTTCTTGAGCAAGGCCAGCGTGACCCGTGCGGGCGGTTCGGTGAAACTCTATAGTCATGAACAGGGTGGCACCCTGACCGAACTGCGCCTGCCCCATGGCAAGCGAGGAGATGAATGATGAGCGAAGAAAACCAGGTCGAAGGCGAAGAGCTTCCGCACCTGCTGCTGGTGGATGACGATGCCACCTTCACCCGGGTCATGGCCCGTGCCATGAGCCGCCGCGGGTTCCGCGTAAGCACCGCCAGCTCGGCCGAGGAAGGCTTGCTGCTGGCCCAGCAGGACCTGCCGGACTACGCCACGCTGGACCTCAAGATGGACGGCGACTCCGGCCTGGTGCTGCTGCCCAAGCTGCTGGAGCTGGACCCGGAAATGCGCGTGGTGATCCTGACTGGCTATTCGAGCATTGCCACCGCCGTGGAGGCGGTCAAGCGTGGTGCCTGCAACTACCTGTGCAAACCGGCCGATGCCGATGACGTGCTGGCGGCGCTGCTGTCGGAACACACCGACCTGGATACCCTGGTGCCGGAAAACCCGATGTCGGTCGACCGCCTGCAGTGGGAGCACATCCAGCGCGTGCTGAACGAGCACGAAGGCAATATCTCGGCCACTGCGCGGGCGCTGGGCATGCACCGCCGGACCTTGCAGCGCAAACTGCAGAAGCGCCCGGTCCGGCGCTGATTCCTGCCGGGCTTGTACCGGCCCTTTCGCGGGCTCGCCCGCTCCCACAGGTACTGCACAGGTCTTGGGCTTGTGGAATACCTGTGGGAGCGGGCAAGCCCGCGAAGAGGCTGGTACTGACAGAGATTTCTCTGTATTACCCCGCGATCCCCGCAAGTCCCGGCCGTTGGCGTATCATTAGCCGCCTAACGGCAACCCCTCCAGGATCGCTTGCGCATGCTCGCCCTTCTTATCCAGACGCTGAACATCACGGCACCGGTCTTCGCCATGCTGTTCATGGGTGTGCTGCTCAAACGCATCCGTCTGATCGATGACAATTTCAACCGCGTCGCCTCGCAGCTGGTATTCAACGTATGCATGCCGGCGCTGCTGTTCCTCGGCATCTACCACGCCGACCTGGGCGCTGCGGTCAAACCCGGGGTCCTGCTGTATTTCACCGCCGCCACCCTGGTCGGCTTCGCCATCGCCTGGGGGCTGGCCATCTGGCGTTGCCCCGAAGCGGACCGGGGCATCTACACCCAAGGCGCATTCCGTGGCAACAACGGTGTGATCGGCCTGGCCCTGGCCGCCAGCCTGTACGGCGACTACGGTATTTCCCTGGGCGCGGTGCTCGCCGGCCTGGTGATCCTGCTGTACAACTCGCTGTCGGCGGTGGTGCTGGCGGTGTACAGCCCGGACCTGAAGTCCGACCCATGGAGCATCTGCAAGAGCATCTTCAGCAACCCGTTGATCATCAGCGTACTGGTGGCCACGCCGATGGCCTACGGCCAGGTGCCGCTGCCCAACTGGCTGCTCACTTCAGGCGACTACCTGGCGCAGATGACCCTGCCGCTGGCGTTGATCTGCATCGGCGGCACCCTGTCGCTGGCGGCGTTGCGCGACAGCGGCAGGCTGGCCATCGACGCCAGCCTGGTGAAGATGGTCTGGCTGCCGCTGGTCGGCACCCTGGGTGCCTGGCTCTGCGGCTTTCGCGGTGCCGAACTGGGCATCCTGTTCCTGTACATCGGTAGCCCGACCGCAGCAGCCAGCTACGTGATGGCGCGGGCAGCCAACGGTAACCATGAGCTGGCGGCGTCGATCATCGTGGTTACCACGCTGATGGCGGCAATTACCACCAATATTGGTATTTTCATCTTGCAGTGGGGCGGATGGATCTAGATCCTTCACTGCAAATAACACAACAACACTGCCTCACTGAGCTAAAGGACACTTCATGCAAGACCAGAGCACGCCCGAGCGGTTGCAGCGCGGGCTGAAGAATCGCCATATCCAGCTGATTGCGCTGGGTGGGGCTATCGGCACCGGTTTGTTCCTGGGTATCGCCCAAACCATCCAGCTGGCCGGCCCCTCCGTCCTGCTGGGCTATGCCATCGCCGGTCTGATGGCCTTCCTGATCATGCGCCAACTCGGCGAAATGGTGGTGGAAGAGCCAGTGGCCGGCAGCTTCAGCCACTTCGCGCACCAGTACTGGAGCGAGTTCGCCGGTTTCGTCTCGGGCTGGAACTACTGGGTGGTGTACGTGCTGGTCGGCATGGCCGAACTCACCGCGGTGGGTATCTATGTGCAGTACTGGTGGCCGGGCTTCCCCACCTGGGCGACGGCAGCGATCTTCTTCGTGGTGATCAACCTGATCAACCTGACCCAGGTGAAGGTCTATGGCGAGATGGAATTCTGGTTCGCCCTGGTCAAGGTGGTAGCCATCGTCAGCATGATCGGTTTCGGCGCCTGGCTGCTGACCAGTGGCCATGGTGGCCCGGATGCCAGCGTGGCCAACCTGTGGCAGTACGGCGGCTTCTTCCCCAACGGTGTCACCGGCCTGGTGATGGCATTGGCGGTGATCATGTTTTCCTTCGGCGGCCTGGAACTGGTGGGTATCACTGCTGCCGAGGCCGACAACCCGCGCCAGAGCATCCCCAAAGCCACCAACCAGGTGGTGTACCGCATCCTCATCTTCTACATCGGTGCCCTGGCGGTGCTGCTGTCGCTGTACCCGTGGCAGAAGGTGGTGCAGGGCGGCAGCCCGTTCGTGATGATCTTCCACGAACTGGACAGCGACCTGGTGGCGACCATCCTCAACATCGTGGTGCTGACGGCCGCGCTGTCGGTGTACAACAGCTGTGTATACGCCAACAGCCGCATGCTGTTCGGCCTGGCCAGCCAGGGCGACGCGCCGCGGCAGTTGCTGAAGGTCAGCCGCAGCGGCGTGCCGCTGACCGCGCTGGGCGTGTCGGCGCTGGCGACCGGGCTGTGCGTGTTGATCAACTACCTGATGCCAGGTGAAGCGTTCGGGTTGCTGATGGCGCTGGCGGTCTCGGCGCTGGTGATCAACTGGGCGAGCATCAGCATTACCCACCTGAAATTCCGCAAGGCCAAGCTGGCGGCCGGGATCATCCCGTTCTACAAGAGCTGGGGGCACCCGTTGACCAACTACCTGTGCCTGGCGTTCATCGTGCTGATCCTGGTGGTGATGTACCTGACTCCGCCGATTCGCATTTCGGTGATGCTGATTCCATCGTGGATTGCTGCGCTGTGGGTGGCCTTCAAGCTGAAGAAGGCGCGCCAGGCCAAATAGGCAAGGCAGGCCTGGCCTCTTCGCGGGCACGCCCGCTGCCACAGGTACTGCACAGGTTTCGGAGCCTGTGGGGTCCCTGTGGGAGCGGGCGTGCCCGCGAAGAGGCCGGGCCTGAAAAAGGCTGAATCAGCCCTGATAGCTGTCAATCACTTCCTGCGCGGCCCGGAACGCATCGATCGCCGCCGGCACCCCGGCGTACACCGCGCAATGCAGCAGCGCTTCACGAATCTCCTCCACCGTACAGCCATTGTTCAACGCCCCGCGTACATGCCCCTTGAGTTCCTGCGGGCACTTGAGTGCCGTCAGCGTGGCCAGGGTAATCAGGCTGCGGGTCTTCAGCGGCAGGCCATCGCGCGCCCACACGCTGCCCCAGGCATGTTCGTTGACGAAGTCCTGCAGCGGCTGGGTAAAGTCGGTGGCATTGCCCAGGGCGCGGTCGACGAACGCGTCGCCCATTACCTGGCGGCGAATCTGCTCGCCGGTCTTGTTGCTATCAGCCATGTTGTTTTCCTTAGTGTTGGCGGCGCCAGGCACGCACGGTGGTGTACAGCAACACCACGGCGAGCACTGGCAGTACGTAGAACAGCATCAGCCGCTCCAGGCGGCCGGCCAGCGGCAGGCCCATGGTAAACGCCGCCACGTGCAGCCCATAGGCCAGATACAGGCAGAGGAACACCAGGCCTTCGGCGCGGGTAATGCGGTAGCCGGAATAGAACACTGGCAGGCTCAGCGCGGCAACGCCAAGCATCACTGGCAGGTCGAAGGCCAGGGCGTTGGGTGAAATCGACAGCGGCTGCGGGGTGACCAGTGCGGTCAGGCCCAGTACGGCCAGCAGGTTGAACAGGTTGCTGCCGATCACCGTACCCACGGCGATTTCTCGTTCCCCGCGCAGTGCGGCGATCAGCGCGGCGGCCAGTTCCGGCAGGGAGGTGCAGATGGCGACCACGGTCAGGCCGATGATGCGCTCGGACAGGCCGAGGTCGGTGGCCACTTCCACCGCGGCTTCCAGCAGCAGGTGGCCGGCCAGGCTCAGCAGGCCCAGGCCGGCCAGCACCTGCAACAGCGTGCCCGACCAGAAGCGTCCGGCGCTGGTGACGAGCGTGGCCGGTGCAGGGTAGGTGCGTGCATAGTGGCGGGACTGATGCCACAGCGTGGCCAGGTAGCCGGCCAGGCCAAGCAGCAGCAATGCCCCTTCGATGCGGCCCAGGTGGCCGTTGGCGGCTAGCCCGAAGACCAGCCCGCTGGCGGCGATCATCAGCGGAATGTCCAGGCGCACCAGTTGCCGTGACACGCGCAGCGGAATGATCAGCGCGGCCAGGCCGAGGATGACCAGCACGTTGAAGATATTGCTGCCGACCACGCTGCCCACTGCCACGTCCGGCGCCCCCTGGTAGGCGGCCTGCAGGCTCACCGTCAGTTGCGGCGCGGTGCTGCCGAAGGCCACCAGGCTCAGGCCGATGATCAGCGGGCGTACATGCAGGCGCTGGGCCAGGCGCAAGGCTGCGCGCACCAGCAATTCGGCGCCAGCAACCAGCAACAGCAGGGCGATGCCCAGTTGCAGAAGGCTGAAGGTAGCAAGGGTGGCCAGGTCGAAAATGGTCGGACTCCTGTCGCGTCAGTCGCTAAGCCCTTGTACTCGCACCTGCGCGGTTCCGCTACGGATCATGCCGATTTTTTCCGCCGCGGCACGTGACAGGTCGATGAGGCGGCCACGCGTATGTGGCCCACGGTCGTTGATGCGCACTACCACGCTGCGCTGGTTGGCGGTGTTGGTGACCCGTACCCGGGTGCCGAAGGGCAGGCTGCGGTGGGCGGCAGTGAGGCCGTTCTGGTTGAACGGTTCGCCGCTGGCGGTGCGTTTGCCGTGGTGGCGCGAGCCGTAGTAGGAGGCGGTGCCTGTCTGGTCGTAGCCGCGCGGGTCGATGTCATGGCTGGCGCAGCCGGCCAGCAGGGAATAGAGGGCGAGGGTGCTCAGGGATCGTTTTAGCAATTCAGATGCTCCGATGCTGCATTTGGGGCCGCTGTGCGGCCCATCGCTGGCAGGCCGGCTCCCACAGGGACCCCACAGCCCTCGAGAGCGCTGCTGTACCTGTGGGCGCTGGCTTGCCGGCGATCGAGGGCGGGGCCCTCGCCGATGTTCAGATCACCCTTCGAGCTTGGCCTTGAGCAGTTGGTTCACCTGCCCCGGGTTGGCCTTGCCTTTGGAGGCTTTCATCGCCTGGCCGACGAAGAAGCCGAACATCTTGCCACGCTTGGCCTCGTCGGCTGCGCGGTACTGTTCGACCTGCTCGGCGTTGGCCGCCAGCACTTCGTCGAGCATCTTGTCGATCGCGCCGGTATCGGTGACCTGCTTGAGGCCTTTGCTGTCGATGATGCTGTCGGCATCACCTTCACCGGCAGCCATGGCCTCGAACACGGTCTTGGCGATCTTGCCGCTGATGGTGTTGTCGCGGATACGCAGCAGCATGCCACCCAGTTGCGCGGCGCTGACCGGGGCCTGGTCGATCTCGATGCCCAGCTTGTTCAGCAGGCTGCCCAGCTCGACCATGACCCAGTTGGCGGCCAGCTTGGCATCGCCACCGATCTTCACCACTTCTTCGAAGTAATCAGCCTGTTCGCGGCTGGATGCCAGCACGTTGGCATCGTAGGCCGACAGGCCGTATTGCTGCTGGAAGCGCTCGACCTTTTGTGTTGGCAGCTCGGGCAGGCTGGCGCGGACGGTTTCCAGGAAGCTGTCCTCGATCACCACCGGCAGCAGGTCCGGGTCGGGGAAGTAACGGTAGTCGTTGGCTTCCTCCTTGCTGCGCATGGAGCGGGTCTCGTCCTTGTTCGGGTCGTACAGGCGGGTTTCCTGGACCACCTTGCCGCCGTCTTCGATCAGGTCGATCTGGCGCTGGATCTCGCTGTTGATCGCGCGCTCGATGAAGCGGAACGAGTTGACGTTCTTGATCTCGCAGCGGGTGCCGAACTCGGCCTGGCCTTTTGGCCGGATCGACACGTTGCAGTCGCAACGCAGCGAGCCTTCGGCCATGTTGCCGTCGCAGATGCCCAGGTAACGCACCAGCGCATGAATCGCCTTGACGTAGGCCACGGCTTCCTTGGCGCTGCGCATGTCCGGCTCGGAAACGATCTCCAGCAGCGGGGTGCCGGCACGGTTGAGGTCGATGCCGGTGGAGCCGCTGAAGTCTTCGTGCAGGCTCTTGCCGGCATCTTCTTCGAGGTGCGCACGGGTTACCCCGATGCGCTTGATGGTGCCGTCTTCCAGGGCGATGTCGAGGTGGCCCTTGCCGACGATCGGCAGGTCCATCTGGCTGATCTGGTAGCCCTTGGGCAGGTCGGGGTAGAAGTAGTTCTTGCGCGCGAACACGTTGCGCTTGCCGATTTCGGCGTCGATGGCCAGGCCGAACATGCACGCCATGCGCACGGCTTCCTGGTTCAGCACCGGCAGAACGCCTGGCATGCCCAGGTCAATCAGGCTGGCCTGGGTGTTCGGCTCGGAACCGAAGGTGGTGGCGCTGCCGGAGAAGATCTTCGACTGGGTGGCGAGCTGAGTGTGGATTTCCAGCCCGATCACAACTTCCCATTGCATGTGTGAATTCCTCAGAAGCCGTTGGGGGCGCGGGTGTGCCAGTCGGTCACTTGCTGGTAGCGGTGCGCGACATTGAGCAGGCGGCCTTCCTGGAAGTACGGCGCCAGCAGTTGCACGCCGACCGGCAGGCCGTCGACGAAGCCGGCTGGCATCGACAGGCCCGGCAGGCCTGCCAGGTTGGCGGTGATGGTGTAGACGTCTTCCAGGTACGCGGCGACCGGGTCGCTGCCCTTGGCGCCGAGTTTCCAGGCCGGGTTCGGCGTGGTCGGGCCGAGGATCAGGTCGACGTCGTTGAACGCGGCCATGAAGTCGTTCTTGATCAGCCGGCGGATCTGCTGCGCCTTCACGTAGTAGGCGTCGTAGTAGCCAGCCGACAGGGCATAGGTACCGACCATGATGCGGCGCTGCACTTCGATGCCGAAGCCTTCGCCACGGGAACGCTTGTACATGTCGGTCAGGTCTTTCGGGTTTTCGCAGCGGTAGCCGAAGCGCACGCCGTCGAAACGCGACAGGTTGGACGAGGCTTCCGCCGGGGCGATCACGTAGTAGGCCGGAATGGCGTGCTGCATGTTCGGCAGGCTGATTTCCTTGACCACCGCGCCGAGCTTTTCCAGCTCCTTGACGCTGGCCTGGACCAGGTCGGCAATGCGCGGGTCGAGGCCGGCACCGAAGTATTCCTTCGGCAGGCCGATACGCAGGCCCTGCAGCGAGGCGTTGAGGCTGGCACTGTAGTCCGGCACCGGCTCCTCGATGCTGGTGGAGTCCTTGGCATCGAAGCCGGCCATGCCTTGCAGCAGCAGGGCACAGTCTTCGGCGGTACGCGCCAGCGGGCCACCCTGGTCGAGGCTGGAGGCATAGGCGATCATGCCCCAGCGCGACACGCGACCATAGGTCGGCTTGAGGCCGGTGAGGTTGGTCAGGGCCGCCGGCTGGCGGATCGAACCGCCGGTGTCGGTGCCGGTGGTGGCGGGCAGCAGGCGCGCGGCCACGGCTGCGGCCGAACCGCCCGACGAGCCGCCCGGGACGTGCTCGAGGTTCCACGGGTTCTTCACCGCGCCGTAGTGGCTGGACTCGTTGGCCGAACCCATGGCGAATTCGTCCATGTTGGTCTTGCCCAGGGTGACCATGCCGGCTTCGGCCAGCTTGGCCACCACGGTGGCGTCATACGGCGCCTTGAAGTTGTCGAGCATCTTCGAGCCGCAACTGGTGCGTACGCCGTTGGTGCAGAACAGGTCCTTGTGGGCGATCGGGGCACCCAGCAGCGCGCCGGTTTCGCCAGCGGCGCGACGGGCGTCGGCAGCCCGCGCCTGGCCCAGGGCCAGGTCTTCGGTGACGCTGATGAAGCTGTTGATCTGCGGGTCGAGCTGCTTGATGCGCGCCAGCAGGGCGCCGGTCAGCTCTTCGGAGGAAAACGACTTGTCGGCGAGTCCGCGGGCGATCTCGGCCAGGGTCAATTGATGCATGGCAGGCTCTATCCCTTACTCGATGACTTTGGGTACCAGGTACAGACCGCTTTCGGTCGATGGCGCGATGGCCTGGTAGGCGTCGCGCTGGTTGCTCTCGGTGACCTGGTCGGGGCGCAGGCGCTGGCTGGCCTCCAGGGGGTGGGCGAGGGGCTCGATGCCCGTGGTATCGACCGCTTGCATCTGGTCGACCAGCCCGAGAATGCTGTTGAGGGCGTCGGTAATTCGTGGCAGTTCGCCATCATTCAGCCCCAGACGGGCCAGATGGGCAATCTTTTCCACGTCGCAGCGTTCAAGCGCCATGGGGATCTCCAGGGGAAACAAAGAACGGAATTTGGGTCCGCAGTGAGGAACATGTCAGCTTTCTGACGGTCTAACGGCCGCGATCATCTGCTGGCTTGCTCGGAAAAACAGCCAATTTAACATATTGGCTCCTTGCCCAAAATCCCTGCCATTGTTAGAGTTTGCCGCACTTTTTTACCCACGCTTTCCCCAGGGTCACTTTCCCATGTTCAAGAAACTGCGTGGCATGTTTTCCAGCGATCTGTCCATCGACCTGGGTACTGCCAACACCCTTATTTACGTGCGTGAGCGCGGTATCGTCCTGAATGAGCCCTCGGTTGTTGCCATCCGTACCCATGGCAACCAGAAAAGCGTCGTCGCCGTCGGTACCGAAGCCAAGCGCATGCTGGGCCGCACGCCTGGCAACATCGCTGCCATTCGTCCGATGAAGGACGGCGTGATCGCCGACTTCAGCGTTTGCGAAAAAATGTTGCAGTATTTCATCAACAAGGTTCACGAGAACAGCTTCCTGCAGCCGAGCCCGCGCGTGCTGATCTGCGTGCCGTGCAAGTCGACCCAGGTAGAGCGCCGCGCCATCCGCGAGTCGGCCCTGGGTGCCGGTGCCCGTGAAGTGTTCCTGATCGAAGAGCCGATGGCTGCTGCCATCGGTGCCGGGCTGCCGGTTGAAGAAGCCCGCGGCTCGATGGTTGTCGATATCGGTGGCGGTACCACCGAAATCGCGCTGATCTCGCTGAATGGCGTGGTCTATGCCGAATCCGTGCGTGTTGGTGGCGACCGCTTCGACGAAGCCATCGTCACCTACGTGCGCCGCAACTACGGCAGCCTGATCGGCGAATCCACCGCCGAGCGCATCAAGCAGGAAATCGGTACCGCCTACCCGGGCGGCGAAGTACGCGAAGTCGATGTCCGTGGCCGCAACCTGGCCGAAGGCGTCCCGCGTGCCTTCACCCTGAATTCCAACGAAGTGCTCGAAGCGCTGCAGGAATCCCTGGCGACCATCGTCCAGGCAGTCAAGAGTGCCCTGGAGCAATCGCCGCCCGAGCTGGCCTCGGACATCGCCGAGCGTGGCCTGGTGCTGACCGGTGGTGGCGCGCTGCTGCGCGACCTGGACAAGCTGCTGGCCCAGGAAACCGGCCTGCCGGTGATCGTCGCCGAGGACCCGCTGACCTGTGTTGCCCGTGGCGGCGGTCGCGCCCTGGAAATGATGGACAAGCACGCGATGGACCTGCTCTCCAGCGAGTGATTCAGCTCGCTGTTCACGAGCGCCCGGTTTACAGGTAGCACGCACAGTGCTACCTGTATGTGCTGGGCTGGCGCCTGTTCGCGGCGCCGTATCCATCAACCCGCAACCAGGCTGGTGCGTTGTCCCATGTCCAATGACCTCCTGAGTCGTCCACGAGGAACGGCCCATTAAACCGCTTTTCTCCAAGGGCCCTTCGCTGGGCGTTCGCCTGCTCGTTCTGGTGGTGCTGTCGGTCGCGTTGATGGTGGTCGACGCGCGCTTCGACGTGCTCAAGCCGGTGCGCAGCCAGATGGGCCTGGTACTCATGGAGTCGTACTGGATCACCGACCTGCCGCAGCGTGCCTGGCAAGGTGTGGCCGGCCAGTTCGGCAGCCGCACCGAACTGATCGCGGAAAACGAAAAGCTCAAGACCGAAGCCCTGCTGCTGCAGGGGCGCCTGCAGAAGCTGGCCGCCCTGACCGAGCAGAACGTGCGCCTGCGCGAGTTGCTCAACTCGTCGGCGCTGGTCAACGAAAAGGTCGAAGTGGCCGAGCTGATCGGGGTCGACCCCAACCCCTTCACCCACCGCATCCTGATCAACAAGGGCGAGCGCGATGGCGTGTTCCTTGGCCAGCCGGTGCTCGATGCGCGCGGCCTGATGGGCCAGGTGGTCGAGTTGATGCCCTATACCTCGCGGGTGCTGTTGCTGACCGATACCACCCACAGCATCCCGGTGCAGGTCAACCGCAACGGCCTGCGTGCGATCGCCAGTGGCACCGGTAACCCGGAGCGCCTGGAGCTGCGCCATGTGGCCGACACCGCCGACATCAAGGAAGGCGACCTGCTGGTCAGTTCCGGCATGGGCCAACGGTTCCCCGCCGGCTATCCGGTCGCCACGGTCAACGAAGTGATCCACGATTCTGGCCAGCCGTTCGCCATCGTGCGTGCCATCCCGACTGCCGCGCTCAACCGCAGCCGCTACATGCTGCTGGTGTTCAGTGACCGGCGCAGCCCGGAGCAGCGTGCCACCGAAGCTGCCATCGCCCAGGAAGAAGCCGACCGCAAGGGCTCTGCGGCGCCTGGCCAGCCGGCCAGCGCGGGTGCGCCGGGGGCAGCCGCCGGTAGCGTGCCGGCCAACCCGGCGACCCCGGCGACCCCGGCAGCACAGCCTGCAGCACCGGCGGCCGCGCCTGCCACGCCTGCCGCAGCGCCTGCCGCACCTGCTCACACCCGGAGGCAATGATGGCTGTATCACGCCGCAACCATGGCTGGGTCATCTGGCTGACTTTCGCCCTCGGCCTGCTGCTCAGCGTCTCGCCCATGCCTCAGTTCATGGAAGTGTTCCGGCCCATGTGGCTGGCCTTGCTGGTGTCGTTCTGGACCCTCGCCGTACCGGGCAAGGTCGGCATGACCACGGCGTTCGTACTGGGCCTGGCCGAGGACGTGCTGTATGGCACCCTGCTTGGGCAGAACGCGCTGATCCTCACCCTCATCACCTTCCTGGTGCTGTCCTTGCAGCAGCGCCTGCGCATGTTCCCGATGTGGCAACAGAGCCTGGTGATCCTGGTGATCTTTGGTATTGCCCAGTTGATCCAGCTGTGGCTCAGCGCGCTGACCGGCAATCGCCTGCCCACCCTGGCGCTGGTCTGGTCGGCGGTGATCAGTGCCTTGCTCTGGCCGTGGATCAGCTTCGCCCTGCGCGACCTGCGCCGACGCCTGCATATCAACTGACGGCCGCCACGCCTGACAGGGAGATGTCTGCATGACCCCGCTATTCCTGGCCTCCGGCTCGCCCCGCCGTCGTGAACTGCTGACCCAGATCGGCGTGCCGTTCAGCGTCGTCAATGCCCCGATCGATGAAACCCCGCTACCCGCCGAAGGCGCCCCGGCCTATGTCGAGCGCCTGGCCAGGGCCAAGGCTGGCGCCGGCCTGGCCAGCATCGCAGGCCCGGCCGTGGTGCTCGGGGCGGACACCGCCGTGGTGCTCGATGGTCGCATCCTCGGCAAGCCAGAAGATCGCGAACAGGCCCTGGCCATGCTCGCCGGCCTGTCGGGCCGCGAGCACCAGGTACTGACCGCAGTCGCCGTCGGCGATGGCCAGCGCATGCACAGCGTGTGCGTTACCAGCACGGTGCGTTTCCGCCCGATCAGCGCCGATGAAGCGCAACGCTACTGGGCCAGTGGCGAACCCTTGGACAAGGCCGGCGGCTATGCCATCCAGGGCCTGGGTGCGGTATTCGTCACCGGCCTTTCCGGCAGCTACTCGGCGGTGGTCGGCCTGCCGCTCAGTGAAACGGCCCAACTGCTTGGCCTATTCGGCATCGCCTGCTGGCAATCCCCCGCGCATACGCCAGAGGTAACAAACCAGCGGTAGCCAGCACTGCATACGCCGTCCATCATTACCAGATACCTTTGACGAGAGCCTGCCATGAGTGAAGAGATCCTGATCAACATCACCCCGATGGAGTCACGCGTGGCGGTGGTGGAAAACGGGGTACTGCAGGAAGTACACGTCGAGCGTACCCAGCGCCGGGGCATCGTCGGCAATATCTACAAGGGCAAGGTGGTGCGCGTGTTGCCAGGCATGCAGGCGGCGTTCGTCGACATTGGCCTGGAGCGCGCGGCGTTCATCCACGCCTCGGAAATCTCCCAGCGCGAAGGCTCGGCGGTGGAGAACATCACCGCCCTGGTGCACGAAGGCCAGGCGCTGGTGGTGCAGGTTACCAAGGACCCGATCGGTACCAAGGGCGCGCGCCTGACCACCCAGCTGTCGATCCCGTCGCGCTACCTGGTATACATGCCGCGCAGCAGCCATGTCGGTATTTCGCTGAAGATCGAAGACGAAGCCGAGCGTGAGCGCCTCAAGCAGGTGGTCAGCGACTGCATGGAAAGCGAAAACATCAAGGATGCCGGCGGCTTCATCCTGCGCACCGCTGCCGAAGGTGCGCGCGCTGAAGAGATCCTGCAGGACATCCGCTACCTGCGGCGCCTGTGGGAGCAGATTGGCACGCAGATCAAGACCTGTGGCGCGCCAATGGTCATCTACGAGGACCTGGGCCTGGCCCTGCGGACCTTGCGCGACCTGGTCAACCCGAAGATCGAGAAGATCCGCATCGACTCGCGCGAAACGTTCCAGAAGACCACGCAGTTCGTCGGCGAGCTGATGCCGGAAATCGCTGATCGCCTCGAACACTACCCGGGCGAACGGCCGATCTTCGACCTGTACGGTGTCGAGGATGAAATCCAGCGCGCCCTGGAGCGCAAGGTGCCACTCAAGTCCGGTGGCTACCTGGTGGTCGATCCGGCCGAAGCGATGACCACCATCGACGTCAACACCGGCGCCTTCGTTGGCCATCGCAACCTTGAAGAGACCATCTTCAAGACCAACCTCGAGGCTGCCACCGCCATCGCCCGGCAGCTGCGCCTGCGCAACATCGGCGGCATCATCATCATCGACTTCATCGACATGGAAGACGAGGAGCACCAGCGCCAGGTGCTGCGCACCCTGGAAAAGCAACTCGAACGCGACCATGCCAAGACCAACATCATCGGTATCACCGAGCTGGGCCTGGTGCAGATGACCCGCAAGCGCACCCGCGAGAGCCTGGAGCAGGTGCTGTGCGAGCCCTGCCTGGCTTGCCAGGGGCGCGGCAAGCTGAAGACCGCCGAAACCATCTGCTACGAGATTTTCCGCGAGATCCTGCGCGAGGCCCGTGCCTACCAGGCCGAAGGCTACCGGGTGCTGGCCAACCAGAAGGTGGTCGACCGGTTGCTGGACGAAGAATCCGGTAACGTGGCCGAGCTGGAGGCTTTCATCGGCCGAACCATTCGCTTCCAGGTCGAGTCGATGTATTCGCAGGAACAATACGATGTGGTGCTGCTCTGACACCTTCTGAAATGCATTGCGGGTGGGCCGGGCTGGCAGAACCGGTGCTACCGCCGATCATGGATAAACGACCTGGAGGGCCATGGCCATGGGACGTCTGAACCGCGTTCTTGTCGCCTTGACCCGCTGGGGGCTGGGCATTTGCGCCCTGCTGGCAGTCCTGGTGGCGCTGTATGTCAGCCTCGGCCGCGAGCTGGTGCCGTTGGTGGCCGAGTACCGTGCCGATGTGCAAAGCAAGGCCGAAAAAGCCCTGGGCTTGCCCGTGCACGTCGGTGCCCTCGAGGGCCGCTGGAGCGGCCTGGCGCCGGTGTTGCAGGTACGCGACCTGCAACTGGGCGAGGGCGCCACGGCCCTGCGCCTGGATGACGTCAAGGTGGTGCCTGACATCTGGGCCAGCCTGACGACAGGCGAAGTACGCCTGGCCCGCATACAGCTGGGCGGCCTGCAACTGATCCTGCGCGAGAACGAGCAAGGCAACTGGGCCCTCGAAGGCCTGCCGAAGAAGGACGATGCGCCGCTCGACCCCGCCGAACTGCTGCAGCGCCTGCGCCAGCTGGGCCGCATCGATGTGTTCGACAGCCAGGTCACCTTGCACCCCTGGCAGCGCGACCCATTGACCCTCACCTATGTCAGTGCCGGCTTGCAGGCCGGTGCTTCGCGGCAGTCCCTGGAGCTGCGTGCGACCTTGCCTGATGGCCAGCCCCTGGCGCTGAACCTGCGCAGCCGCGCCTCGGCCAGTGCCTGGCGCGACGGCCAGGTCGAAGCCTACCTCAGCTTGCCGCAGAGCGACTGGGCACGTTGGCTGCCGCCACGCCTGCTCGGCCAGTGGCATGCCGACAGCTTGCGGGCGGGGGGCGAGTTCTGGGTCGACTGGCAGCAAGGGCAGTTGCAGCAGGCCGTGGTGCGCCTCAATGCCCCCGAGCTGCATGGCGCCTATGCCGGGCGCAAGGCGGCCAAACTGCACAACCTTGCCCTGGGGGCCTGGTTCCAGCGGCGCGAGCAAGGCTTCGACGTGGTGCTCGATTCGCTGGCCATGGATATCGGCAAGACCCGTTGGGAGTCGCACCTGCAGTTGCAGCAGCGTCCTGGCGAGAGCGCTGCCGATGAGCGCTGGCAGTTGCAGGCCGACCGCCTCGACCTGACGCCGCTGACCCCCTTGATCGACGCCCTGGCGCCGTTGCCGGACAAGGTCATGGCGGTGGTCGATGGCCTCAAGGTGACTGGCGCATTGCGCAACGTGCGGTTGGAAGCCAGGCCCAAGGCCGAGGGCGACCAGCGCCTGCAGTTCGCAGCCAACCTGGAGAAGGTCGGCTTCGACGCCTATCACAATGCGCCGGCTGCCGGTAACGTCAGCGGCAGCATCAGCGGTGACCTCGGACATGGCGAGCTGCGCCTGGACACCGACGCGTTCATGCTGCATCTGTACCCGATCTTCGCCAAACCCTGGCACTACCAGAAGGCCAATGCACGCCTGACCTGGACTTTGGACCAGCAAGGTTTCACCCTGGTCGCGCCGTACCTCAAGGTACTGGGCGAGGAAGGCAAGATCGCCGGCGACTTCCTGATCCGCCTGCTGTTCGAAGAAGGGCGTGAGGACTACATGGACCTGCGGGTCGGCCTGACCGAAGGCGATGGCCGCTATACCGCCAAGTACCTGCCCGAGGTGCTCAGCCCGGCCCTCGATGAATGGTTGCGCAGTGCAATCGTCAAAGGCACGGTGGACGAAGGCTACTTCCAGTACCAGGGCTCGCTGAACCATGGCGCGGCGCCGGAAGCGCGCAGCATCAGCCTGTTCTTCAAGGTGCGTGATGCGGCGCTGGACTTCCAGCCCGGCTGGCCGCAGGTGCAGCACGTGGATGGCGATGTGCTGATCGAGGACAGCGGGGTACGGATCAAGGCCCAGCGTGGCGTACTGCTCGATACCAAAGTCAGTGATGTGAGCGTCGATATCCCGCATGCCGAGGCGGGCCAGCCCAGCCACCTGTACCTCGATGGTGCCTTCGACGGCAGCCTCGGCGATGGCCTGAAGATTCTCAAGGAAGCGCCTATCGGCACGGGCGAAATGTTCGCCGGCTGGGAGGGCGAGGGGCCACTCCAGGGCAAGGTCAGGCTCGACATCCCGCTGGCGCATGGGCAGCGGCCGAAAGTGCAGGTGGACTTCGCCACCCACGATGCACAGCTGAAAGTGGCGCCACCAAGCCTGGAGCTGAGCAACCTGAAGGGCGACTTCAGCTTCGATTTCGACAAGGGCCTCAGTGGCAAGGGCATCAGCCTGCAGGCTTTCGGCAAACCGGTGACGGCGCAGATCACCGCCGAAGGCCAGCCAGGGCAGATACAGTCGCGCATCAATGCCAATGGCCGGGTGTCGCTCAAGGCGCTGACCGACTGGCTGCAGTTCAAGCAGGCTTTGCCAGCCTCCGGCGAGCTGCCGTACCGCTTGCAGCTTAGCCTGGGGGGCCGCGACAACCGTCTGAGCGTCAACTCCAGCCTCAAGGGCCTCGCCATCGACCTGCCGGCACCGTTCGGCAAGGCAGCGGCGGAAACCCGTGACGGTCGGTTCAGCATGACGCTGCAAGGTCCGGAGCGGCGCTTCGATGCGGCATACGCCGACCTTGCCCGCTTTGCCTATGCGGCGCCGGCCGACAAGTTGGCCCAGGGGCGTGGCGAGCTCGTGCTGGGCGGCGGCGATGCGCAGCTGCCTGGCGGCCAAGGCCTGCGTGTGCGCGGTCGCCTGGACACGCTGGACCTGGCGCCCTGGCAAGATCAGGCTGCACGTCTGGGCGGCGACGACCCGGGCGGCAGCGCGCGGCAGAATCTGCAGGGCGTCGACTTGAGCATCGGCCAGTTGAAGGCGTTCGGCATGGACCTGAACCAGGCCGTGGTGCGCCTGGCCCGCGGCGGCCCAGCCTGGGACCTGCGCCTGGACAGCAAGGAGGTCATCGGCAACGCCCGGCTTGCGGATGCCAAGGGTGCGCCGCTGCTGGTGCGGCTGCAGACCTTGCGCCTGCCGGCTGCCAGCGCTGCCGAGCAGCAGGCAGAAGACGGCGTGGACCCGCTGGCTGCCTTCGACCCACGCAAGGTCCCGGCACTGGACCTGAGCATCGACAAGCTGTATCGCGGTAACGACCTGTTCGGCAGCGCATCGCTCAAGTTGCGGCCGACCGCGCGTGGTGTAAACGCCAGTGATATCGACCTGGCCTTCAAAGGCCTGCATATCAACGGTGGTGGCGGCTGGGAAGGCGAACCGGGCAGCACCGGCAGCTGGTACAAGGGGCGTCTGGACGGCAAGAACCTGGCAGACGTGCTCAAGGCCTGGGGCTTTGCCCCTACCGTGACCAGCCGCGAATTCCGCCTGGATGTGGATGGCCGCTGGCCGGGTTCGCCGGCAGCCGTCGGCCTCAAACGCTTCTCCGGCAGCATGGACGCGGCGCTGCGCACCGGCCAGTTCGTCGAGGTCGAAGGCAGCGCCCAGGCGCTGCGGGTATTCGGCCTGCTCAATTTCAACTCGATCGGCCGACGCCTGCGCCTGGACTTCTCCGACCTGTTCGACAAGGGCCTGGCCTACGACCGGGTCAAAGGCCTGCTGGTGGCCAGCGATGGCGTCTACGTGACCCGCGAGCCGATCGCGGTGACCGGGCCGTCGAGCAATTTCGAGCTGGATGGCACGCTGGACATGGTGAACGACCGGGTCGATGCCAACCTGCAAGTGAGCCTGCCAGTGACCAACAACCTGCCCCTGGCGGCGCTGATTGTCGGCGCGCCAGCGGTAGGCGGGGCGCTATTCCTGGTCGACCGGCTGATTGGTGACCGGGTGTCGCGTTTTGCCAGTGTCCACTACCGTGTCGAAGGGCCATGGAAAGAGCCTAGAATCACATTTGTGAAACCTTTCGAGAAATCCCGCCAGGAGTAACCATGAAGGCAGCGGTCATCCAGATGGTCAGCCAGGACGATGTGCTGGCCAACCTGCAACGCGCCGGTGCCCTGCTGGAGCAGGCAGCATTCGGCGGCGCGCGTCTGGCCGTGCTGCCAGAAAACTTCGCCGCCATGGGGCGCAAGGATGCCGCTGCCCTCGGCCGCGCCGAAGCATTGGGCGAAGGGCCCATCCTGCCATGGTTGAAACGCACCGCCCGCGACCTCAGGTTATGGATCGTCGCCGGTACCCTGCCATTGCCGCCGGTCGGGCAGCCTGAGGCGAAGGCCCATGCCTGCTCGCTGCTGATCGACGAACACGGTGAGGTGGCGGCACGCTATGACAAGCTGCACCTGTTCGATGTGGACGTTGCCGACAACCGTGGCCGTTACCGGGAGTCTGACGACTACGCCCATGGCGGCCAGGTGGTGGTAGCCGATACGCCGGTAGGGCGAGTGGGGCTGAGCGTATGCTACGACCTGCGCTTTCCCGAGCTTTACAGTGCACTGCGTGCCGCAGGTGCCGAGCTGATCACGGCGCCGGCCGCCTTCACCGCGGTAACCGGGGCGGCGCATTGGGAAGTGCTGGTGCGCGCCCGTGCCATCGAAACCCAGTGCTACCTGCTGGCAGCAGCGCAGGGCGGGACCCACCCGGGGCCACGGGAAACCCATGGCCATGCGGCGATCGTCGACCCCTGGGGGCGCATCGTCGCGGAACAGGCGCAAGGCGAAGCAGTACTGCTGGCCGAGCGCGACATCGATGAACAAGCGTCCATCCGGGCGCGCATGCCGGTGCTGTCGCACCGGCGCTTCTTCTCGCAGGACGCATTGCGGCCTGCGCACACCTCGGAGTGACTATGAGCCAGATGTTATCCACCGTCAGCGAACATCTCCTGGCCCCAGGCGGCTTGACCGTGGACAGCCTGCAGAGCGTGCTGGGTGAGTTGGCCGGCCCCGGCATCGATGCCGCCGACCTGTATTTCCAGGGTCAGATCTCGGAAACCTGGGCGCTGGAAGACGGCATCGTCAAAGAAGGCAGCTTCAACCTGGACCAGGGCGTGGGCGTGCGTGCCCAGTCCGGCGAAAAGACCGGCTTTGCCTACAGCAACGCGATCAACCTCGAGGCACTGACCTCGGCGGCCCGTGCCGCCCGTTCGATTTCGCGCGCCGGGCAGAACGGTAAGGTGCAGGTGTTCCATAGCCAGGATGTGGCCGCCCTGTACCCGGCGGACAACCCGCTGGATGTGCTGAGCCGCGCCGAGAAGGTCGAGCTGCTCAAGCGTGTCGACGCCGCCACCCGCGCCCTCGATCCGCGCATTCAGCAGGTCAGCGTGAGCATGGCCGGGGTCTGGGAGCGCATCCTCATCGCCGCCGCCGATGGCAGCCTGGCCGCTGATGTGCGCCCGCTGGTGCGTTTCAACGTCAGCGTCATCGTCGAGCAGAACGGCCGTCGCGAGCGCGGCGGGCAGGGCGGGGGCGGGCGTACCGACTACCGTTTCTTCACCGAAGAACGGGTAATGGGCTATGCCAGCGAGGCGCTGCGCCAGGCCCTGGTCAACCTCGAGGCTATCCCGGCGCCGGCCGGTACCCTGCCGGTGGTGCTCGGGTCGGGCTGGTCGGGCGTGCTGCTGCACGAGGCTGTCGGCCATGGCCTGGAAGGCGACTTCAACCGCAAGGGCAGTTCGGCGTTCAGTGGCCGTATCGGCGAAAAAGTGGCGTCGAGCCTGTGCACCATCGTCGACGACGGCACTCTGGAAGGCCGCCGTGGTTCGCTGAGCGTGGATGATGAAGGCACACCGACCGAGTGCACCACGCTGATCGAAAATGGCGTGCTCAAAGGCTACATGCAGGACAAGCTGAACGCCCGCCTGATGGGCATGGCGGTGACCGGCAACGGCCGCCGCGAATCCTACGCCCACCTGCCGATGCCACGCATGACCAATACCTATATGCGGGCTGGCGAAAGCGACCCACAGGAAATCATCGCCTCGGTGAAAAAAGGCATCTACTGCGCCAACCTGGGCGGTGGTCAGGTGGATATCACCAGCGGCAAGTTCGTGTTCTCGACCAGTGAGGCCTACCTGATCGAAGACGGCAAGATCACCGCGCCAGTAAAAGGGGCGACCCTGATCGGCAATGGCCCGGAGGCGATGAGCCGGGTGTCGATGGTTGGTAACGACCTGGCGTTGGACAGCGGGGTAGGGACCTGCGGCAAGGACGGGCAGTCGGTGCCGGTCGGGGTCGGTCAGCCGACCTTGAAGCTGGATGCGATCACGGTTGGCGGTACCGGGGCGTGATGGCTTCGGGGACCGTTGTGGGAGCGGGCGTGCCCGCGAAGCAGGCGACGCGGCGCATGGCACCGGCTTCGCCGGTGTTCGCCGGCTTGCCCGCTCCCACAGGAGCCCGGGCTGTCAGCGCAAGCCGCGCTGCAATTCGTCGAGGTCGCGGATGTACTTGAACACCTTGCGCGCAGCGGCAGGTGGCTTGTTCCGCGCTTTTTCATGCTGGGCATGGCGCACCAGCGAGCGCAACTGCTGGCGGTCGGTATCGGGGTACTCGTTGACGAAGCGTTCGAGGTCTTCGTCGTTACCGTCGATCAGCCGGTCGCGCCAGCGCTCCAGGCTGTGGAAACGCTCGTTGTACTGGCGCGTGGAGCTGTCCATCTGTTCGAGCAAGGCGTGGATGGCATCCAGGTCCTGCACACGCATCAGCTTGCCGACGAACGACATGTGCCGTTTGCGCGCGCCGTGAGCAGTGTGCTTGCTGGCCTCGGCCAGGGCCTTGCGCAACTCGTCGGTCAACGGCAGGCGGGCCAGGGTATCGGCCTTGAGCGTGGTAAGGCGCTCGCCGAGTTCGACCAGCGCATGCAATTCACGCTTGATCTGGGTTTTGCTTTTTTCGCCGTCGAAGGCGTCGTCGTTTGAATCAACCATGGTGGCAGTCCGCTAGAAATCGCCGCCATGATAACCAGTCGGGGGCCGCTTGTCCGGCCCGGTCGTAGAATGATCCTTGCCGAACGCAGAATTTGAGTGGAGAGAACCATGAGTGCAGTCCAGAGCGTAGGTCCGAAGGACCTGCCAGCATTGCAGGAGCAGGTCGAGGCGATCATCGCCGAGGCGCGCCGCCAGGGGGCCAGTGCCTGCGAAGTGGCGGTGTCGCTGGAGCAGGGCCTGTCCACCACGGTACGCCAGCGCGAGGTCGAAACGGTCGAGTTCAATCGCGACCAGGGCTTTGGCATCACCCTCTATGTCGGCCAGCGCAAAGGCTCGGCCAGCACCTCGGCCAGTGGCCCGGAGGCGATTCGCGAAACCGTTGCCGCTGCCCTGGCGATTGCCAGACATACGTCCGAGGATGCCTGTGCCGGCCTGGCCGATGCGGCCCTGATGGCCCGCGAGATCCCGGACCTTGACCTGTATCATGACTGGGCTCTGGAGCCCGAGAAGGCCATCGAGATGGCGCTGGCCTGCGAGGCGGCGGCATTTGATGCCGACCCACGCATCCTCAACGCTGACGGCACTACCCTCAATACCCATCAGGGGTGCCGCGTGTATGGCAACAGCCATGGCTTCATCGGTGGCTACGCCTCGACCCGGCACAGCCTGAGCTGTGTGATGATCGCCGAAGGCGACGGGCAGATGCAGCGCGACTACTGGTACGACGTGAACCGTCAGGGCCAGCTGCTGGCCGACCCGCGTAGCATCGGTGTGCGCGCTGCCCAGCGTGCCGCCAGCCGCCTGGGCGCACGGCCAGTACCGACCTGTGAAGTGCCGGTGCTGTTTTCCGCCGAGCTGGCGGGTGGCCTGTTCGGCAGCTTCCTGTCGGCCATTTCCGGCGGCAACCTGTACCGTAAGTCGTCGTTCCTCGAGGGGACCATCGGCCAGCGCCTGTTCCCCACCTGGCTGACCCTCGACGAACGCCCGCACATTCCGCGTGCGCTGGGCAGCGCCGCGTTCGATGGCGACGGCCTGGCGACCTATGCCAAGCCGTTCGTCGACAAGGGCGAGCTGGTCTCCTACCTGCTGGGTACCTATTCCGGGCGCAAGTTGGGGCTGCCGAGCACGGCCAATGCCGGCGGCGTGCACAACCTGTTCGTCAGCCATGGCATCGAAGACCAGGCGGCGCTGATCCGGCGCATGGGCCGCGGGCTGCTGGTGACCGAATTGATGGGGCACGGCCTGAACATGGTAACGGGCGATTATTCGCGTGGTGCGGCGGGCTTCTGGGTCGAGAATGGCGAGATCCAGCATGCGGTGCAGGAAGTGACTATCGCCGGCAACATGAAGGACATGTTCCAGCAGATTGTAGCGATTGGCAGCGATCTGGAAACCCGCAGCAATATCCACACCGGTTCGGTGCTGATCGAGCGGATGACTGTGGCGGGTAGCTGATTCGCTGCGGGTGGCGGCCTCTTCGCGGGTGAACCTGTGCACAGGCCCAGTCCAGACGGAAGACAATCCAATCCCGGCGCTCACGCCGGGATTTTTGTTTCCGCCCCTGCCCCTTGAAGTGATATAGATTCTCAATTAATAATGAATGTCATTATCTGGCAACCCGGCGATGATGTTCATGAAACCCGCTCTCCGCGAACTGCCCTACCTGGACAACTGGCGCTGGCTCAGTCGACGCATACGCTGCGCGCTCGACCCCGACGAGCCGCGGCTGATCGAGCATTACCTGGCCGAAGGCCGCTACCTGGTGTGCTGCACCGAAACCTCGCCATGGACCGTGGCCCTGACCTCGTTCCGCCTGCTGCTGGATACCGCCTGCGATCGCATGTTGCCCTGGCACTGGCGCTGCCAGTGCCTGGACCAAGCCTGGCGCCCGCTGCTGGACCTGCGCAACCTCGATCGCCAGGCGCACAACCAGCGCTGGCAACCCTATGCCCTGCAGTTGGCCAATTGCCGCCTGCTGCCGTCGTATTCCCCCGATGAACTGATGCAAGGATTGTGAACATGAGTGATACCCGTATCGAGCGCGACAGCATGGGCGAACTGCAGGTGCCGGCCCAGGCCCTGTACGGTGCCCAGACCCAGCGCGCGGTCGACAATTTCCCGATCAGCGGCCAGCGCATGCCGGCCCAGTTCATTCGGGCGCTGTTGTTGGCCAAGGCCGCGGCGGCCAAGACCAACGTCGAGCTGCAACAGCTGTCTGCAGCGCAGGGCCAGGCGATCGTCACGGCAGTCGAACAACTGTTGGCGGGGGAGTTCATCCAGCATTTCCCGGTGGATGTGTTCCAGACCGGCTCTGGTACCAGCTCGAACATGAACGCCAACGAGGTGATTGCCACCTTGGCCAGCCGTGTCCTGGGTGATGCTGTCAGCGCCAACGACCACGTCAACTGCGGCCAGAGCAGCAACGACATCATCCCTACCACCATTCATGTCAGCGCGGCGTTGGCCCTGCATGAGCAACTGCTGCCGGCCCTGGCGCATCTGGTGGAGGTCATCCAGGCCAAGTCGCAGCAAGTGCATCAGTACGTCAAGACCGGCCGTACCCACCTGATGGATGCCATGCCGGTGCGCATGAGCCAGGTGCTGGATGGCTGGGCCGCGCAACTCAACGGCGCCAAGGCGCATATCGAAGCTACCCTGCCGAGCCTGCAGGCGCTGGCCCAGGGCGGCACTGCGGTGGGTACCGGCATCAACGCCCACCCGCAATTCGCTGTCGGCTTCGCCCGCCAACTCAGCAGCCTGACCCGGGTCGAGTTCACCCCCGGGCAGAATCTGTTCGCCTTGATCGGCTCGCAGGACACCGCCGTGGCCCTGTCCGGTCAGCTCAAGACCACCGCGGTGGCGCTGATGAAAATCGCCAACGACCTGCGCTGGATGAACTCCGGGCCATTGGCCGGCCTGGGTGAGATCGAGCTGCAAGGCCTGCAACCGGGCTCTTCGATCATGCCGGGCAAGGTCAACCCGGTCATTCCGGAAGCCACCGCCATGGTCGCCGCCCAGGTGATCGGCAATGACGCCACCATCGCCATTGCTGGCCAGTCCGGTAACTTCGAGCTGAACGTGATGCTGCCGGTGATCGCCCGCAACCTGCTGGAAGGCATCGAGCTGATGGCCAACGCCAGCCGCCTGCTGGCTGACAAGGCCATCGCCAGCTTCAAGGTCAACGAAAGCAAACTCAAGGAAGCCTTGGCGCGCAACCCGATCTTGGTCACGGCGCTGAACCCGATCATCGGTTACCTGAAGGCTGCTGAAATTGCCAAGACCGCCTACAAGCAGGGCCGACCGATCATCGACGTGGCCCTGGAGCACACCGACCTGTCGCGTGAGCGACTGGAAGCGCTGCTGGATCCGGAGAAACTCACCGCTGGCGGCCTCTGATCCTGCGTCATCGCCCTGGTGGCCGGCGTCGAGCGGCTCCCTGGGCGGGTATACCGTACTTCGAGGTTATCCGACGTGGGCTTATTCGCCTTCGTCGAAATAGTTGTTGATCAGTTCGACCAGCGCCTCCATGGCTTCGTTGTCCTGGTCCCCTTCGGTATGCAGGTGCACCTGGGTGCCTTTGCCAGCCGCCAGCATCATCACCGCCATGATGCTTTTGCCATCCACCAGCTTGTCTGGCGCGCGGCCCACCCTGACCTGGCAGGGGAAGCGGCCGGCCACGCCAACGAACTTGGCTGCCGCCCGGGCGTGCAGCCCCAGCTTGTTGATGATGGTGATTTCACGGGCGGGCATCGTGGGGCGGATCCTTGGGCTAGAGGTCGCGGTGACGGACCTGGACGTTTTTCAGGGATTGCTGCAGCAACTGGCCGAGGCGCTCGGTGATGTATACCGAACGGTGATGACCACCGGTGCAGCCGATGGCGATGGTGACGTAGGCACGGTTGCTGGCGGCGAAGCGGGGCAGCCACTTCAGCAGGTAGCTGGAGATGTCGTTGAACATTTCTTCGACGTCCGGCTGTGCGGCCAGGTAGTCGATCACCGGTTGCTCGAGGCCGGAGTGTTCACGCAACTCGGGCTTCCAGTAGGGGTTGGGCAGGCAGCGTACGTCGAACACCAGGTCGGCATCGACCGGCATGCCGCGCTTGAAACCGAACGACTCGACCAGGAACGCAGTACCAGGCTCGGGCTGGTTGAGCAGGCGCAGCTTGATGGAGTCGCGCAGCTGGTACAGGTTCAGGCTAGTGGTGTCGATCTTCAGGTCGGCCAAGTCGGAAATCGGCCCCAGCAGCTCGCTCTCAACGCGGATTGCCTCGGCCAGCGAACGGTCGGCATTGGTCAGCGGGTGGCGCCGGCGGGTTTCCGAAAAGCGCTTGAGCAGCGTGTCTTCGTCGGCATCCAGGAACAGTACGTCGCACTGGATATGCCGGGCACGGGCTTCTTCGAGCAATTGAGGGAAACGGCTCAGGTGGCTGGGCAGGTTGCGTGCGTCGATCGACACGGCAACCTTGGGTTGCAGCAGCTCGGTGTTGATCAGCGCGTTTTCCGCCAGTTGCGGCAGCAGCCCGGCGGGCAGGTTGTCAATGCAGTAGAAACCGTTGTCTTCCAGGACATCGAGGGCGGTGCTCTTGCCGGAGCCGGACCGGCCGCTGACGATGATCAGGCGCATGTTCAGTGCTCGTTCTGTACGTCCAGGACAACCTGGAACAGGGCCTCGCTGCTGGTGGCCGCACGCAGGCGGTCACGCACTTCCTTGCGGTCAAGCATGCTGGCGATCTGCCGCAGTAGTTCCAGGTGAGCATCGGTCGCGGCTTCTGGCACCAGCAGGACGAACAGCAGGTCCACCGGAGCGCCATCGATCGCATCGTAGTCGA
Organism: Pseudomonas anuradhapurensis; assembly: GCF_014269225.2. NCBI lineage: Bacteria > Pseudomonadati > Pseudomonadota > Gammaproteobacteria > Pseudomonadales > Pseudomonadaceae > Pseudomonas > Pseudomonas anuradhapurensis. Next base: position 1,038,153 of record NZ_CP077097.1, read on the forward strand.
TGGGGGCTTCCAGGTGCAGCAGGGCGCTGACCGGAGCGGAGCATCCTGGGAGCCGACAGTGCGGGATGGCAATGCCATTACCGAAACCGGTCGAGCCGAGTTTCTCCCGGGCGACCAGTTTTTCGAAGACGTCCTGCATCTCCAGTTCTGGTACTTGTTCGGCGATGACGGTGGCGACCTTTTCCAGGGCGCGCTTCTTGCTGCCGCCCGGCACGTTCACCAGGGAACGGCCGGGGGTCAGGATGGTTTCAAGTCGGATCATGGATGAGGGGGATCAGCGGGCAGCTGCACCTTGCAGCAGGCTTTGCTGTTTTTCCTTGTGTTTTTTCAGTTGGCGGTCGAGCTTGTCGGCCAAGGCATCGATCGCTGCATACATGTCTTCGTGTTCGGCGTTGGCAACCACTTCGCCGCCGGGAATCTGCAGGGTCGCCTCGACCTTCTGTTGCAGCTTCTCGACCTTCATGATGACCTGCACGTTGGTGATCTTGTCGAAGTGACTTTCCACCCGAGCGAGTTTTTCAAGCACGTAATCGCGCAGTGGCTGGGTGACTTCTACATGCTGTCCACTGATATTGACTTGCATACAGCTTCTCCTTTGTTGCCCGTGCATAAAGAGGCAGGTCTTGCACCTGCCCCACAAACGCTGTGGCGCATCTCAGGGGCTACATCAGTCGCTTGCGTTCGCTCGACGGTGCGATGCCGAGAGACTCGCGATACTTGGCGACGGTGCGACGGGCTACCTGGATGCCTTGTGCCTCCAGTAAACCAGCGATCTTGCTGTCACTCAATGGCTTTTTCTGATTTTCCGCCGCAACCAGTTTCTTGATGATCGCGCGGATCGCCGTGGACGAGCATTCTCCGCCTTCGGAGGTGCTGACGTGGCTGGAGAAAAAGTATTTCAGTTCGTAGATGCCACGTGGCGTGTGCATGTATTTCTGCGTGGTAACCCGCGAAATGGTCGATTCGTGCATGCCGACCGCCTCGGCGATGTCATGCAGCACCAGGGGTTTCATCGCTTCGTCGCCGTGGTCGAGGAAGCCGCGCTGATGCTCGACGATCTGCGTGGCCACCTTCATCAGCGTCTCGTTGCGGCTTTGCAGGCTCTTGATGAACCAGCGCGCTTCCTGCAGCTGGTTGCGCATGAAGGTGTTGTCGGCACTGGTATCGGCCCGGCGCACGAAGCCGGCGTACTGCGGGTTGACGCGCAGGCGCGGGATGGCTTCCTGGTTCAGCTCCACCAGCCAGCGGTCATTGTCCTTGCGCACGATGACGTCGGGCACCACGTATTCAGGTTCGCTGGACTCGATCTGCGAACCGGGGCGCGGGTTCAGGCTCTGCACCAGCTCGATGACCTGGCGCAGCTCGTCTTCCTTGATTTTCATGCGCCGCATCAGCTGGCTGTAGTCGCGGCTGCCGAGCAGGTCGATGAAATCGGTGACCAGGCGCTTGGCTTCGGTCATCCACGGGGTATTGGCTGGCAGTTGGCGCAGTTGCAGCAGCAGGCATTCGCCCAGGTTGCGGGCACCGACGCCGGCCGGTTCGAACTGCTGGATGCGGTGCAGCACCGCTTCGACCTCGTCCAGCTCGATATCCAGCTCGGGGTCGAAACCGGCACAGATCTCCTCGAGGGTGTCTTCCAGGTAACCCTGGCCGTTGATGCTGTCGATCAAGGTGACCGCAATCAGCCGGTCGGTATCTGACATCGGTGCCAGGTTCAACTGCCACAGCAGGTGGCTTTGCAGGCTTTCGCCGGCCGATGTCCGCGTGGTGAAGTCCCATTCGTCATCGTCGTTGCTGGGCAGGCTGCTGGCGCTGGTCTGGTAGATGTCTTCCCAGGCGGTGTCCACCGGCAGCTCGTTGGGAATGCGCTCGCTCCACTCACCGTCCTCAAGGTTGTCGGCACTGGTGGTGCTTTCCTGGAAGCTGTTGTCCTGGACTTCGGCGGCCGGTTTGTTCTCGGCGTTGTCCGCCATCGGGTCGCTATTGTCGAAGTCGTCGCCGTCTTCCTGACGTTCGAGCATCGGGTTCGACTCCAGCGCTTCCTGGATTTCCTGTTGGAGGTCCAGGGTGGAAAGCTGGAGCAGGCGGATGGCCTGTTGCAACTGCGGCGTCATCGTCAGTTGCTGGCCCATTTTTAGGACGAGCGATGGTTTCATGGCTGGGGCTTAATACCTTGTTCGCCGGCGCGCATGCGCCATCCACTACACGGGGGCGCCGGGGCGCCAGATCAAGCAAGTTTTATGCCTTAAATTGTAGCGTTTGCCTAGAGTACCGTAACAACTTTACCCCGATTGCAGGGCGAATTGCCGGCACTCCAGGCGCGTACTGGGTTCAGAGCCGGAACTCGTGGCCCAGGTAAACCTCTTTGACCAAGTCGTTGGCCAGGATGGTCTCGGCATCGCCTTCGGCGATAAGGCGGCCATCATTGACGATATAGGCGGTTTCGCAGATATCCAGGGTCTCGCGGACGTTGTGGTCGGTGATGAGTACACCGATGCCCTTGGCCTTGAGGTGGTGGATGATCTGCTTGATGTCGCCGACGGAAATCGGGTCGACACCGGCAAACGGTTCGTCCAGCAGGATGAACTTGGGGGCGGTCGCCAGCGCACGGGCGATCTCGACGCGACGGCGCTCGCCACCGGACAGGCTCATGCCAAGGTTGTCGCGAATGTGGCTGATGTGGAATTCCTGCAGCAGGCTTTCCAGTTCCTTGCGGCGGCCTTCGCGGTCGAGGTCCTTGCGGGTCTCGAGAATGGCCATGATGTTGTCGGCCACCGACAGCTTGCGGAAGATCGAGGCTTCCTGCGGCAGGTAGCCGATACCGGCGCGGGCGCGACCGTGCATGGGCTGGTGGCTGACATCGAGGTTGTCGATCAGCACGCGGCCCTGCTCGGCCTGGACCAGGCCGACGATCATGTAGAAGCAGGTGGTCTTGCCGGCGCCGTTGGGGCCGAGCAGGCCGACGATCTGGCCGCTGTCGATCGACAGGCTGACGTCACGTACGACTTGCCGCCCCTTGTAGCTCTTGGCCAGGTGCTGGGCTTTGAGGGTTGCCATTTACTCGGCCTTCTTCTTGGGCTGGATCACCATGTCGATACGCTGACGCGGCGAAGTCACGTTGCCACCACGACCGGCGGTCGCCACCTGGGTCTTGGTGTTGTAGACGATCTTCTCGCCTTCGGTGGTGTTGCCTTCGTTCTCGACCTTGGCGCGATCGGTGAGCACCACCATGTCCTTCTGCGCCTGGTACTGGATGGTAACTGCCCAGCCTTTCATCTTGTCCGGCTTGGCTGCGCTCTGCTGCTGCTCGAAGTAGGCCAGGTTGCCCACCGAGGTCACCACGTCGATGTCGCCGGAGGCGGAACGGGTGATGGTCACGGTGTTGCCTTTGATCATCATCGAACCCTGGGTGATGATCACGTCGCCGGTGTAGGTGGCCACGCCCTGCTTGTCGTCCAGGTGGGCGTTGTCGGCCTGGATGCGGATAGGCTGGTCACGGTCATTCGGCAGGGCGAGGGCGCTCGCGCTTCCCAGTGCTGCGCTCAGGCTGAGCAAAAGGGGGAGGGTTTTAACGAGCCTCATACTGTCCTCTTACGTTAGAGAGCAAGTCCATCTTGCCTTCTTTCAAATACGCTTTCATTCCTTTACCCGTAGTCGTGCCACCGGCGCCGTCGATTCTAACGGCTTGCTCGGTCTGCGCATATTGCTTCTGCGGGAACACGGTCATGCGTGAGCTGGTAATGATGGTTTCGCGCTGTTTTTCGTCGGTGCGGGCAACCCGCACGTTGTCGATCAGTTCAACTTCGCTGCCGTCCGGGTTGACCTCGGCGCGGGTGCTCTGCACGTGCCAGGGGAACGCGGTGCCGCGGTACAGGTGCAGGTCCGGCGTGGTCAGCAGGGTGATTTCGCTGGCCTTGAGGTGCTCGACCTTGTCGGCGGTCATTTCGTACTGCAGCTTGCCGTCGGGCAGGAACTGCACGCTGTGGGCGTTGACTGCGTAGTAGTCGATGGCGCTCTTGTCGACCTGCGCTACCGGTTTGTCGAGGAAGCTTTCCGGGCTGACATTCCAGTAGCCGATCGCCACCAGCAGGGCGGCGATCACCGCGAGCAGCGCAATGTTGCGGGCTTTCTTGCTGAACATGGGCAGCCTTACAGGTAGTTGGCGTTGGCAGCGTCCAGGGTGCCCTGGGCCTGCATGATCAGTTCGCAGAATTCACGGGCCGCGCCTTCGCCGCCACGTGCCTGGGTCACGCCATGAGCGTGCTGGCGAACGAATGGGGCGGCGTTGGCCACCGCCATGCCCAGGGCGACCCGGCGAATCACCGGCAGGTCCGGCAGGTCGTCGCCGAGGTAGGCCACTTGAGCATAGCTCAGGCCCAGTTCGGCGAGCAGGCCGTCAAGCACCACCAGCTTGTCCTCGCGGCCTTGATAGAGGTGCGGGATGCCGAGGTTCTTCGCCCGGCGCTCGACCACCGGGGTCTTGCGCCCGCTGATGATCGCGGTGGTCACGCCCGAGGCCATGAGCATCTTGATGCCCTGGCCGTCGAGGGTATTGAAGGTCTTGAATTCGCTGCCGTCCTCGAGGAAGTACAGGCGTCCGTCGGTGAGCACGCCGTCCACGTCGAACACTGCCAGCTTGATGTGCTTGCCGCGTTGCATGAGGTCCTGGTTCATTCCATCGTTCCTTTACATTACGCCGGCGCGCAGCAGGTCGTGCATGTTCAGGGCGCCGGTCGGGCGGTCCTCGCGGTCTACCACCACCAGGGCGCCGATCTTGTGGTCTTCCATGATTTTCAGCGCCTCGGCCGCGAGCATGTCGGCGCGGGCCGTCTTGCCGTGCACGGTCATGACCTGGTCGATCAGGGTGGTGTGGACGTCGATGTTGCGGTCCAGGCTGCGGCGCAGGTCGCCGTCGGTGAAGATCCCGGCCAGCTTGCCGTCGGCTTCGACGATCACGGTCATGCCCAGGCCCTTGCGGGACATTTCCAGCAGGGCGTCCTTGAGCAGGGTGCCGCGCGGCACCTGGGGCAGGTCGTCACCGGCGTGCATCACGTTCTCGACCTTCAGCAGCAGGCGGCGGCCCAGTGCCCCACCCGGGTGCGAGAAGGCAAAGTCCTCGGCGGTGAAGCCACGCGCCTCGAGCAGGGCGATGGCCAGGGCGTCGCCAAGTACCAGCGAAGCGGTGGTGGAAGAGGTGGGGGCCAGGTTGAGCGGGCAGGCCTCTTGCTCGACGCGCGCGTCGAGGTTGACCTCGGCAGCCTGGGCCAGGGGCGAATCCGGATTGCCGGTCAGGCTGATCAGCTTGATGCCCAGGCGCTTGATCAGCGGCAGCAGGGTGACGATTTCGGCGGTGCTGCCGGAGTTCGACAGGGCCAGGATGACATCATCGCGGGTAATCATGCCCATGTCGCCATGGCTGGCTTCGGCGGGGTGCACGAAAAATGCCGGCGTACCGGTGCTGGCAAGGGTGGCGGCGATCTTGTTGCCGATGTGCCCGGACTTGCCCATGCCGACCACGACGACCCGGCCCTTGCTGGCCAGGATCAGTTCGCAGGCCTTGACGAAATTGTCGTCGATGCGCGCCAGCAGGGCCTCTACGGCCTCGACTTCCAGGCGCAGGGTGCGTTGGGCGGATTGGATCAGCTCGCTGGATTGGCTCATGTCGAAAAAGCAATGCCTGATGAAAAGGCGGCGATTATAGCTGCAATGAAAGAAACCCTCACGCTTTCGATTGCCCTGGCGAATCTCTCGCCAGCCTGTCACAGGGCTGAACGACTCGTTAGCCGACCTTGGGGCGGCGCTGTCAGCGGTGCTATAGTTCGCCGCTATTCGGCCTGCCAGGGGCGCGTGTGCCTTCCAGAAGGAGGCCGGCGTCCATTAGGACGAGGCTGCATCAGCAAGGAGTCTAGATGAGTGTGGATAGCGCCTACGCGGTCGAGTTGAAGGGGGTTACCTTCAAACGCGGTTCGCGCAGCATTTTCAGCAACGTCGACATTCGCATCCCGCGCGGCAAGGTCACCGGCATAATGGGGCCATCGGGTTGCGGCAAGACCACGTTGCTCCGTCTGATGGGCGCGCAGTTGCGCCCTTCCAGCGGTGAGGTCTGGGTTGCCGGGCAGAACCTGCCGACGCTGTCGCGCAGCGACCTGTTCGACGCCCGCAAGCAAATGGGGGTGCTGTTCCAGAGCGGCGCGCTGTTCACCGACCTCGATGTGTTCGAGAACGTCGCGTTCCCGCTGCGCGTGCACACCCAGCTGTCGGACGAAATGATCCGTGACATCGTGCTGATGAAACTGCAGGCCGTGGGCCTGCGTGGTGCCATCGACCTGATGCCGGACGAACTGTCCGGCGGCATGAAGCGCCGCGTGGCGCTGGCCCGGGCGATTGCCCTGGACCCGCAGATCCTCATGTACGACGAACCGTTCGTCGGCCAGGACCCGATCGCCATGGGGGTGCTGGTGCGCCTGATCCGCCTGCTCAACGATGCGCTGGGTATCACCAGCATCGTGGTCTCCCATGACCTGGCGGAAACCGCCAGCATCGCCGACTACATCTATGTGGTGGGTGACGGCCAGGTACTTGGCCAAGGGACCCCTGACGAGCTGATGGGGTCGGACAACCCGCGCATTCGCCAGTTCATGAAAGGCGACCCGGACGGTCCGGTACCTTTCCATTTTCCCGCGCCTGACTACCGCGCCGACCTGCTGGGGGCGCGTTGATGCGCAGAAAATCCTTACTCGAACGTGTGCGCCTGCTCGGGCGTTCGGCAATCGACGTGCTGGCGGTGCTGGGGCGTTCCTGCCTGTTCCTGTTCCATGCCCTGGTCGGCCGTGGCGGTATCGGTGGCGGATTCCAGCTGCTGACCAAGCAGCTGTACTCGGTGGGTGTGCTGTCGCTGGCGATCATCGTCGTGTCCGGGGTGTTCATCGGCATGGTGCTGGCGCTGCAGGGCTACAGCATCCTGACCAAGTACGGCTCGGAGCAGGCCGTGGGGCAGATGGTGGCCCTGACCTTGCTGCGTGAACTGGGCCCGGTGGTGACCGCCTTGCTGTTCGCCGGCCGCGCCGGCTCCGCGCTGACCGCTGAAATCGGCAACATGAAGTCCACCGAGCAGCTGTCGAGCCTGGAAATGATCGGCGTCGACCCGCTCAAGTACATTGTCGCACCGCGCCTGTGGGCCGGTTTCATCTCGCTGCCGTTGCTGGCGCTGATCTTCAGCGTGGTGGGCATCTGGGGTGGCTCGTGGGTCGCCGTGGACTGGCTGGGCGTCTACGAGGGCTCGTTCTGGGCCAACATGCAGAACAGTGTTTCGTTCACCGACGACGTGCTCAACGGGCTGGTCAAGAGCCTGGTATTCGCCTTCGTCACGACCTGGATCGCCGTATTCCAGGGGTACGACTGTGAGCCCACCTCAGAAGGGATCAGCCGTGCCACCACCAAGACCGTGGTTTATGCCTCGTTGGCAGTGCTGGGTCTGGACTTTATTCTGACCGCCTTGATGTTTGGAGATTTCTGATGCAAAACCGCACCCTGGAAATCGGTGTCGGCCTGTTCCTCCTGGCCGGGATCCTGGCGCTGCTGCTGCTGGCCCTGCGTGTCAGCGGCCTGTCGGCCAGCCCGAGCAGCGATACCTATAAAGTTTATGCGTACTTCGACAATATCGCCGGTTTGACGGTCAGAGCTAAAGTGACCATGGCCGGTGTGACCATCGGCAAGGTTACCGCCATCGACCTGGACCGTGATTCCTATACCGGTCGGGTGACGCTGCAGCTGGACAAGTCGGTGGATAACCTGCCGGTCGACTCCACTGCCTCGATCCTGACCGCTGGGTTGCTGGGCGAGAAGTACATCGGCATCAGCGTGGGCGGTGAAGAGCAGGTGCTCAAGGATGGCGCGACCATCCATGACACCCAGTCGGCCCTGGTGCTGGAAGATCTGATTGGCAAGTTCCTGCTCAACTCCGTTGGCAAGGAACCGAAAGAAGCGCAACCGGCTAATTAAGGAGTTTCCATGATTTCGATCCTGCGACGTGGCCTGCTGGTCCTGCTGGCGGCCTTCCCCCTGATGGCAATGGCCGCGCAGTCGCCGCACGACGTGGTGCAGAGCACCACCACCGAGTTGCTGGGTGAGCTCAAGGCCAACAAGGAGCAGTACAAGACCAACCCGCAAGCTTTCTACGACACCCTTGACCGGATCCTTGCGCCCGTGGTCGATGCCGACGGCATTTCCAGAAGCATCATGACCGTCAAGTACTCGCGCAAGGCCACGCCCGAGCAGATGCAGCGCTTCCAGGAAAACTTCAAGCGCAGCCTGTTCCAGTTCTACGGTAACGCGCTGCTGGAGTACAACAACCAGGGTATCGTCGTAGACCCGGCCAAGGCCGATGACGGCAAGCGCGCCAGCGTCGGCATGAAGGTCACCGGCAACAACGGTGCCGTCTACCCGGTGCAGTACACCCTGGAAAACCTGGCTGGCGAGTGGAAGGTGCGTAACGTGATCGTCAACGGCATCAACATCGGCAAGCTGTTCCGCGACCAGTTCGCCGACGCCATGCAGCGCAACGGTGGCGACCTGGACAAGACCATCGACGGCTGGGCCGGTGAAGTGGCCAAGGCCAAGCAGGCTGCCGACAACTCCCCGGAGAAGACCGTCAAATGAGTGAGGCTGCCGTAAGCATGGCCGAGCCGGGCGTGCTGCGCCTGGCCGGCGTGCTGGACTACCGCAGCGGGCCGCTCCTGCGCAAGCAGGGCAAGGCGCTGATCGGCGCCTGCGGCGAGGCGCAGGTAGTGCTCGATTGCGCGGCGGTGCAGCGCTCCACCAGTGTCGGCCTGTCACTGCTGCTGGCCTTCATGCGTGATGCCCAGGCCGCTGGCAAGGGTTGTCAGGTGCGCAAAATGCCCGACGACATGCGCGAAATTGCCGAGGTCTATGACCTCGACGAAGTGCTGGCAACCTGATGGCGTGACAGGAATGATGGCCCCTCGGTCAGTGAAGCCCTCGTTGGGCTTCGCAGGCGAGGGGCTTTTTTGTATGATGGCCGACCCGTGCGCATCGGGCGCCGATTGAGGTTGAGCATGCAGGCCGTAGAAGTTAAAAGCTTCCTTGAAGAGAAATTGCCGGGTTCCCGGGTCGAAGTTGAAGGCGAAGGCTGCAACTTCCAGTTGAACGTGATCAGCGACGAGTTGGCTGGCCTGAGCCCGGTCAAACGCCAGCAGGCGATCTATGCTCACCTGAATCCGTGGATCGCCAATGGCAGCATCCATGCGGTAACCATGAAATTTTTCAGCAGCGCAGCCTGGGCTGAGCGCACCTGAGCCAACGTGGCGGCGAGATTCCAATGGACAAACTGATTATTACTGGCGGCGCTCGCCTTGATGGCGAGATCCGCATTTCGGGCGCGAAGAACGCAGCCCTGCCGATCCTGGCGGCGACCCTGTTGGCCGACGGCCCGGTCACCGTAGGCAACCTGCCGCACCTGCACGACATCACCACCATGATCGAGCTGTTCGGGCGCATGGGCATCGAGCCTGTGATCGACGAAAAGCTGGCGGTGGAGATCGACCCGCGCACCATCAAGACCCTGGTCGCGCCGTACGAGCTGGTGAAGACCATGCGCGCCTCGATCCTGGTCCTTGGCCCGATGGTCGCCCGCTTCGGCGAGGCCGAAGTGGCCCTGCCTGGCGGTTGCGCCATTGGCTCGCGCCCGGTCGACCTGCACATCCGTGGCCTCGAAGCCATGGGCGCCAAGATCGAAGTCGAGGGCGGCTACATCAAGGCCAAGGCGCCTGAAGGTGGCCTGCGCGGTGCGCACTTCTTCTTCGACACCGTCAGCGTGACCGGTACCGAGAACATCATGATGGCCGCAGCCCTGGCCAAGGGCCGCAGTGTGCTGCAGAACGCCGCGCGCGAGCCGGAAGTGGTCGACCTGGCCAACTTCATCAACGCCATGGGCGGCAAGATCCAGGGCGCGGGTACCGACACCATCGTCATCGATGGCGTCGAGCGCCTGGCCTCGGCCAACTACCGCGTGATGCCAGACCGTATCGAGACCGGTACCTACCTGGTTGCCGCTGCCGTGACCGGTGGCCGCGTCAAGGTCAAGGACACCGACCCGACCATCCTTGAAGCGGTCCTGGAAAAACTCAAGGAAGCCGGCGCCGACATCAACACCGGCGAAGACTGGATCGAGCTGGACATGCATGGCAAGCGGCCGAAAGCCGTCAACCTGCGTACCGCCCCGTACCCGGCGTTCCCGACCGACATGCAGGCGCAGTTCATCTCGCTCAACGCCATTGCCGAAGGCACTGGCGCGGTGATCGAGACGATCTTTGAAAACCGCTTCATGCACGTCTATGAAATGCACCGCATGGGCGCGCAGATCCAGGTCGAAGGCAACACCGCAATCGTCACTGGCGTGAATACGCTCAAGGGCGCCCCGGTCATGGCCACCGACCTGCGTGCGTCGGCCAGCCTGGTGCTGTCGGCACTGGTTGCCGAAGGCGATACCCTGATCGATCGCATCTACCACATCGACCGTGGTTACGAGTGCATCGAAGAGAAACTGCAGATGCTGGGCGCGAAAATCCGTCGCGTACCGGGCTAGTTATCTGCCTGGCACATCCTGTGGGAGCGGGCATGCCCGCGAAGAAGCCTCCGCGGTGCATGGCACCGGCTATGCCGGTGTTCGCGGGCTAGCCCGCTCCCACAGGCTGGGCCTGATGAATTGAATGCGGTCGGGCCCGTGGCCCGGCCGGCAGTAGCCGCTTGAGGACCGACGTTCCAATGTTGACCATCGCGCTTTCCAAAGGCCGTATTCTCGACGATACCCTGCCGCTGCTGGCGGAAGCCGGTATCGTGCCGACCGAGAACCCGGACAAGAGCCGCAAACTGATCATCCCCACCACGCAGGACGACGTGCGCCTGCTGATCGTGCGTGCCACCGACGTGCCGACCTATGTCGAGCATGGTGCCGCCGACCTGGGTGTGGCCGGCAAGGACGTGCTGATGGAGTATGGCGGCCAGGGCCTGTACGAGCCCCTGGACCTGCAGATTGCCCGTTGCAAGCTGATGACTGCCGGCGTGGTCGGTGCAGCCGAGCCCAAGGGCCGTCTGCGCGTGGCGACCAAGTTCGTCAACGTAGCCAAACGCTATTACGCCGAACAGGGCCGTCAGGTCGACATCATCAAGCTGTACGGCTCGATGGAGCTGGCACCGCTGATCAACCTCGCCGACAAGATCATCGACGTGGTCGACACCGGCAATACCCTGCGTGCCAACGGCCTGGAGCCTCAGGAACTGATCGCCACGATCAGCTCGCGCCTGGTGGTCAACAAGGCCTCCATGAAAATGCAGCACGCCCGTATCCAGAGCCTGATCGACACGCTGCGCCAAGCAGTCGAGTCGCGACACCGCGGTTGACTCCTGCGCGCGACCTTCGCTGTCGCGCCCGTCTATCCGCGTCATAGCCTTTTTTCTTGGGTGCCCGCGCGGATCGACTGGTAGCCTAGGGCGCCTGAGCATTCGCCAATAATCGAGGCCCTCGCCATGACCGTGTCCACTGCAATTGCCCGTCTCAACGCTGCTGATCCGGATTTCGCCCGACATCTGGATCATCTGCTGAGCTGGGAAAGTGTGTCCGATGACGCGGTCAACCAGCGCGTGCTCGACATCATCAAGGCTGTGCGCGAGCGCGGCGATGCGGCGCTGGTGGAGTTCACCCAGCGTTTCGATGGTGTCGATGCCAAGTCGATCGACGACCTGATCCTCAAGCGCGACCGCCTGGAACTGGCTCTGACCCGCATTACCCCGGCCCAGCGCGAAGCCCTGGAAAAAGCCGCCAACCGTGTGCGCCTGTACCACGAGCGGCAGAAGCAGGACTCCTGGCAATACACCGAAGCCGACGGCACCGTGCTCGGCCAGAAGGTCACCCCGCTGGACCGCGCCGGCCTGTACGTGCCGGGCGGCAAGGCGTCGTACCCGTCGTCGGTGCTGATGAATGCCATCCCGGCCAAGGTTGCCGGCGTGGCCGAAGTGGTCATGGTGGTGCCCACCCCGCGTGGCGAGGTCAATGAGCTGGTGCTGGCGGCGGCCTGCATCGCCGGGGTCGACCGGGTGTTCACCGTCGGTGGCGCCCAGGCCGTTGCGGCGCTGGCCTACGGTACCGAGAGCGTGCCGCAGGTAGACAAGATCGTCGGCCCGGGCAACATCTACGTCGCCACGGCCAAGCGCCACGTGTTCGGCCAGGTAGGCATCGACATGATCGCCGGCCCATCGGAAATCCTCGTGGTGTGTGACGGCCAGACCGATCCGGACTGGATCGCCATGGACCTGTTTTCCCAGGCCGAGCACGACGAAGACGCCCAGGCGATCCTGGTCAGCCCGGACGCGGCTTTCCTTGACCGCGTTGCCGCCAGCATCGACAAGTTGCTGCCGACCATGGAGCGTGCCGCGATCATCGAGAAATCGATCAATGGCCGTGGCGCGTTGATCCAGGTGCGTGACATGCAGCAGGCCATTGAAGTGGCCAACCGTATCGCGCCGGAGCACCTCGAACTGTCAGTGGCCGACCCGCAGGCCTGGCTGCCGCAGATCCGCCACGCGGGCGCGATCTTCATGGGCCGCCACACCAGCGAAGCGCTGGGTGACTACTGCGCCGGCCCCAATCACGTGCTGCCCACTTCCGGCACCGCGCGTTTTTCCTCGCCGCTGGGGGTGTATGACTTCCAGAAGCGTTCGTCGATCATCTTCTGCTCCGAACAGGGCGCGTCCGAACTGGGCCACACCGCTTCGGTCCTGGCCCGTGGCGAGTCGCTGACCGCCCACGCCCGCAGCGCTGAATACCGTATCCTGACCCAACAGAAGGGGAACTGAGCATGAGTCGATTCTGGAGCCCCTTCGTCAAGGACCTGGTGCCTTACGTGCCGGGCGAGCAACCCAAGCTGGCCCGCCTGGTCAAGCTGAACACCAACGAGAACCCCTATGGCCCATCGCCGAAGGCGCTGGAGGCCATGCGTGGCGAGCTGAACGACAACCTGCGCCTGTACCCGGACCCGAACAGCGACCGCCTGAAGCAGGCGGTGGCCGAGTATTACGGCGTCACCCCGGCGCAAGTGTTCGTCGGCAACGGCTCCGACGAGGTGCTGGCACACATCTTCCACGGCCTGTTCCAGCACGCTCGCGGCCCGTTGCTGTTCCCCGACGTCAGCTACAGCTTCTACCCGGTGTACTGCGGCTTGTATGGCATTGCGTTCGAGCAGGTGGCGCTGGATGAGCAGTTCCAGATCCGCATTGCTGACTACAACAAACCCAACGCCGGGATCATTTTCCCCAACCCTAACGCGCCGACCGGCTGCCTGCTGCCGTTGCAGGCGATCGAGCAGTTGCTGCAAGCCAACCGCGACTCGGTGGTGGTGGTGGACGAAGCCTACATCGACTTCGGCGGTGAAACGGCCATCAGCCTGGTGGATCGCTATGACAACCTGCTGGTGACCCAGACCCTGTCGAAGTCCCGCTCGCTCGCCGGTTTGCGTGTGGGCCTGGCAGTCGGTCACCCGGACCTCATCGAGGCGCTGGAGCGGATCAAGAACAGCTTCAACTCCTACCCGCTTGACCGCATGGCGATCGTGGGCGCTGCGGCTGCCTTCGAGGACAAGGCCTACTTCGAGGCAACCTGCCGCAAGGTGATCGACAGCCGTGAAGCATTGGTGGAACAGTTGGTCGGCAAGGGCTTCGAGGTATTGCCATCGGCGGCCAACTTCATCTTCGCCCGCCACCCCCAGCAGGATGCCGCACAGCTGTCGGCGCGCCTGCGTGAGCAGGGCGTGATCGTGCGTCACTTCAAGCAGGAGCGCATTGCCCAGTTCCTGCGTATCACCATTGGCACGCCGGAGATGAACCAGGCGCTGCTCGATGCCTTGAACTGAGCCGAGGTCTGCAGGAGTGGGGACATCCGCTCCTGCAGGGCCGCCCCGCTCAGTACCTGATTTTCTCGATACTCAATCGCGCGCTGGCTGGCCGGGTGCGCACCGCGACCGGCGTGCCATCAAGTTCGAGCACGTAGTCGTCGGCCTGGCGCATGCCTTCGGGATCGGTCCACTGCTGCAGGTAAGCCTGCGCATTGGCGACGACCTGGCCATTCTTGTGAATGATCACGGTCCCTGGCGAGTCGCTGTTCCACAACAATTTGCCTTCGGCTTCGATGGCCCGTGCCTTGCGTACGCCGGTAGCGCCCAGCAGCGGCGTACCGTCGAGCCGCCATTCCGGCAGCAGGTCGAGCCCCATGTGCCTGAGCACGGTTGGGGCTACCGAGGTCTGCGCTGCGTAGCCATACAAGTTGTTGGGCCCCGGGTTGTCTTCTGGAATGCTGGGTTGGTTCAGCTCTTCATTCAACGGCTTGTTGCTGGCAATGAACACGGTCTTCTCCTGCTCGGTCACACCGCCATGGCCAGTGCCCCAGTAATCCCGACCGTGGTCAGTGCAGACAATCACCAGCCAATCCTCCTGCGGATACTGGGTCATGCGCTGTTCCACCTTGTCCAGCAGGCGCCCCAGGCGCGCGTCAGCTTCGCGCAGGGCTGCCTGGTAGGCCGGCCCGAAGCCACTGGCGTGGCCGGCCTGGTCGGGTTCGTCGAGCTGAATGAAGGTGAAGTCGGCCGGGGTATTGCCCAGTATCTCCAGGGTTCGCGCGGTGACCTGCTCATCATTCAGGCCGCTTTCGCGCAGGTTATTGCCCTGCGCGTCCACCAGCAGGTAGGCAGTGTTGATCGGCGACCAGTTGACGATGCTGGCGATGTAGGCGTTTGGCCGTGCATCGCGTAGCCGCTTGAACAGGCTGGGGAACTCGGGAGCGATGCGCAAGGTTTCGGAGTTGGAGACCACCTTGTGCTTGTTGGCCCACACACCTGACAACAGGGTGATCCACCCCGGGCCGCTGACCGTGGCCTGCTCGCTGGCCCGCCCGGTTATGCCGCCGGCATAGGCCTTGCCATAGAACAGGCGCTTGTGCAGGTTGGTATCGGCGCCCAGCTGTTCGTAATGCTGAAGTTGGACGCCGTCCATGCCGATGATCAGCGTCTTCGGTTGCGTTTGCAGCGGTTTGACGTCGCAGCCATTGACCAGCAGCGCAGCCAGCAGCAGGGCGGTCCAGCGTAGGGCTCTGATGATCGACATAAGTCATGCCTTGATGAGGTCGGGCTCAAGCGTTGCAACAACCCCACGCGCTGACAACTGGTAGAAATGCCAGTTGAATTGCCGTGCGCAAGGCTTTCCATTAAGCTGCACGAATTCATCGGATGATTGGTTGAGTGAAATGAGCAGCGAATTGACCAGGCGCTCACTGGTCGAACTTGCCGTCGAGCGCATGCGCGAACGCATCCTCCAGGGCGACTGGCAAATCGGCCAACGTCTGCCCACCGAACCGGTGCTGGCCGTGGAGCTGGGCATCAGCCGTAATACCGTGCGCGAGGCCATGCGTGTGCTGGCATTCAGCGGCCTGGTGGAAATTCGCCAGGGCGATGGCAGTTACCTGCGCACCGCCCAGGATCCGCTGCAGGCCGTGCAGGCGATGTCACGCTGCTCACCTGAACATGCCCGTGAAACCCGGCACATTCTGGAAGCAGAGGCTATCGGCCTGGCCGCGCTGCGGCGTACCGATGCCGACCTGCAGGCGTTGCGTGATGCTCTGGCGGTCAGTGCCGGGCATTTTCATGGCGATGTTGCCGCCTACGTGGCCTGCGACCTGGTGTTTCACCAACGGCTGGTCGATGCCGCCCACAACCCGGCACTCAGCGAGTTGTACCGCTACTTTTCCGGGGTGGTGGCTGCCGCGCTGCAGCACAACATGACCACCGTTCCGCGCTGCCAGGCCACGTTCGACCTGCACGGGCAGATTCTCGAGGCCATCGAGCAACGCGACGCGGAGCGGGCCAAACGCCTGAGCCGTACCCTCATCGAATCCTGACCCGAGAACGCCATGGCTGAATCCATCACCCGTAACACCCCGCCACCTGAGCGGGAACTCGATGAGCTGCTGATCGATGCCGAGGCTGACGACGAGCAGGTCCAGCAGCAGCCTGTGCTGCTGCGGCGGCCGTGGCTGCTGTTGCTCGGCCTGGTGCTGGTGGCGCTGAACCTGCGCCCGGCGTTGTCGAGCATGGCGCCAGTGCTTGGCCAGGTGTCCGCGGGCCTGGGGCTGAACGCCTCGCTGGCTGGCTTGCTGACCACCTTGCCAGTGTTGTGCCTGGGTTTGTTCGCCCCGTTGGCGCCAGTGCTGGCGCGTCGCTTCGGCAGTGAGCGGGTGATCCTCGGCATCCTCGCCAGCCTGGCGCTGGGCATCGTGGTGCGCAGTAGCTTCGGTGCTATCGGAGTGTTCCTCGGCAGCCTGGTGGCCGGGGCCAGCATCGGCATCATCGGCGTGCTGTTGCCGGGTATCGTCAAGCGCGACTTCCCGCAGCACGCCGGCACGCTGACCGGCGTGTACACCATGGCGCTATGCCTGGGCGCGGCCATGGCAGCGGGGGCCACCGTCCCGCTGGCGCAGCACTTCGACGGCAGCTGGGCGCTGGGGCTGGGCTTCTGGGCGCTACCGGCGCTGCTGGCCATGCTGGTCTGGCTGCCCCAAGCCCGCCAGGGGCATGGCTTGCACAAGGTGGCCTATCGCGTGCGTGGCCTGTGGCGTGATCCCTTGGCCTGGCAGGTGACCTTGTACATGGGCCTGCAATCGTCGCTGGCCTACATCGTGTTCGGTTGGTTGCCGTCAATCCTGATTGGTCGCGGCCTGAGCCCGACCGAGGCGGGGTTGGTGCTGTCGGGGTCGGTGATCGTGCAGTTGCTCAGTTCGCTCAGTGCGCCGTGGCTGGCCACGCGCGGCAAGGACCAGCGGCTGGCGATCGTGCTGGTCATGCTGACCACCCTGGCCGGCTTGTTCGGTTGCCTGTATGCGCCGCTTGGCGGGCTGTGGGGCTGGGCGGTACTGCTGGGCCTGGGGCAGGGCGGTACCTTCGCCCTGGCGCTGACCTTGATCGTGCTGCGTTCGAAAGACGCCCATGTCGCGGCCAACCTGTCGAGCATGGCCCAGGGCGTGGGCTACACCTTGGCGTCGATGGGGCCGTTTGCGGTGGGCCTGGTGCATGACCTGAGCGGTGGCTGGGCCGCCGTAGGCTGGATTTTTGCCGTGCTGGGGGTTGGCGCCATCGTGTTCGGGCTGGGGGCTGGGCGAGCTTTGCATGTGCAGGTGACCAGCGAGAAGGTTTGAAGGGGAACCTGGCCAGTACCGGCCTCTTCGCGGGTACTGGTATAAGCCTGTGGGGCAGATTATCGTGCAGCTTTCCACCCCAGGACGGACCAGCCCTCATGAGCGACGCCAACCGCGAACTCATCACCCGCTTCTACCAGGCCTTCCAGCGCCTTGACGCCGAGGCCATGGTGGCCTGCTACAGCGACGATATCGTCTTCAGCGACCCGGTATTCGGTACCTTGCGTGGCAGGGACGTGGGTGACATGTGGCGGATGCTCACTACCCGGGCGAAGGATTTCACCCTGACGTTCGACGGCGTACGCGCCGATGAGCGCAGCGGTGGCGCACACTGGGTCGCCACCTACCTGTTCAGCCAGACTGGCCGTACTGTGGTCAACGATATCCAGGCGCGTTTCGTGATCCGCGATGGGCTGATCTGCCAGCATGACGACACCTTCGACCTGTGGCGTTGGGCGCGGCAGGCGCTGGGTGCTCCAGGCCTGCTGCTTGGCTGGTCGCCGCTCGTACAGAACAAGGTACGCCAGCAAGCGTTCAAGGGCTTGCGGGCGTATCAGCATGCTCAGGGCAGCGCCACGGCCTGATCACTGTCGTGGTAGCTGAAGATGGCACGCTCAGTGGTGTTGTCCGGTAGGCGGATGCGAATCACCGGAATGAAACTGCCATAGGTCTGGTGCCAGTCCTGCTGGTCGGCCTGAGCCTGCTGCAGGGCACCATGCTCGCCCTCGATGTGGAAAAACGACTGGATCGGCAGGCGATTGGCGCTCGCTTCGTCCCAGGCGCCAATCACCACTTCGTTCCAGGGAAATGGCAGCTCGCGGGCGAACAGTTGTTTGGCGCGCAGGCTTTGATGGAAGGCCTCGGCCCGTTCCGGCACCCTCGCGCGGCGGATGTCGAAGGCGCATTGGCGTTTATAATCCCCGCTCTGCCTGAAGCGCGCGATCCATTGCTCGGCAGTGAACACCTCCTGTTCATGGCAGGCTGCCTCGGTTTCGGCCGTTTGCCGGTTATTGCCGCAACCGCGATTATCGCGTTCCCAGGTGTCGCCGTCGGTGGGCCAGGCGCACAGCATCTCGTAGCGTAGGGAGCCTTGCGGGCGTTGCAGTATCGGGTACAGGGTGAAGCCACTACGGCCATCGGCAGCCAGCCGGGTGGTGGGGATATCGCTGCGCAGGTAGGAGAACGATACGCCGCCCTTGTCCTTGCTGTTCTGGCTATGATGCCAGGTGTGGTAATGCGGTGACGGCCTGGTCGAGCGAAGCAGCACACCCGAGCAGGCGTGGGCAGGTACGGCTTTGCCCTCGCACTGGGCGGGGGTGGCGTCGTAGTTGTCTTGCATTTGTCTGGCGGTTTCCTTTCCAGTCGACGCCTGTGCGGCGAATGCAGCCACAAGCAGTGCTGCACCCAAGCCAATGTGTGGAAGCGAATCAAGCATGATGAAGCCCTCGATGAGTGGGCTCACCAAACTAGTGATGAAAAGAGCAGGCGTCGTGAGTGAACAAGTGCCGGATCAGGCAGTGAAACCCTGGTATGTCTACCTGGTACGGGCTGCCAATGGTTCGTTGTATTGCGGCATCAGCGATGATCCGCAGCGGCGCTTCCTGGCCCACCAGAAAGGGCAGGGCGCACGTTATTTCAAGACCAGCCCGGCCCAGGCGCTGGTGTATATGGAGCAATGGCCGGACAAGGGCGAGGCGTTGCGCCAGGAACGGCTGGTGAAGCGCCTGCGCAAGTCGGCGAAGGAGGCGTTGGTGGCCGGCTATGACAGCGCTTCGTCGCCCTAGGCTCTGTACGAAAAACCTTGATACTTGTTCATGCTGCGTTGAAAACAGCCTCGGAATGCTCATGTACTCCAGTACACTCCGCTTCCTCGGCTGTTTTCGCCTTGCCTGACCTGCGTCTCAAGACTGTTCGTACAGAGCCTAGGGTCGCTTCGCGATGGGGCTGCGCAGCAGCCCCTTGGGCCATCAGTCCTTGCGCCGCTTCAGCTGGTCCACCAGGGTGGTCGGCAGCCCCTTGATGATCAAGGTCCCGGCCGCTTCGTCATATTCCACCCTGTCCCCCAGTAGATGCGCTTCGAAGCTGATCGACAGCCCCTCGGCACGCCCGGTGAAGCGGCGGAACTGGTTGAGGGTGCGCTTGTCCGCGGGGATTTCCGGTGACAGGCCGTAATCCTTGTTACGGATGTGGTCGTAGAACGCCTTCGGCCGGTCCTCGTCGATCAGGCTGGACAGCTCTTCCAGGGTCACCGGCTCGCCCAGCTTGGTCTGGGTGGTGGCATAGTCCACCAGGGTCTGGGTTTTTTCGCGGGCGGACTCCTCCGGCAGGTCTTCGCTCTCGACGAAGTCACTGAAGGCCTTGAGCAGGGTGCGGGTTTCGCCCGGGCCGTCGACACCTTCCTGGCAGCCGATGAAATCGCGGAAGTAGTCGGAAACCTTCTTGCCGTTCTTGCCCTTGATGAACGAGATGTACTGCTTGGAGTTCTGGTTGTTCTTCCATTCCGACAGGTTGATGCGCGCCGCCAGGTGCAACTGCCCGAGGTCAAGGTGGCGCGAAGGCGTCACATCGAGTTCGGCGTTCACCGCCACGCCTTCGCTATGGTGCAGCAGGGCGATCGCCAGGTACTCGGTCATGCCTTGCTGGTAATGGGCAAACAGGATGTGGCCGCCGGTGGACAGGTTGGACTCTTCCATGAGCTTTTGCAGGTGTTCCACGGCCACGCGGCTGAAGGCGGTGAAGTCCTTTTCCTGGTCCAGGTACTGCTTCAGCCAGCCGCTCAGCGGGTAGGCGCCGGACTCACCGTGAAAGAAACCCCAGGCCTTGCCTTGCTTGGCGTTATAGCTGTCATTGAGGTCGGCCAGCAGGTTTTCGATAGCATCGGAGGCGGCCAGCTCGGAGTCGCGGGCATGCAGCACGGCGGGGCTGCCATCGGGCTTTTTGTCGATCAGGTGAACGATGCAATGACGGATTGGCATGGAATTCTCGGCGGGCTGCAAAAGGTGCCAAGTTTACCCCAGACGCCAGGTGATGCAGTGGCCGGATGTTGGCAGAAATGCCGGTTGTTCGTTTTTTGTGCAAATTCGCGCGTTCGAGGCTAAAACCCCCGAAAAACCTGCATTTAATCGAAGTGCGCAGCGGATATTTATCCGTTCCTGTGGTAGCTTTGCGCGGTCTTGCGCCCAGCATGTGGCGCATTGCTGGCAACGTGCTGCCGGCGTGTCGAACCAAACGCCGATTTGCGTATCTACATACGCGATTGGCGCGGCCCTCCACTTTCAGGGGCTGGCCCGATAACGTCGTTAGTCCGCTGCATAACCATCGAATTTGATAGGGAAGGAACACCACCATGGCATTGACCAAAGACCAACTGATTGCCGACATCGCCGAATCGATCGCCGCGCCAAAAGCCACCGCCAAGAACGCTCTGGAGCAACTGGGCCAGATCGTTGCCGACCAGCTGGAAAACGGCGCTGAAATCACTCTGCCAGGCATCGGCAAGCTGAAAGTCACCGAGCGTCCTGCCCGTACCGGCCGCAACCCGTCGACTGGCGCTGCCATCGAAATCGCTGCCAAGAAAGTCGTCAAGTTCGTTCCAGCCAAAGTGCTGACCGACGCCATCAACAAGTAATTGTTGAAGCTTTGACGAAACCGCGCCCGGCTTGCCCGGGCGCGGTTTTTTCATGCCTGTTGTCTACGCCGGGCGTGCCAGGCCTGGCGTGCCGCCTCGTCGAGGAAGCTCCAGGCGACCATGCGGCTCTGTTTCTGCCCCTGGCCCATTTCGGCAACGCGCACGGCCTTGGCGCCGGCCTTCTTCAGCGCGGCCTCGATCCCTGGCAGGTTGCTGGCCTTGGACACCAGGCTGGTGAACCACAGCACCCGTTCTGCGTACTGCACGCTTTCGCCAACCAGCTGGGTGACAAAGCGGATCTCGCCACCTTCGCACCACAGTTCATTGTTCTGGCCACCAAAGTTCAGCACCGGCAACTTGCGCTTGGGGTCCTGCTTGCCGAGGTTCTTCCACTTGCGCTGGCTGCCGCGCGTGGCTTCGTCGCGCGAAGCGTGGAAGGGCGGGTTGCACAGGGTCAGGTCAAAGCGTTCGTCCTCCTGCAGCAAGCCGCTGAGGATGTGGGCACGGTTGGCCTGGTGGCGCAGGGTGATGGCCTTGTCCAGGCGGTTGGCCTGGACGATGGCCTTGGCCGAGGCCAGGGCCACCGGGTCGATGTCCGAACCGAGGAAGCGCCAGCGGTAGTCGCTGTGGCCGAGCAGCGGATAGATGCAGTTGGCGCCGACGCCGATGTCCAGTACGCGAACCTGCGCGCCCTTGGGGATCTCGCCGGCATTGTCGTCGGCCAACAGGTCGGCGGCCACGTGGAGGTAGTCGGCGCGGCCGGGGATCGGCGGGCACAGGTAGTCGGCCGGGATGTCCCAGTGCTGGATGCCGTATTGGGCCTTGAGCAGGGCGCGGTTGAATACCCGTACGGCTTCGGGGTTGGCGAAGTCGATGCTGGGCTTGCCGTAAGGGTTGGTGATGGTGAAGCGCGCCAGCTCGGGGAGGGCCTTGATCAGGCTGGGGAAGTCGTAGCGGCCCTGGTGGCGG